>JBBSLB010000103.1:0-8848 GCA_038255675.1 Mycobacteriales bacterium
CCCGGCCCACCGCTGCGGGGAGTGCGGGGTGAGTGTCGCCAAGTGGGTCGGCCAGTGCCCGCAGTGCCAGGCGTGGGGCACGATCGTGGAGGCGCAGGCCGTCCGCTCGCTGCCCGGGCTGAAGTCCGGCGGCGGCGGCTCCGTGCCCGAGCACCCGGCCCGACCACTGGCCCAGGTCGTGGAGCAACGCGTGCCGCGCGAGCTGACCGGGCTGGCCGAGTTCGACCGCGTGCTCGGCGGCGGCCTGGTCGCGGGGCAGGTCGTGCTGCTGGCCGGTGAGCCCGGCTGTGGCAAGTCGACCCTGCTCAACACCGTCGCCCACACGATGGCCCTGCGGAACCAGACGGCGAACGTCCTCTACGTCTCCGGCGAGGAGAGCGTCGAGCAGATCGGCGTCCGGGCTCGGCGGATCGGGGCGGTGGCGCCGGGCGTGCTGCTGGCCGAGGAGACCGACCTCGGCGCGCTGCTCGGCCACGTCGAGGCCCACGACCCGGTGCTGCTCGTCGTCGACAGCGTCCAGGCGATCGCGTCCGCCGCCATCGACGGCCGGGCCGGCGGCATGGCCCAGGTGCAGGAGGTCGCCCAGGTGCTGGTGCGGGTGGCCAAGTCGCGCCGGATGCCGCTGCTGATGATCGGCCAGTCGACCCGCGAGAACAGCGTGGCCGGGCCGCGCGCGCTCGAGCACATGGTCGACACCGTGTTGACATTCGAGGGCGACAAGCACACCTCGCTCCGGCTCCTGCGTGCTGTGAAGAACCGCTACGGACCGGCTGACGAGGTCGTCTGCTTCGAGCAGTGCGACAACGGGTTGCGCGAGGTCCCCGACCCGTCCGAGCTGTTCCGCAGCCACCGCGACGTCCCGGTGCCGGGCACTGCCGTCGCGGTCGCCGTCGACGGCCGGCGCGCGGTCCCGGCGGAGGTGCAGGCGCTGGTGGCCTCGCAGGCCTCCCCCAACCCACGCCGCGGCGTGACCGGGCTGGACTCTGCGCGGATCGCGATGCTGCTGGCGGTGACCGAGCGGGCGGCCGGCTTCACGCTCGACCGCGACGTCTTCGTCGCGACCGTCGGCGGAGCGCGGCTCACCGACCCGGCGACCGACCTCGCCGTCTGCCTGGCCGTCGCATCGGCGCGGATGGACGTCGCGATGCCGGCCGACGTGGCGGTGATCGGCGAGGTCGCGCTGTCCGGTGATGTGCGGCCGGTCGGCCAGCTGCCGCAGCGGGTGGCCGAGGCGGCCCGGCTGGGCTACCGCAAGATCCTGGTCCCGCCGGGGTCGCGCAAGCGGCTGACGACGGTCCCGGACGGCGCCGCCGTGGTCGAGCTCGAGCACCTCGTCCGGGCCCTCGAGGCCCTGGCGGCCTACGCCCGGTAGGTCTGGGACACGCCGCCGGGGCCATGCGGGCAGCTGTCGCGGGGCCCGCCTCCCTACACTCCGCCATACGGGCTAGTCGATCGGAGGACCGCGGGTGGCGAGCAGCGACGACCTGCTGCGCGACACGCTGGCCAAGGTCGCCCCCGGCACGGCCCTGCGTGACGGCCTCGAGCGGATCCTGCGCGGCAACACCGGCGCGCTCATCGTGCTCGGCCACGACAAGGGCGTGGACGCGCTCTCGACCGGCGGCTTCGAGCTCGACGTCGACTTCTCCGCTCAGCGGCTGCGCGAGCTGTCGAAGATGGACGGCGCTGTCGTCGTCACCGGCGACCTCTCGAAGATCGTGCGCGCCAGCGTGCAGCTCGTACCCGACCCGTCGATCCCGACGGAGGAGACCGGCACCCGCCATCGCACCGCCGAGCGCGTCGCGAGGCAGACCGGCAACCCGGTGATCTCGGTCAGCCAGTCGATGCGGATCATCGCGCTCTACGTCAACGGCCTGCGCTACGTCCTGGACGACTCCGCCTCGATCCTGTCCCGCGCGAACCAGGCGCTGGCAACGCTCGAGCGCTACAAGCTCCGCCTCGACGAGGTCGCCGGCACGCTGTCGGCGCTTGAGATCGAGGACCTTGTCACCGTCCGCGACGCGATGGCCGTCAGCCAGCGCCTGGAGATGGTGCGGCGCATCGCGACCGAGATCGAGGGCTACGTCGTCGAGCTCGGCACCGACGGGCGGCTGCTGTCGCTGCAGCTCGACGAGCTGATGGCCGGCGTCGACGGCGAGCGCGAGCTCATCGTGCGTGACTACCTGGTGACCGGCGGCGGCCGCAAGCAGCGCAAGCTCGAGGACGCGATGGGCGAGCTCGACAGCCTGTCGGGATCCGAGCTGCTCGACCTGCAGCTGGTCGCCAAGGCGGTCGGCTTCCCCTATGGGACCGACCCGCTCGAGACGGCTGTCAGCCCGCGTGGCTACCGGCTGCTGGCCAAGGTGCCGCGGCTGCCGGGGCTGGTGGTGGATCGGCTGGTCGAGCACTTCGGCGGGCTGCAGAAGCTGCTCGCCGCCGGCATCGACGACCTGCAGGCGGTGGAGGGCGTCGGCGAGACCCGCGCGCGCTCGGTCCGCGAGGGGCTCTCGCGGCTGGCCGAGAGCTCGATCCTCGAGCGGTACGTCTAGGCGCTCCGCGTCAGGCGGGGGTGCGGGCGCTGTCGACCATGCGGGCGAGGTCGACGAGGAAGACCACCCCGGACGGGCCGCGCAGGACCTCGACGACGTAGCCGGGCAGGACGCCCTGCTCGGTCGCGGCCCCGGCCGGCGGCAGCTCGCTCTCGGCGACCACCGCACGCACCTGGTCGACGGCCACGCCGACCGTGCTGCCGTCGACCAGCCCGTCGCGGCCGTCTGCGCTGCCGCGCTCGAGCACGAGCACGTCGCCGCGTGCGCCCTCGCCGGCGCCGCGGCGCAGGTCGAGCACGGGCAGCGCGGTGCCGCGCAGGTCGAGCACGCCGGCCAGCGGCGGGGCCATGCCGGGAAGGTCGGCCAGGCCCTCGAGCCGCACGACCTCGCGCACGGCCGCTAGCGGGGTGGCGTACTCCCGCTCACCGAGCCGGAACGTCACCAGGCCGCTCATGCCCCTCCTCCTGACAGCTGTCCCTCGAGTGTGGCGCAGAGCGCGGCCAGCTCGCGGGCGCTGCGCCCGCCGAGCTCGGGTGCGTCCGCGCTGTCCCCCTGACGGGCCAGCTCCTGCGCGGCGGCGCGGTACTCGCGCGCGGCGGCCGGGCGGTCGCCGCAACGGGCCAGCGCGCCGGCCAGCAGGAAGTGCGCGAGCCCGTCGGTCGGGTCGAGGTAGACCGCCCGGCGCAGGGCCGGCAGCGCCTCGGCATCGAGCCCCTGGTCGACCAGCGCCAGGCCGAGCAGGTAGTGCACCTCGGCGCGCAGCGGGTCGGCGGCACCGGCCAGGCGGGCCCATCGGGCGGCGTCCTCGTACCGCCCCTGGGCCAGGGCTTCGCGGACGGCCGGCAGCGCATCCTCGGGCAGCGCGTCCTGGGGAGGGACCTGGCGCGGCAGCGCGGCGAGCTCGCCGCCGAACGACCGGGGCGCGCGTCGGACGGCGACGCGGCGCTCAACGGGCAGCGGCAGCTCCTGCAGGGTGCGCCGGTCGGGCAGCACGGCGCGTCGGTCCGCGGCCGGCTCGTCGAGCCGCCGGTAGACGTACGCCGCCCCCTCTCCGGTGCCGAGCGCGACCAGGCGGAAGTCCTCGCTGACCTGCCACAGCGTCTCGGAGTGGCCGAGGAACAGGTAGCCCCCGTCACGAAGGCCGGCGTGCAGCCGGCCCATGAGGGCCCGGGTGGTGTCCCGGCCGAAGTAGATCGTCACGTTGCGGCACAGGACCAGGTCCAGGCCGTCCTCCGGCAGGGCGTCCAGCACCAGGTTGTGGTGGCGCAGCTCGACCAGGTCGCGCACCTCGGGCCGGACCTCGTAGCGACCGTCGGCGCGCGCGAGGAAGAAGCGGGCTACCTCGGCCGCGGACGCCAGCTGCACCGCGCGCGGTCCGTAGACCGCAGCGCCGGCGGCGGCCAGGGCGCCCTCGGAGACGTCGGTGGCAAGGACCTTGACGTCCCAGCCGGCGGTGGTCGGGAGCAGCTCGCGCAGCATCATCGCGACCGTGTACGGCTCCTCGCCGGTCGAGCAGCCGGCGCTCCAGACCCGTAGCCGACGGCCGTTCTCGGCGGCGGCGCGCAACAGCTCGGGCAGCACGTGCTCGCGCAGCGCCCGCATCTGCGGCGGGTTCCGGAAGAAGTGCGTCTCCTGGATCGTCACCTCGTCGATGAGCCGTTGGCGCTCCGCCGAACCGGCCGCGCTGACCAGGTCGAGGTAGTCCGGGATGCTCGCGATGCCGGTCGCGCGCAGCCGCTCACGGATCGAGTAGCCCAGCGAGTCGCGGCGGGAGGCGTCGAAGACCAGCCCGGCGGCGCGCGAGAGCAGCAGCCGGAGCCGGGCGAAGTCGGCGTCGTCGAGCGCGACCCGGGTGTCCCTCATGCCAGCGCCCGACCCAGGGCCATCAGCAGCGCCGGCGCGATCTGCTCGAGCGGCAGCTGGTGCTCGACGGCGCCGAGGGCGTGCGCGGCCGCCGGCATGCCGTAGACGGCACTGCTGGCCTCGTCCTGGCCCAGGGTGAGGGCTCCGCGGCCGCGCAGGGCGAGCAGCCCGGCGGCGCCGTCGCGGCCCATGCCGGTGAGGAGCACGCCGACCGCACGCGGGCCGAGCGCGCGGGCGACGCTCTCGAAGCTGGCATCGATACCGGGGACGTGGAACTGTCCGGGCTCGGGCGGGGTGCACAGCACCCGCAGCCGGTCGTCCTGCACGAGCAGGTTGCCGCCGCTCGGCGCGATGGTGATCGTGCCGGGCACGAGCCGGCGGCCGCTCTCGCCGACCACGACCGGCATCGGCACCAGCCCGTCGAGCCACGAGGCCAGGCCCGGGATGAACCCCTCGGCCATGTGCTGGACGACGAGCACGGCCTGGTCGAGGTCCACCGGCAGCTGGCCGAGCAGGGTGAGCAGCGCCTGCGGCCCACCGGTGGAGGCGCCCACGGCGACCAGCCGGACGGCGTCGCGCCCCTCCGCACAGGGCTCGGCCGGGGGGGCCAGCGGGCGGCGCGGGGTGGCCGAGCCGAGCGAGGGGGCGGTGCCGGTCAGCCCCTGCGCGCGCAGCCGCCCGCGTGGGTGGGTGATGACGCGCACCCGCGCGGCGACGCGCAGCTTGCGCCGCAGCACGTCGGCGTACTCGTCGAGGGTGCCGGTGTCCTCGGGGCCGGGCTTGGCGAGCACGTCCACGGCGCCGGCGGCGAGCGCTTCGAGCGCGTTCTCGCTGTTGGCGCCGGCGACAAAGGCGCTGTAGACCAGGATTGGCGTCGCGTGCGCGCTCATGATCCGCTCGATGGCCTCGATGCCGCTCATGACCGGCAGGTCGAGGTCCATGAGGACTGCGGCCGGCCGTAGCCGCTCGACGAGCGCCACGGCCTCCTTGCCGTTGCAGGCCTCGCCGACGACGGCGAAGTCCCCCTCGGCCTCGACAGCCGCCCGCAGGAAGCGCCGCTGGACCGGGGAGTCGTCGACGACCACCACCGCGACGGGCGACGGGCGATCGGGGCTCACGCGGGCACCCAGGCGCCGAGCTGTGCCGCCAGCTCGCGGACCAGCCGGTGCAGCTCGGCCGGGTCGGCTGCACCCCCGAGCTCGGCCTCGAGCGCGCGCGCGATCCGCGAGGCGTCGTTTGCGCCGACCACGACCGCGCTGCTGGCGAGGGTGTGGGCGTCGCGCAGGGCATCGGGACCGGGCGGGCCGTCGAGCAGCTGCAGCAAGCGAGGCAGGCGCGTGGCGACCTCGCCGGCGAAGGCGTCGCGCAGCCCGGCCACCGCCTCCGGCGGGAAGCCGCGGCGCGGTCGGGGGGACGGACCGCGCGCGTGGTCGTCCGGCACCTGTCGCACTCCTGACCTGCCGGTGCGGGGTCCCGGCGGGAGAGGTGTCGGCGGTCCGGGGAGGCTGCTTGAGGGCTCGCCGTCAGCCGCTGCCCTGGCCGGCGCTCAGCCGGTCAGGGTGAACGAGCTGCCGTCGACGCGCAGGTCGCCGACCCGGCCGCTGACGCGGTAGGTGCCCGGCTGCGCCTGGGCCTTCTCACCCGCGCAGCCAGGCAGGGAGCGGCGGCCGTCCCACGTCGTGCTCTGCACCACCGGCTCGTCCGGCACCAGGGTCACGACGTCGGGGTCGCCGCCGGGAGCACAGTCGTCGCTGGACCAGATCCGGTCGCTCCCGGAGGTCACGGTGAGCTCGACCTGAGCCTGGCCAAGGTCGCGGGTGCAAGGGGTGGTGCCGGTGTTGGTGATCGACAACGACAGCCGCGGGCTGGCACCGGCGGCGTAGCTCGCTTCGCCCGCGCTGGGCTTCACCTCGAGCACCGTCGGCACGCAGGCAGCACCGCCGCTGGGGGTCGGCGAGGCCGACGGGCCAGGGGAGGCGGAGGGGCCGGCGGAGGGGTCGGCGGAGGGGTCCGCGGAGGCCGACGGGTCGACCGACGGCTGCGCGGACGCGCGGGGCGAGCCCGTCGGGGCCCCGGCCAGCGTGTCGGGCTCGCCACCACCGCCGCCCAGCAGCGAGGTCGCGAGCACCAGCAGCAGCACCGCGCCCGCGGCCACCAGCGCACGGCGGAGCCAGTACGTCGAGACGGGCTCGGGACCGACCGGCCGCCAGTGCAGAGGCATCCTCGCGAGCCTAGCCTCGGCAGGTGCTCCCGCTCGTCAGGCTCGTGACCGACTGGTACACCGCGTCGGCCCGCGATTTGCCCTGGCGCCGGCCCGGCGTCGACGCCTGGGCGGTGCTGGTCAGCGAGGTGATGCTCCAGCAGACCCCCGTCGCGCGGGTGCTCGACCCCTGGGCCGCCTGGCTGGAGCGCTGGCCCACCCCGGCAGCGCTCGCCGCCGCCCCCTCCGGCGAGGCCGTGCGGATGTGGGGACGGCTGGGCTACCCCCGCCGTGCGCTGCGCCTGCACGCCGCCGCAGTGGCCGTCGTCGAACGCCACGGCGGGGTGCTGCCCTCGACCGTCGAGCAGCTGCTCGCGTTGCCGGGTGTCGGCGACTACACCGCCCGGGCCGTCGCCGCCTTCGCCTACCGGCAGCGGGTGCCGGTCGTCGACACCAACGTGCGGCGGGTGGTCGCCCGCGTCGTCGAGGGGGTGGCCGACGCGGCCGTACGCCGTGCCGATCTCGCGCTGGTCGAGGCGCTGCTGCCGGACGACCCCGAGCGGGCGGCCACCGGCTCGGTCGCGCTGATGGAGCTCGGCGCGCTGGTGTGCACCGCCCGGGCCCCGCGCTGCCCGGTGTGCCCGGTGCGGGCGAGCTGCGCGTGGCGGGCGGCCGGGATGCCCTCGCTCGACACCCCCGTCAAGCGGCCGCAGGGCTACGCCGGAACCGACCGGCAGGTGCGCGGACGGCTGCTGGCGGTGCTGCGCGATGCGCCCGGCCCGGTCGAGCCTGACCTGCTCGCGGCGGTGTGGGAGGAGCCGGTGCAACGGGCCCGCGCCCTGGACGGCCTGGTCGCCGACGGCCTGGTCGACCCGCTGCCCGACGGCACGTACGCCCTGCCTGCCTGACGCGCCCTCCGGACCGCCACGGGGCCACGGACGCCGCAGGGGCGGCCACCCGGTGCGGGTGGCCGCCCCTGGCGGGACGTGCGGGCTGGCTAGGCCTCGGCGGCGGGCGGGTTGCCGGCGCTGGGCCCGGCCGGACCGGCGGGGCCGCCGGCCAGGTCGACCGGCGGGGCGTCGGGCACGTCGGTCGGCTTGGGCTCACCGCGGAAGACGAACTTCGCCTCCTCGCCCTCGCCCTCGACGTCCACCACGACGATGTTGCCGGCCGTGAGGGTGCCGTAGAGGATCTGCTCGGACAGCTGGTCCTCCAGCTCGCGCTGGATGGTCCGGCGCAGCGGCCGGGCGCCGAGCACGGGGTCGTAGCCCTTCTTGGCCAGCAGCTCTTTGGCCGACGTCGTGACCTCCAGCCCCATGTCCTTGTTCTTCAGCTGGCCGTCCAAGCGGGCCAGCATCAGGTCGACGATCTGCAGGATCTCGGGCTCGGAGAGCTGGTGGAAGACCACGATGTCGTCGATGCGGTTGAGGAACTCGGGGCGGAAGTGCTGCTTGAGCTCGTCCTGAACCTTGGTCTTCATCCGCTCGTAAGCGCCCTGGGTGTCGCCGTCCTTCTGGAACCCCAGGTTGAAGCCCTTGCTGATGTCCCGGGTACCCAGGTTGGACGTCATGATCAGGACGGTGTTCTTGAAGTCGACGACCCGACCCTGGGAATCGGTCAGACGACCGTCCTCAAGAATCTGCAGAAGCGTGTTGAACACGTCCGGGTGCGCCTTCTCGACCTCGTCGAACAGCACCACGGAGAACGGCTTGCGGCGCACCTTCTCGGTGAGCTGGCCGCCCTCCTCGTAGCCGACGTAGCCGGGGGGCGAGCCGACGAGGCGCGAGACGGTGTGCTTTTCCATGTACTCGCTCATGTCGAGCAGGATCAGGCTGTCCTCGTCGCCGAACAGGAACTCGGCCAGCGTCTTGGACAGCTCGGTCTTCCCGACGCCCGACGGGCCGGCGAAGATGAACGAGCCGCCGGGGCGCTTGGGGTCCTTCAGGCCGGCGCGGGTGCGGCGGATCGCCTGCGAGACGGCCTTGATGGCCTCCTGCTGGCCGATGACCCGCTTGTGGAGCTCGTCCTCCATGCGCAGCAGGCGGGCGGTCTCCTCCTCGGTCAGCTTGAAGACCGGGATGCCGGTCCAGATCGCGAGGACCTCAGCGATCTGCTCGTCGTCGACCTCGGCGACGACGTCCATGTCGCCGGCCTTCCACTCCTTCTCGCGCTGGGCCTTCTCGCCGAGCAGCGTCTTCTCCTTGTCGCGCAGCGACGCGGCCTTCTCGAAGTCCTGCGC
>JBBSLB010000104.1:0-8774 GCA_038255675.1 Mycobacteriales bacterium
CGTCCTCCCGCGCACTCGCAGCCTGTGCGTCCACCGCGTCCAACGCAAGACCCGGGCCGGCCCCAGCCGCTGAGGAGCTCGTCATGACCGTCCGCACCCCCGTCCGCACGTCCGTCGCTGCCCAGGACTTCCTGCGCCGCAACCGCATCGCCGTCACAGGTGTCTCGCGTGAACCGAAGACGCACGGCGCCAACGTCGTCTACCGGCGCCTGCGCGATCGGGGCTACGACGTCGTCGCCGTCAACCCCAACACCTCCACCGTCGAGGGCGACCGCTGCTGGCCGGATCTCGCCTCGGTGCCCGGCGGGCTGGAGGCGGTCGTCATCGGCACCAGCCCGGAGCACGCCGAGGCGACCGTGCAGGAGTGCGTCGACCTCGGCGTCGACGCGGTGTGGATGCACCGCTCGGTCGACGCCGGCAGCGTCTCCCCCGCCGCCGTCGAGCTCGGCCGCCAGCACGGCCTGACGGTCATCGACGGCGGCTGCCCCTGCATGTACGCACCCGCCGCCGACCCCGCGCACCGGGCGATGAAGGCCGTGCTCAGCCTGACCGGTCGGGTTCCTCGCCGGGTCTGACGTCGAGCACCCAGCTGGTGATCTCGGGCAGGTCGTCCAGGTGCTCGATCACGTGTGCCCGGTGCTCGGCCAGCCTGGCCTCGCACCACGCCATCAGCTCGGTCGCCCCGGGCGGTGTGCGACTCGCGTTGTTGATCGCGTCCATGACCAGGTGGAAGCGCGAGGCGCGGTTCTTCACGACCATGTCGAACGGCGTCGTGGTGGTGCCCTCCTCGACGAAGCCGCGCACGTGGAAGCGGTCCGCGTCCGGCCGCCCGTGCACCAGCTGGTGCACCGCGCCCGGGTAGCCGTGGAAGGCGAACACGACGTCGACGGAGTCGGTGAACAGCTCCCGGAACAGCGTGTCGCTCATGCCGTGCGGGTGGTCCCGCCGGCGCGGCAGCGCCATGAGGTCCACGACGTTGACAACGCGCACACGCATCCCGGGCAGCCGCTCGCGCAGGATCTGCGCCGCGGCGACCGTCTCCATCGTCACGACGTCACCGGCGCAGGCCAGCACGACGTCAGGGTCGGCGGTGTCGTCCTCGTTGCCCGCCCAGTCCCACGTGCCCGCGCCCTGCGCGCAGTGCTCCACCGCCTCATCCATGCTCAGCCACTGCAGCTGCGGCTGCTTGTCGATGACGATCACGTTGATGTACGACCGTGACCGCAGGCAGTGGTCGGCCACCGACAGCAGGCAGTTCGCATCCGGCGGCAGGTAGACGCGCGACACGTCGCCGCGCTGCACGATGACGTTCTGCAGCAGTCCGGGGCCCTGGTGGCTGAAGCCGTTGTGGTCGTTGCGCCAGGCGGTCGAGGTCAGCAGCACGTTCAGGCTCGGCACCGGGGCGCGCCACGGCAGCCGGGTCGCCTCCTGCAGCCACTTGCCGTGCTGGATCGTCTGCGACGCGCTGACCATCGCGAAGGCCTCGTACGTCGCGAACAGGCCGTGCCGGCCGGTCAGCGTGTAGCCCTCCAGCCAGCCGTGGCAGCTGTGCTCGGACAGCACCTCCATCACCCGGCCGGACCCCGAGAGGGCCACGTCGTCGGGCGTCGTCGCCTCCATGAATGCCCGGTCGCTGACCTCGAAGACCGCGCCGAGCCGGTTGCTGTTCGTCTCGTCCGGGCAGAACAGGCGGAACCGGTCGGGGTTGGCCGCGTAGACGTCGCGCAGCATCTCGCCCAGCCGGCGGGTGCTCTCCAGCCGCACCCGAGCCGGGTCGGGCACGTCCACCGCGTACGCCCGGAAGTCGGGCAGGTCGAGATCCCTCATCAGCACGCCGCCGTTGGCATGCGGCGTCGCGCTCAGCCGCAGATCGCCTGCGGGACCCGCGGACAGAACCTCCGGCACCGGCCGGCCGTGCTCGTCGAAGAGCTCCTCGGGCCGGTAGGACCGCAGCCACTGCTCGAGCAGGGCCAGGTGGGCGGGGTCGTCGCGCACCCCGGACAGCGGCACCTGGTGGGCGCGGAACGTCCCGCCGACCTGCACGCCGTCGACCGTGTCGGGGCCCGTCCAGCCCTTGGGGCTGCGCAGCACGATGAGCGGCCAGCGCGGCCGGCCGGCGGGCGCCGTCCCGGAGCGTGCGGCAGCCTGGATCTCCTTGATCGACGTCCAGGCCCGGGCCAGCGCCGCCGCGAAGCGCAGGTGCATGCCCGGGAGGTCGTCGCCCTCCACCTCGAGCACCTCGTAGCCGTGACCCTCCAGCAGCGACCGGACCTCGGCCCGCGGCTTGCGCGCCAGCACCGTCGGCCCGGAGATCTTCGCGCCGTTGAGGTGCAGCACCGGCAGCACCGCGCCGTCGTGGGTTGGGTTGAGGAACGAGATCCCCTTCCAGGAGCCCTCGAGGGGACCGGTCTCGGCTTCGCCGTCACCGACGACCGCGACTGCCAGGAGGTCGGGGTTGTCCATCACCGCCCCGAAGGCGTGGAGCAGGACGTAGCCGAGCTCGCCACCCTCGTGGATCGAACCGGGCGTCGGCACCGACACGTGGCTCGGGATGCCGCCGGGGGTCGAGAACTGCCGGAACAGCCGGGCCATC
This sequence comes from Mycobacteriales bacterium, assembly GCA_038255675.1. GTDB lineage: Bacteria > Actinomycetota > Actinomycetes > Mycobacteriales > SCTD01 > SCTD01. The sequence continues at coordinate 2,594 of JBBSLB010000104.1, forward strand.
CCCTCGGCGTCCTGGGAGATGGCCGGGTAGACCTCGCTGTAGGCGCCCTCCAGCCAGCCCGCCGCGACCAGCGCCGGGCCGCCGTGGCCGGGGCCCGCGAGGTAGAGCGACGCCTGCCCGGTGCGCTGCACCAGCCGACTCAGGTGGGCGTAGACGAACGACAGCCCGGGGCTGGTGCCCCAGTGGCCGATCAGCCGCGGCTTGACGTGACCGGCCTGCAACGGCTCCCGCAGCAGCGGGTTGGCCTGCAGGTAGATCTGCCCGACGGTCAGGTAGTTGCAGGCCCGCCACCAGGCGTCCAGCGCCCTCAGCTCGTCCGGGTCCGGGGAGGCCAACGCCTGCTCGAGGTCCTGCGCACCATCGGTTCTCGTCATGTGTGCCCCATCATTGTCGACTGCGGTCCGCTCGAGCGGACGCGCACGATCTCTGTGGCAGTGTCCAACACCGCGTCGGGCGGCCGGGTCGTGTCGAGCGCGTGCGCCTCCGGCCACGGCGCGAAGCGCTCAGCGAGCAGGGCCGCCGTCCGCGGGCCGACGTCGGAGGCGTCCTGACCCTCGGCCGCGCGCCGCGCGGTCCGCTCGGCCACGAGCTGCGGCGGCGCCGTGCACACCAGCTCGACGAGCTCGCTGCTGGTCTCGTCGGCGACCGCGCGGGCGGCGGCGCGCCGCGCGGGGTCCGACCAGCTCGCGTCGAGCACGACCGACTCACCGAGCCCGAGCGCGGTGCGGGCGCGCGAGAGCAGCTCGCCGTACGTCCGGTCGGTGCTGCCGGGGGCGTAGAGGCCCTCGTCCAGAGGCGCCGCGGCGCGCTGCTCGGGGCGCAGCCCGGCCAGCTGCTTGCGCACCACGTCCGAGCGCGCCAGCGCCCAGCCGTGCCGGTCGGCCAGCGCTCCGGCGACGGTCGTCGTGCCGACGCCCGGCGGCCCGCCCACGAGCACCAGCCGGACGGCGGAGTCCGCCAGCTGTGACAGGGCGAGCGCGGCCAGCTGCTGCGCCGCGGGCCGCGCGCTCTCGTCGCCCTGCGCCCACCGTAGGCAGGTCACCTTGCAGCGGACCTGCGCCCGGTAGGCCAGGTAGTGCCGGGTCAGCGACGTCGGCTGGTACTGACCGGAGAACTCCTCGTACTGCGCGAGGAAGGACGCGGCCAGCTCGGGGTGGCCGCGGTCCAGGAGGTCCATGGCGAGGAACGCCACGTCGAGCAGCACGTCGCCGTAGCGCAGCAGTGGGTCAAACTCTATGCAGTCGAGCACCCTCGGCCCGTCCGCCAGGCAGTAGACGTCGGCGCAGAGCAGGTCGCCGTGCCCGTCGCGGATCCGGCCTTCGGCCTGCCGGAGCGCGAACAGCGGCCCCCGTCCGTCGAGGTAGCGGGCCGGCAGCCGACACAGGTCGTCGTAGCTCGCCGGGTCGAGCACCGGTCCGACGAACTCGCCCAGTGCGGCCAGCCCCGTGGACCAGTTCTGCCGCACGCTGTCCGCCGATCCGGCCGCGGCGATCGCCGGTGAGGTGTGCGCCGTCGCGTGGAAGCCGGCGAGCAGCCGGGCGAGCCGGCGCAGGTCGTCCCGGACGTCCTCGCCCGCCTCGAGCAACGCGCTCAGCGCCCGCTCGGCCGGCATCCGCCGCATGACCACGAGGTGCTCGTACGGCACACCGTCGGTGCCCACCAGGTCGTGCACGCCCAGGTAGACGTCCGGCGCCAGGCGACGGTTCAGCTCCACCTCGTCCTGGCAGACGGCCCGTCGCCGCTCGAGCGTGCTGAAGTCCAGGAAGCCCAGCGCAACAGGCTTCTTCACCTTGTACGCCCGGTCACCTACGAGGAAGATCAGGGCGCTGTGCGTCTCCACGACGCGGGGCGCCTCTGCGCCGGTCACGCGACGTGCTCCGCGGCGGAGCGCCGCGTGCGCAGCGCCTTGTCGACGGTCAGCGCGACGGCGCCCAGCGCGACCACGCCGAGCACCCGCAGCCAGGCGTCCGCGCCGAGCGGCGCCGTCCCGAACAGGTCCTGCACGGCCGGCGCGTAGACCAGCAGCGCCTGCGCGAGGACCTGCAGCCCCACACCGAGCAGCAGCACCCGGTTGGTCCAGAGCCCGAGACGCCAGGCCGAGCGGGTCGACGACCGGCAGGCGAACAGGTAGACGACCTGCAGCCCGACAAGGGCGTTGACGGCGGCGGTGCGCGCCACGGCGTCCGTGCCGCCCGCCGACTGCTCGAGCAGGAACGCCGCCCACGTCGCCGCGAGCAGGGTGATGCCGCAGACGGTCATCCGCGCGAGCAGCGGCCGCGACAGCAGCGGCGCCTCCGGCCGGCGCGGCGGGCGCGTCATGGCCCCGCTCTCCCTCGGCTCGAAGGCCAGGGTCAGCCCGAGCAGCACCGCGGTGGTCGTGTTGATCCACAGGATCTGCGTGGGCAGGATCGGCAGCGTCGTGCCGAGCAGAACCGCGATCAGCACGACCAGGCCCTCGGCGAGGTTCGTCGGCAGCGTCCAGGTCAGGAACTTCACCAGGTTCTCGAAGACACCACGACCCTCCTCGACGGCCGCCGCGACGGTCGAGAAGTCGTCGTCGAGCAGCACCATGTCGGCGGCCTCCTGCGCCACCTTGGTGCCGCTGACACCCATGGCCACGCCGATGTCGGCCTGCTTGAGCGCGGGGGCGTCGTTCACCCCGTCACCGGTCATGGCGACGACGTGGCCGTGCGCCTGCAGAGCCTGCACCAGCCGCAGCTTCTGCCCGGGGCTCACCCGGGCGAAGACGTCGGCGTCCAGGACGGCCTGGCCGTGCTGCTCGTCATCCATGAGCGCCAGCTCCGCCCCTGTCACGACGACGGCCGCGCCGTCGTCGTGCAGCCCGACCGAGCGCGCGATGGCGACCGCTGTCGCAGGGTGGTCACCGGTGATCATCTTGACCTGCACGCCGGCGGTGTGGCAGGTCGCGACCGCGTCGGCGGCTGCTGACCGGGGCGGGTCCCACATCGCCTGCAGCCCGACGAGCAGCAGCTCCCCGCGCAGCGCCTGCTCACCGAGGCCGCCGGTCTCCGAGGACGGGTCCGGGTCAGGGTCGGCCTCCAGGACGACGGCGGTGGCCAGCACCCGCAGCCCCTGCGCAGCCAGGCCGGACACCTCACGGGCGATCGCCTCGGGGTCCAGCGGGACCGGTCTTGCGTCGGCATCAGCGGCGGCGGCGCACAGCGCGAGGACCCGCTCGACGGCCCCCTTGACCAGGACGACGGCTCCCCCACCCGGACGCGCGTGGCGGGTCGCCATGAGCTGCAGCTCGGAGGAGAAGGGCAGCACCGCGGTGCGCGGCCAGGCCCGCTCCAGCGCGGTCAGGTCCAGCCCGCCGGCCTCGGCGGACTGCAGCAGGGCCAGCTCGGTCGGGTCCCCGGCCAGCTCGGCGACGGCCCGCCCGCCGACGACGAGCTCGTTGCAGCCGGCTCCGGTCGCCAGGCACCACCACAGCGCCGTGCCCTGCCGGACCACCACGGGCGCGCCCCGGTCGTCGACCAGCGAGCGCCCACCGTCCTCGTCGACCCGGACGTCGAACCCGCCGCCCCCGGCGCTGATCCGGGTGACCGACATCCGGTTCTCGGTCAGGGTGCCGGTCTTGTCCGTGCAGACGACCGTCGTGCTGCCGAGGGTCTCGACGGCGGGCAGGTAGCGCACGACTGCCTTCCGCTGGGCCATCCGCGTCACCCCGATCGCGAGGGTGATGGTGAGCGCGGCGGGCAGCCCCTCCGGGATCGCCCCGACAGCCAGCGCCACGGCAGCCGGGAGCGTCTCCGCCCAGGACTGACCGTGCAGCCGGCCCACCACCAACGCCAGCGCCGCCAGCGCGAGGATGACGACGGTCAGCACCTTGCTGAACCGGGTCAGGATCCGGGTCAGCGGGGTGGCCAGCACCGCCACCTCGCCGACCAGGCGCTGCACCTCGGCCAGCTCGGTGCGGATGCCGGTGGCCACGACCAGCCCCGTCGCGCTGCCGGCCGTGACGAGCGTCCCCGCGAAGGCCATGTCCCGGCGGTCGGCGACCCCCGCGGCCGGGTCCACCGACGGCAGGTCCTTCTGCGCCGGGAGCGACTCACCGGTCAGGACCGACTCGTCGACGGCCAGCTCCCGCTCCGCGACCAGGCGCAGGTCGGCGGGCACCTTGTCGCCGGCCTCCAGCAGGACCAGGTCGCCCTGCACGAGCTGCTCCGCGTCGACCGTCTCCCGCGCGCCGGACCGGACGACCCGCGCGGACGTGCGCACCATCGCCTGCAGCGCGCTCAGGGCCGACTCGGCCCGCGACTCCTGCAGCAGCCCGGCGCCGGCGTTGATGACCACCACGCCGAGGATGACCAGTGCGTCAACCTGCTGGCCGACCACCAGGGAGAGCCCGGCGGCGGCCAGCAGCACGAGCACCAGCGCGTCGGTGAGCTGGCGCAGCACCCGGCGGAGCAGCCCCGGGCGAGCACCGGCCGGCAGGGCGTTCAGCCCGTCGCGGACCAGCCGGGCGGCGGCCTCCTGCACGTCCAGCCCCGTCGCCAGGTCGGTCCCCAGGGCCCCCAGCGCCTGCTCCGGCGAGCGCGCGTGCCACGGGTCGGTTCCCACGCCTGCCTCGACCGTCACGCGCCCATCCTGGTTCCGCGGCGCCGGCGGACGACAGGGCCGGAGGTCCCGACTCCTGGAGTGCGGCAGGGCCTAACCTGCCGCCGTGAGAGCGGACACCATCTTCCTCGGCGGCAGCGCCTTCCTGGACGGGGCCGCTGTCCGCGCCGGCGTCGCGGTCACCGACGGGCAGGTCAGCGCCGTCGGACCGGACGAGCAGGTGCGCGAGCTGGCCGGTGCCGGCACCGACGTCGTCGACCTGGCCGGGGGTCTGGTGACGGCGGGCTTCCAGGACGCGCACGTCCACCCGGTCTTCGCGGGCGCGCTCCTGCTGCAGTGCGACCTGCAGGACAGCACGGATCTGGTCGAGCTCGTGGGTCGCGTGCAGGCCTACGCGAGGGCCCACCCCGAGCGGCACTGGGTCACGGGCGGCGGCTGGGCGATGGAATCCTTCCCCGGGGGCCGGCCGCACCGGCACGTGCTGGACGCGGTGCTGCCCGACCGCCCGGTCTTCCTCGCCAACCGGGACGGCCACGGCGCCTGGGTGAACAGCGCCGCGCTCCGCCTCGCCGGGATCGACCGCGCCCGCGCCGACCCGCCGGACGGACGGATCGAGCGGGACCCCGACGGAGAGCCGACCGGGCTGCTGCACGAGGGAGCTGCGAGCCTGGTCGGCCGGCTGCTGCCTGCAACCACGGCCGCGGACGGACGGGCCGCCCTGCTCGCCGCGCAGACGCACCTGCTGTCGCTGGGCATCACTGCCTGGCAGGACGCGATCGTCGGCCCGTACCTCGGTCGGCCGGACAACCTGGCGACCTACCTGGCCGCCGATGCCGCCGGTGAGCTGCTGGTGCGGGTCGTGGGCGACCTCTGGTGGGACCGGGAGCGCGGCCTCGAGCAGCTGCCCGACCTGCGCGAGCGCCGCGCGAGCGCCCCCGGGGGCGGCCGCTTCCGACCCACAACGGTCAAGATCATGCAGGACGGCATCGCCGAGAACTTCACGGCGGCGATGACCCAGCCCTACCGCGACGCCTGCGGCTGCTCCACCGGCGCCGCCGGCCTGTCCTTCGTCGACCCCGACCTGCTGCGGCAGGCGGTCACCGCGCTGGACGCCGACGGCTTCCAGGTGCACCTGCACACCCTCGGCGACCGCGCGGTGCGCGAGGCGCTCGACGCGCTCGAGGCGGCGCATCGGGCGAACGGCCCGCGCGACGCGCGGCACCACCTGGCCCACCTTCAGGTCGTGCACCCCGACGACGTGCCCCGGTTCGCGCAGCTCGGCGCGACGGCCACGATCCAGCCGCTGTGGGCGGTGCACGAGCCGCAGATGGACGAGCTGACGATCCCCTTCCTCGGCGAGGGGCTGGCCGAGCGGCAGTACCCGTTCGCCGACCTGCACGCGGCCGGGGCGTCGCTCGCGGCCGGCAGCGACTGGGCGGTGAGCAGCGCCGACCCGTGGGCGGGAATCCACGTGGCCGTCAACCGGACACCGCCGGACGCCGAGGGCTCGGCGCACCCCTTCCTGCCGCACCAGCGGCTCGCCCTCGGGACGGCGCTCACCGCGTACACGCTCGGCAGCGCCCGGGTGAACTCCCTCGAG
>JBBSLB010000105.1:0-8752 GCA_038255675.1 Mycobacteriales bacterium
CACCAGCGCCTGGCGGGCCGAGCCCTGCAGCTTCTCCACCTCGCTCATCTGGCGGGCCAGCTTCATCTCCAGCTGGCGCTGGTTGCCGATGACGGCCGCCGCCTGCTGGGTCAGCTGCTGGTGGGAGCGCTGCGCCTCCTCAATCGCCTGCTGGATCTGGATCTTGGGGTCGCTGTGCTCGTCCAGCTTGCCGGACAGCAACGCCAGGAAGTACTTCCAGCCCTTGACGAAGGGGTTGGCCATCAGGTGCTCCAGTTCGCTCGTGGACGCTCAGTCTGTCAGGTCGAGGCGGGCCAGCCCAAGCCCCTGCCGCTGCGGGCGTCGGAGGCTCTGCCCGGCGGAGTCGGGCTGGACGCTCCCGCGAGCAGAGCGGCGGTCAGCGCCTCGGCCTGGACGCGGGCGGCCGGGCCGGGAAGCGGCCACAGCAGGCCGCTGAGCAGCCAGCGCAGCACCAGCTCGACGCGGGCCGGGTCGGCCTGCGCTCCCCCGCCCACGAGCACGGCCTCGACGCCCTCTCGGACCGCTGCCCAGGCGCGGCCGTCGCCGGGCACGGCCAGCGGCGCCAGCAGCGCGGGCTCCTGCTCGGCCACCCGCCGCAGCGGCCGGGAAGCGGCCAGCGCCTCGGCGGCGTGCTCGAGTGCGGCGGCCAGGCCGGTGCCTGCGCCGGCCGACGGGCCCGGGACGTGGCTGTCCTGGCCCGCCAACGCCCGGCACTGCACCACCAGCGCTTCGACGCGCGCCTCCAGCAGGGCGGAAACAACGGCCTCCTTGGTCCGGAAGTGGTTGTAGAGCGTCGCCTTCGCCACCCCGCCGGTGCGGGCCAGCTCGCCCATCGTCGTGCGACGCACGCCGTCGTGCTCCACGCAGGAGGCGGCGGCGTCCAGGATCGCCGCCCGGGTGCGCTGCATGGCATTGCCGGAGCGGGTACGCAGCCCGGCCGCACGCACAGGGGCGTCGGACGAGCTCACGCGGCGGGGACGGGCTAGGCGGCGACGTCGCGCACGGCGTGCACGGAGGTGCGCAGCGAGGCCCCGCCGGCGCCGACCGGCTCGAGCGCCGGCAGGCCGGCGGGACGGGTGTCCGGGACGTGCACCGGGGCGGGCTCGGGCTCGAGCACCGACAGGCTCTCGCTCACCTCGCGCAGGACGTCGGAGAGCCGGACGCCCAGGGCGCGGCAGATGCTGGCCAGCAGCTCGGAGGAGGCCTCCTTCTGCCCGCGCTCGACCTCGGACAGGTAGCCCAGGCTGACCTGCGCGGCCGAGGACACCTCCCGAAGGGTGCGCTCCTGGCTCAGGCGAATGGTGCGCAGGGCCTCGCCCAGAAGGGTGCGGAGCACCGCCACGGCCATCACCTCCTCGTCCGGGCCGTCACGGTACCCGCCAGGCGCCGACGCGGCACGCCACGCCACGTCCGCTGTCAGCGAAGTGCGTCGCTGACGAGGCGGCGGCGCAGCAGGTCGAGCCCGGCGGTGACGGCGAGCAGACGCACCCGGGCCCGGTCACCCGGCAGCCGCACCTGCCGGCTGACGGCGCCGCGCGCGTCGGCGACCGCAACGACGACCGTCCCGGCCGGGTGCCCGTCGGCCTCCCCCGGCCCGGCCACGCCCGTCAGCGCCAGACCGTACGACGCGCTGAGCCGCTCACGGACGCCCCGTGCCATGGCCTCAGCGGCCGGCACCGACACCGGCCCGTGCTCGGCGAGCAGGTCGGGCGGCACGCCGGCGAGCGCGGTCTTGAGGTCGGTTGCGTAGACCTGCAGGCCGCCACGGAAGACCTCGCTGCTGCCGGGAAGGTCCGTCAGGGCCGCGCCGACCAGGCCGCCGGTCAACGACTCGGCGACCGCCACGGTCTGCCCCGCCGCGCGCAGCAGGCCGCTCACGACGCCGGGCAGGCTCTCGTCGTCGCGGCCGAAGACGGCGTCGCCAAGGCGCGCACAGGCCGCCTCGAGCAGCGGCCCGAGCACGGCGTCGGCCTGCGCCACGGTCGGCGCCGCGGTCGTGAGCCGGACCCGGACGACCGCCCCGCCGGCCAGATAGGCCAGCGCGACGCCGTCCGGAACGTCGACGGCCGCCTCGACCAACTCGGCCACGGCGCTCTCGCCCAGGCCCGCGCAGTGCAGGGTGCGGGTGACCACGACCGCCCCGCTGCGGGCGGCGAGCTCGTCCAGGATCCCGTCGCCCATGACGGCGGCGAGCTCGTGCGGCGGGCCCGGCAGCGCGAACAGCAGCTGCTCGCCGAGCTCGACGCGGAGCCCGGGCGCGCTGCCGACGGGGTTGTCGAGCGCCCGCGCCCCGCGGGGGACGTCGGCCTGCCGCAGCACGGCCGCGGGCAGATCGGTGTAGCCGTACGCCCGGAAGCGCTCCACCAGCGAGGCCTCGAGCGCAGTGTCGCGGTCGAGCGGGACGCCGGCGACAGCGGCGACGGCGTCGCGGGTGAGGTCGTCGACGGTCGGGCCCAGACCGCCGGTCAGCAGGACCACGTCAGCGTCCTCGAGCGCCCGGCGGACGGCGGTGACGATCCGCCCGACGTCGTCGCCGACCATCGCCGAGTGGACGACCGGTGCGCCGACGGCGGCCAGGTGGGCACCCAGCCAAGCGGCGTTGCCGTTGACGATGTCGCCGAGCAGCAGCTCGTCGCCGACGGCGACCACGGCCGCCCTCACGAGCGGGACCGCTGCCGCTTCATGTCGGCCCGCGCGGACGTGGTGCGCAGGACCAGCGCCTTGGCCACGATCTCCACGCCCGTCACGACTGTCAGCACGACGGCGGCGACCATCACGCCGACAGCCACTGAGCGCAGGCCGCCGGTGAGCGGCAGCAGGTAGAGGGTGATGGCGAGGGTCTGCAGGACCGTCTTGAGCTTGCCGCCGCGGCCGGCCGGCATGACGCCGTGCCGGATGACGACCAAGCGCAGGACGGTCACGCCGACCTCGCGCACAAGCACCAGGACGGTGACCCACCACGGCAGCTCGCCCAGGAGCGACAGACCGACCAGCGCGGCTCCGATGAGGGCCTTGTCCGCGATCGGGTCGGCGAGCTTGCCGAAGGAGGTGACCAGCCCGCGACTGCGGGCGATCTGGCCGTCGACGCGGTCGGTGAACGCCGCCAGCAGGAAGACCCCGGCGGCCGCAAGACGCAGCCCGCTGTCCTCGCCCTCACGGGCGAGCAGCAGGCCCAGGAAGACCGGCACGAGCAGCAGGCGCAGGACGGTGAGGTAGTTCGCGATGTTCCAGGGGCTGACCACCGCGGCGGCCCCGTCCGTCGGTCGGCCGCTCACGCGAGCGCGGCCGCCGGCCGCCGGGCCGGGCTGTGCAGCTCGACCAGCTCGGCGACCAGGTCGACGCCCTCGCTGGCGACGACCCGCGCCCGCACCAGGTCGCCGGGCACGAGCACGTCGGTGCCGAGGCCGGTCAGGGTGGTGGCGCCGTCGACCTCGGGCGCCTGACCGGCGGTGCGGCCCTCGACGGCCCCGTCGACGACGGCGTCCACGAGCACCTCGACCAGCTCCCCGACCCGCTCCTCGGCCCGCTGGCTGGTCAGCTCCTCGACCAGCTCGGTGAGACGCGCGACGCGGGCGTCGACGACGTCCTGGGGCAGGTGGTCGGGCAGGTGCTCGGCCTCGGTGCCGTCCTCGTCGGAGTAGCCGAAGACCCCGACGGCGTCCAGGCGCGCGGCGACCAGGAAGCGCTCGAGCTCGGCGACGTCGTCCTCGGTCTCGCCGGGGAAGCCGACGATCACGTTGCTGCGGACGGCCGCCGTCGGGTCGCCGGCGCGGATCGTCTCGAGCAGCGCGAGGAAGCTCTCGGTGCTGCCGAAGCGCCGCATCCGGCGCAGCACCGGAGCCGAGGAGTGCTGGAAGCTCATGTCGAAGTACGGCGCGACTCCGGGGGTGCCGGTGAGCACCTCGACCAGCCCGGGCCGCATCTCGGCCGGCTGCAGGTAGCTCAGCCGGACCCGCTCGATCCCGTCGAGCGCCGCCAGCTCAGGGAGCAGCGTCTCGAGCAGCCGCAGGTCGCCGAGGTCCTTGCCGTACGACGTGCTGTTCTCGCTCACCAGGACCAGCTCGCGAACGCCGTGCTCGGCCAGCCAGCGGGCCTCGGCCAGGACGTCGGAGGGCCGGCGGCTGACGAACGAGCCGCGAAAGCTCGGGATCGCGCAGAAGGCGCACCGGCGGTCGCAGCCCGAGGCGAGCTTCAGCGGTGCGACCGGGCTGTCCTCGAGCCGGCGGCGCACCACGGTCGGGCCGCCGGCGTGGCCGGGCAGTCCGATGTCGATCACGCCGGGCTCGACCGCCCGGGCGCGCTCGACCGGGCTGATCGGCAGCAGCTTGCGGCGGTCGCCCGGTACGTGGCTGGGCAGCACGTCGCCGCGCAGGACGGCGCCGAGGGCGTCGGGCAGCCCGGCGTAGGCGTCGAAGCCGAGCACCGCGTCGGCCTCGGGCAGCTGCTCGGCGAGCTGCTCGCCGTAGCGCTCGGCCAGGCAGCCGACCGCGACGACCTTGGCGCCGGTGTCGGAGGCGGCCAGCAGGGTGTCGATGGAGTCCTTCTTGGCGCTCTCGACGAAGCCGCAGGTGTTGACCACGATCACGTCCGGCGCCTGGTCCGAGAGCTCCCAGCCAGCGGCGTCGAGCCGGCCGGCGAGCTCTTCGGAGTCGACCTCGTTGCGGGCACAGCCGAGCGTCACCAGGGACACGCGGCGAGGGGAGGTCATCGGCCGAGTCTACGGCTCCCCCGACGGCTCAAGGAGGACGCGACTCCCGACGATGCGGGCGTGTGACGGCCAGCCGGGAGACCTCCTCCGCGACGACCGGCCTCGTCCTCGCCTACGTGCGCGAGCACCTCGGCGAGGCGGGGGTGCGCCGCGTCGTCGAGGCGGCCGGCGTGCAGCACACCCTGGCCGAGCTCAGCGAGCCCGCCCGGTGGGTCAGCTACGACACCCGGATCCGCTTGTTCGAGCAGGCCACCGCCGCCGTCGGCCGGCCGGACGCGATGTTCGCCGTCGGCGCGAGCGCGCTGCGCAACGGACTGAGTCCGACCCTGACGACCGTGCTGCGCCGGCTCGGCTCCCCCCGGCAGGTCTTCCGATCATTGCCGCGCGCGGTCGGGAAGTTCTCCACCACCTCGACGATGCAGGTCCTCGACCTCGGCAGCACGCACGCGACGATCCGGTACGAGCTGCGCGACGGCTACGCGCACTCCCGGCTGGACTGCCTCTACGCGCAGGGCCTGTTCTCCGTCATCCCGACCGTCTTCGGGCTGCCCGAGGCGCGGATCCTGCATGAGGAGTGCGAGTCCGACGGCTACCCCGCCTGCCTCTACACGGTCACCTGGGCCCGACGATCGCGCTGGCGCCACCGGACCGAGCTGGAGGACCCGGAGCTGGCGGTCCTGCGGCTCCAGCTCGACGCGCTGCAGTCGGTCGCCAGCGACCTGGTCAGCAGCGACAACCTCGAGGAGGTGCTGCAGCGGATCACCGAGCGGGCCGCCTCGGCCGTGCTGGCCCCGGCCTACCTGCTGGCCGTCGAGAGCCCGCGCAGCGGCGAGCGGCTCGTCTTCAGTGCCGGCCTGGACGCCGAGCACGCCGACCGGCTCGCCGCGACGATGCTCGCCGGCGGCAGCCTCGGGCCGTCCGCCGTCGTCGTCGACGTCGCCTCCACCCGTCGCCACCACGGCCGCCTGGCCGCGCTCAACGGCGAGGGCCAGACCGGCCCGGCCGACGAGCAGCGGATGCTCGCCGCCTACGCCCGGCACGCCGCCGTCGCTCTCGACCTGCTCGTCGCCGTGGAGGGCAGCCGCCGCGGGGAGGAGCGCGCCACCGCCCTGCTCGGCCTCTCGCACCAGCTCGCGACCGCCGCCAGCAGCGCCGCTGCCGCCGAGGTCGTCGCCGAGGCGCTGCCCGGCATCGTCGGCTGCAGCAGCGCCGCGGTCCTGCTGTGGGACAGCTCGGCCGGCGAGCTGCGCACCGCCGCGGTCCAGGGGCTCACCCCGGACCAGGCCGACGTGCTCCTGGGGAATCCGCTGCGCCCCGAGGACAACCCCGAGCTGGTGGACATGCTGGCCCGTCGGCAGCCCCGCGTGCTCCATCAGGGCAAGGTCGGCCCGTCGCTGACCGCGCTGTTCGACGCGATCGACGTCGGGATGTGCCTGGCCGTCCCGTTGATGGCCGGCGCCGACCTGCTCGGCGTCGCCACCGCCAGCTGGGCCACGGCCGAGGGCTCCCCCGGCGACCTCGGTGAGCGCACCGCGAGGCTGGCCGGTGTCGCCGACTCGGCGGCGACGGCGCTCTTCAACGCGCGACTGGTCGAGACGATCAAGCACCAGTCGCTGCACGACGACCTCACCGGGCTGCCGAACCGGCTGCTGCTCGGGGATCGCCTGGATCAGGCGCTGCGCGCCTGCTCGAGCAGCGCCGGCGTCGGGGTGCTGTTCTGCGACCTGGACCGCTTCAAGCAGGTCAACGACGTGCTCGGCCACGCCGCCGGCGACGAGCTGCTGCGCCAGGTCGCCGCGCGGCTGCGCGGCTGCCTGCGCCCCGGCGACAGCGTCGGCCGCATGGGCGGCGACGAGTTCGCCGTGCTGCTCACCGATCTGCCTGACCTGCCCTGCGCCCAGGACGTCGCCCAGCGCATCGTGGCCAGCTTCGACATCGCCTTCCGGATCGACGGCCGCGACCTGCGCGTCACGACCAGCGTCGGCGTCGCCCTGCACCACGGCCCCGAGGGGCGCGCCGACCGCCTGCTGCGTGCCGCCGACACCGCGATGTACGTCGCCAAGCAGCGCGGGCGCAACCAGATCTCCTGCGCCGACGAGGCTCCCGTCACCGGCGGGGACGGACCGTCGTTGGAGCAGGAGCTCGCCGTGGCGATCGCCACCGACCAGCTGCGCCTGCACTTCCAGCCGATCGTTCAGATCGACGGCGCCGTGCACACCGTCGTCGGTGCAGAGGCGCTGCTGCGCTGGGAGCACCCGCGACTCGGGCTGCTGCCCCCGGGCGCCTTCTTGCCGATGGCCGAGGACAGCGGGCTGGTCGTCGAGCTCGACCTCTGGGCGGTGCGGGCTGCCTGCGCGCAGGCGTCGATCTGGGCCCGCGACCCCGGCCACCAGCCGCTGCAGCTGTCGGTCAACCTCGGCGGCCGGACCCTGGTCGACCCGCGGCTGGTCTCGGCCGTGCGGACCGCGCTGGCCGATCACGACCTGGACCCGCGTCTGCTCTGCCTGGAGGTCGTGGAGAGCCAGTCGCTGGTCGACCTGCCGACGGTCACCGCCCGGCTGACCGAGCTGCGGCGCATCGGGGTACGGACCGCCCTGGACGACTTCGGGACCGGCTACTCGACGCTGTCCTGGCTGCAGCAGCTGCCCGTCGACCGGATCAAGCTGGACCGCACGTTCACCGCCGAGCTGCCCGGCCAGGCCGGACGGGTGCTCATGCGCGGGGTCATGGCGCTCGCCGGCGAGCTGGGCATCGACCTGGTCGCCGAGGGCGTGGAGACGTTGGAGCAGCTGGAGGCGCTGCAGGAGGCCGGCTGCCGGCTCGTGCAGGGCTACCTGCTGGCCCGCCCGGCCGCTGAGCTGGTCCGCTCGGTCGCCGTGCCGGCCGCGCTGCCCTCGACCGCCTGACCTGAGGGCCTACTCGTCGCCGGCGGGGACGTCCTCGCCGCGGATGACGGCCAGCACGCTGTCGAGCTCGTCCGGTCGGATCAACACGTCGCGGGCCTTGCTGCCCTCGGTCGGCCCGACGATGCCGCGGCTCTCCATCAGGTCCATGAGCCGGCCGGCCTTGGCGAAGCCGACGCGCAGCTTGCGCTGCAGCATCGACGTCGAGCCGAACTGCGTGGTGACGACCAGCTCCACCGCCTGGCACAGCACGTCGAGGTCGTCGCCGATCTCCTCGTCGACCTCGCGCTCCCTGGCCGGCGTGACCACGACGTCGTCGCGGAAGGCCGGCTGCCGCTGGGACTTGCAGTGCGCGACGACCGCGGTGACCTCGGCGTCGGTCACGAGGGCGCCCTGGATGCGCATCGGCTTGGACGCACCCATCGGCAGGAACAGGCTGTCGCCCTTGCCGATGAGCTTCTCCGCGCCGGGCTGGTCGAGGATGACCTTCGAGTCGGTGCCGCTGCTCGTCGCGAACGCCAGCCGGGACGGCACATTGGCCTTGATCAGGCCGGTGACGACGTCGACGCTCGGCCGCTGCGTGGCGATGACGAGGTGGATGCCGGCAGCCCGGGCGAGCTGGGTGATGCGCACGATCGAGTCCTCGACGTCGCGCGGCGCCACCATCATGAGGTCGGCGAGCTCGTCGATGATCACCATGAGGTACGGGTACGGCTGGTAGACCCGCTCGCTGTTGTCGGGCGCGACGAGCTTGCCCTCGCGCACCGCCTTGTTGAAGTCGTCGACGTGCCGGAACCCGCTGGCGGCGAGGTCGTCGTACCGCATGTCCATCTCGCGGACGACCCACTGCAGGGCCTCGGCGGCCTTCTTCGGGTTGGTGATGATCGGCGTGATGAGGTGCGGGATGCCGTCGTAGGCGGTCATCTCGACCCGCTTGGGGTCGATGAGCACCATCCGGACCTCGTCGGGCGTGGCCCGCGTCAGGATGCTGACGAGCAGGGAGTTGATGCAGACCGACTTACCGGCGCCGGTGGCGCCGGCGATGAGGATGTGCGGCGTCTTGGCGATGTTCGCGCAGACGAAGCCGCCCTCGATGTCCTTGCCGAGCGCGACCAGCATCGGGTGGTGGTCGTTGGTCGCG
>JBBSLB010000106.1:0-8710 GCA_038255675.1 Mycobacteriales bacterium
ACGACGCCCTGCTTGCGCAGCAGCTCGGTGACGGTGAGGACCAGGTCGGTGGCGGTCGCGCCGGCCGGGAGCTCGCCGGTCAGCTTGAAGCCGACGACCTTCGGGATGAGCATCGAGACCGGCTGGCCGAGCATGGCGGCCTCGGCCTCGATGCCGCCCACGCCCCAGCCGAGCACACCGAGGCCGTTGATCATCGTGGTGTGCGAGTCGGTCCCCACGAGGGTGTCCGGGTAGGCCTGACCGTCGCGGGTGAACACGACCGTCGCGAGCCGCTCGAGGTTGACCTGGTGCACGATGCCGGTCTCCGGCGGGACGACCTTGAAGTCCTCGAACGCCGTCTGGCCCCACTTCAGGAACTCGTAGCGCTCGCGGTTGCGCTCGTACTCCAGGGCGCTGTTGAGGCCGAGGGCCTCGGAGCTGCCGAAGAAGTCGGCGATGACGGAGTGGTCGATGACCAGCTCGGCCGGCGCCAGCGGGTTGATCCGCTTCGGGTCGCCGCCGAGGTCGGCCATCGCCTCGCGCATGGTGGCCAGGTCGACGACGCACGGCACGCCGGTGAAGTCCTGCATGAGCACCCGGGCCGGCGTGAACTGGATCTCGGTGTCGGGCTCGGCCGCGGGGTCCCAGTCGGCGATGGCGCGGATCGCGTCGGCGGTGGTGTTGGCGCCGTCCTCGGTGCGCAGCAGGTTCTCGAGCAGCACCTTGAGGCTGTAGGGCAGGTCGGCGGCCCCCTCGACCTGGTCGAGGCGGAACACCTCGTAGGACTGCCCGCCCACCTCCAGCTGGCTGCGTGCGCCGAAGCTGTCCTGACTGGCCATGTGTGCTCCTCGTGCTCGTCGCGTCGTGCGTTGCCGTGACGCTAGTGGTGGGTGCCTTGCGGGTCTTGTCGTGGTGTGCGGACGGCGCCCTCGACCAGGTCGAGGACGCCGGTCAGGTGCTCGGTCGGCATGCCCGCTGCGAGCCCGCTGACGAGCCCGTCGAAGGCCAGCCGCAGGAAGTCGACCAGGACAGGCAGGGGGACGTCGGTGCGGACGGCGCCGACGGCGCGCTGCCGCTCGAGCCGCTCGGTCGTCGCCCGGGAGAGGGCGTCCTGCCGTTCAGCCCAGGAGGCGGCGAAGGCCGGGTCGGTCCTCAGTCGGCGGCGGACCTCGAGCTGGACGCCCAGCCAGCCGGCGTCCTTGTCCTTGAGGTCGCGCATGACCTGCACCAGGCCGGCCCGCTCGACGACCTCCGCGGTGCGGGTTGCGTCGTCCTCCGCGAGGGCGAGGAACAGCGCCTCCTTGTCGCGGAAGTGGTGGAAGATCGCGCCGCGGCTCAGTCCCGTCTCGGTCTCGAGCACGCGGACGGTCGCGCCCTCGTAGCCGTGCCGGGCGAAGGCTCGACGCGCGCCGGCCAGGATCGCGCCGCGGCGGGCCGCGAGCTGGTCGTCGGTCACCTTGGGCACAGCAGCGACCCTAGCACCAAACCGTACGTCCGTCTTGGTGGGTGGCCAGATATCAGGTCTACGGTGCGCGCCATGGGGCTCTGGACCGACCACGTCGTGCCGCGCATCGCCAACACGTCCTTGGGCACCCGCGAGGTGGCGGCGATGCGGGCGCGGGCCTGTGCGGGGCTGACCGGCGACGTCGTCGAGATCGGCTTCGGGTCGGGCTTGAACATCCCGCACTACCCGCCGGCGGTCACCCGGGTCGAGGCGGTCGAGCCGTCCGACGTCGGCTGGGGGCTGGGCCGGGACCGGCTGGCCGCCGCCAAGGTGCCCGTCTCGCGGGCCGGCCTGGACGGCCAGGTACTGCCCTTCGCCGACGGCTCCTTCGACACCGCCCTGTCGACCTTCACGATGTGCACGATCCCGGACCTCGCCGCAGCGCTGGCCGAGCTGCGCCGGGTGCTGAAGCCGGGCGGGGCGCTGCACTTCGTGGAGCACGGCAGGGCGCCGGACGCGTCCGTCCGCCGATGGCAGAAGCGGATCGAGCCGGTCTACTCACCGCTCGCGGGCGGCTGCCGGCTCAGTCGGCCGATCGACGAGCTCATCGCTGCGGCCGGCTTCACGATCGAGCGACTGGAGGCGGGCTACGTCCCCAAGGACCCCAGGCCGTTCGGCTACGTCTACGAGGGCCTCGCCCGGCGCTGAGCGCGGCACGACGCCGCCGGCCCGAGGGTCGACGGCGTCCTGGAGGCGCGGGGGTCAGCAGCGCCGAAGACAGGGAGTCAGAAGACCCTCCGGCGGCTGCCGCCGATCGGGACCAGGTTGAGGACCAGGCCGACGAGCAGCAGGATGATGCCGATCGTCGTGAGGATGGACGGCCCGACCAGCAGGCCGATGAGCAGCAGGATCACGCCGAGGACGATCATCTGAAGGACTCCTTCTGAGCGGGGGTGGACGGTGCGTGAGGACCGTCTGCCCGCAACAAGGATCTTCATGCGAGCGCGCCCGAATCTTCCTGTGATGTCCGGTACGCGCTGAGCGCAGCGGTCAGGTCGCGCCGACGTCCTTCTTCAGCTCGTCGAGCTCGTCCACCAGGTAGCCCGCCAGCCGGTCGAGGTCCGGGACGAGCTCGCGGTCGGCGATGAGGCCGAAGTGCATCCCGTCCTCGTAGGACATGACCGTGATGTTGAGGCCCTGCCCGTCGGCGATCGCCGACAGCGGGTAGTAGGCCATCAGCCGGGCCCCCGCGTAGTAGAGCGGGATCGGTGGGCCGGGGACGTTGGAGATGATGAGGTTGAACGGGCTCAGCCACTCCACCAGTCGCAGCCGGGCCGCCATCCGGGCCGCCTGGCCCGCCAGCGCCGGCATCGCGAACTGCGTGACGTCGGACAGCAGGGTGGCCGGGAGGGCGCCGTGCTGCTCCTTCGCCGCGCGCATCGCCTCGTGGCAGTGGAGGAGTCGATCCCCCGGCTCGGCCAGGTGGGTCGGCAGCGGCGCGGTCATCGTCGAGACGCGGTTGCCGCCGGTGCCCTTCTGCTGCTCGGTGCGGACCGAGACCGGCACCGCGGCGATGAGCGGGCCCTCGGGCAACGCGCCGTGGTCGACCAGCCAGCGGCGCAGCGCGCCCGCGCACAGCGCCATGACGACGTCGTTGACGGTGCCACCGCCGGCGTTCTTCACGGCCTTGACGTCGGCCAGCGGGACGGTGCAGAAGGCCCACCGGCGGTGCGGCCCCACCGGTCGGTTGAACGGGGTTCGCGGCGCGCGCAGGCCGGTCTCCTGGAGCACCGCACTCGCCCCGCGGCGGGGCAGGAAGCGGTCGATGAGCGGCAGCTTCGGCCGGGCTGGGCTCACCGCCAGGCCGGGCAGCGAGCGGGCCACGGCCGCGCCGACGCGGGCGGCGCGCACCGGCTGGTAGGCCAGGGACAGCACGCTGCGGGCCAGCAGCGGGATCGAGCCGGGGACGGGGTCGCCCTCCCACGGGGGGACCTCCCCGAGGTCGCGCCCCTCGGGCGTGACGTCGAGGACGGCAGCGAGGATGTCGTTGCCCGACACCCCGTCGATGGCGGCGTGATGGACCTTGGTGTAGATCGCCATGCGGCCACCGGACAGCCCCGAGATCAGGTAGAGCTCCCACAGCGGCCGGCGCCGGTCCAGCGGGCGGGCGTGCAGCCGCGCGGCCTGATCGGCGAGCTGCCTGTCGTCGCCGGGCGCCGGCAGGCCCAGCTCGCGGACGTGGAACTCGATGTCGAAGTCCGGGTCCTCGATCCAGTACGGCTGGTCGAAGCCGAACGGCACCTCGGCCAGCCGCCGGCGGAACGGCGGGACCAGGTGCAGCCGGGAGGAGATGACCCGCTGCAGGCGCTCGAGCGTCAGCGGCTCGGGCGCGGTGCCCGGGTCGACGACGCAGATGCTGCCGACGTGTCCGTAGACCGAGGACGTCTCCATCGCGAGGAAGGCGGCGTCCAGTCCGCTCAGCTGGTGCACGTGGTTCCTCCGAGGGGTTGGTGACGCGGGTGCAACACCCTCTACCCCGCACATGGCGGCTGTCCAACGCCGTCGCGGCTAGCGTCGCGGCCCGTGCCTGCACCCACCGATCGCGTGCCGGCGCCGCTGCTGGTCCTGACGGCGATCGTCTCGGTGCAGGTCGGCAGCTCGCTGGCCAAGCAGCTGTTCGACGACCTCGGCGCGAGCGGCACCACGCTGCTGCGCCTCGGCCTCGCGGCCGTCCTGCTGCTGCTCGTGCTGCGGCCGAAGGTGCGGTCGTGGTCGACGGCGTCGTGGACGGCGTCGCTGCTGCTCGGCGGCGCCATGGCGGGCATGAACCTGACCTTCTACCTCTCGCTGCAGACCTTGCCGCTCGGGGTCGCGGTGACCGTGGAGTTCCTCGGCCCGCTGCTGCTGGCGCTGGTGCAGACGCGCCGGGCCGTCGACCTGCTGTGGGCCGGGCTGGCCGCCGGCGGGGTCGCCCTGCTCGGGCTGGACACCTCGGGCGACCTGCCCGTCGCCGGCCTGCTGCTGGCCTTTGTCGCTGGGCTGTTCTGGGCGGCGTACATCGTCACGAGCGCCCGGGTTGGCCAGGTGCTGCCCGGCACCGACGGCCTGGCCATCGCGCTGGCCTTCGCCGCCCTGCTCGTGCTGCCGTTCGGGATCAGCGGCGCGTCGGGGGTGCTGGACCGGCCGTCGTTGCTGGTGGCGGCGCTGGGCGTCGCCGTGCTGTCCAGCGTCATCTCCTACGGCCTGGAGCTGGCCGCGCTGCGGCGGATCCCCACCCAGGTGTTCGGGATCCTCATGAGCCTCGAGCCGGCCGCCGCGGCGGTCGCCGGGCTGGTCGTCCTGGGCGAGGAGCTCGGCGCGCGGGAGGTCCTGGCGCTGCTGCTGGTCAGTCTCGCGAGCGGCGGGATCACCCTGGCCCGCAGGAAGGACGAGCTCCCGGTCCAACCGCTGGAGTAGCCGGTCGTCGCGGACCTGTCGTGCCCTGGTCACGTGGTCGAGAGGTCGCGGGGAACACCGGCGCCATGGACGACCTCCGCCTTGCCCCCGCCCGGCTCGTGGGAGCGCTGGTCACCAGCGCCCTCGTCGGCGTCGTGTGTGCCGCGCTCGTCCTGCCGCCGGTGGTCGGCGCCGGGATGGCCGCGCGTGACGCGGCGCAGGAGTACCTCGTCCTGCCGGCCGACCTCGACGAGCCGGAGCTGCAGCGGCGCAGTCGGATCCTCGCCCAGGACGGCTCGCTGATCGCCTACCTCTACAGGGAGAACCGGATCCCGGTGCGCTGGGAGGAGATCCCGCAGAGCGCCCGCGACGCCGTTGTGGCCATCGAGGACGCGCGCTTCTACGAGCACGACGGCATCGACCCCAAGGGCATGCTGCGCGCGGCCATCACCAACGCCCGGTCCGGCGACGTCGAGCAGGGCGCTTCGACCCTCACCCAGCAGTACGTGAAGAACGCGCGCATCGCCGCGGCTGCGACGGCGCAGGAGCAGGCGGCGGCGCGCGAGGTGTCGATCGGTCGCAAGCTGCAGGAGGCGCGCTACGCCCTCGCGATCGAGCGCGACCTGACCAAGGACGAGATCCTGCGCCGCTACCTGAACATCGCCTACTTCGGCAACGGTGCGTACGGCATAGGCGCCGCGGCGCTGTACTACTTCGGCAAGCCGGTCTCGGAGCTCGCGCTGCACGAGAGCTCGCTGCTCGCCGGCATCGTCCAGCGGCCGTCCCTCTACGACCCTGTGCGCAACCCGGAGGCGTCGCGCGAGCGGCGCGATGTCGTACTGGCCCGGATGCAGGAGGTCGGCTCCATCACCCCGCGACAGCGGGTGGAGGCCCGGTCCCAGGACCTGGGGCTGACCCTGTCGCCGGTCAGCAGCGGCTGCGAGGCGCCGGGCGTGACCGCGCCCTTCTTCTGCGACTACGTCCGGCGGGCGCTCGAGGACGGTCCGCTGGGGGCGGCCCTCGGTGAGACGCGCGAGCAGCGGCAGGCACAGCTGCTGGGTGGCGGGCTGACGATCCGCACCACGATGAACCCACCGATGCAGGCCCACGCGACGGCCGTGCTGGAGCGGGCGGTGCCGCCGACCGACCCCTCCGGTGTCGCGGCCACCTACGTCGCCGTCGAGCCGGGCACCGGCGAGGTGCGGGCGCTGGCGGTCAACCGGACCTTCAGCGAGCAGGACGGCCCCGGCCGGACCAAGCTCAACCTGCCCCTCGGCGGCTCCAGCGGGATGCAGGCCGGCTCGACCTTCAAGCCGTTCGTGCTGGCGGCGGCCCTGGAGCAGGGGCTGCCGCTGAACACCACGTTCGACGCGCCGGCGTCCTACACCTCCACGGTCTTCAAGAACTGCGACGGCCGCACCTGCGAGGAGCCCTACACGGTCCGCAACGCGGGGGACTCGGCCGCCGGTGTGCACGACATCGTCAGCGGCACCCGCAACTCGGTGAACACCTTCTACCTGCAGCTGCTGGAGCGCACGGGCGTGGAGCGGCCCGCGCAGATCGCCGAGGCCTTCGGCTTGCGGCAGTTCGAGGACGGGTCGCCGACCGCCCCGCTGCACCGTGGCGGCTCCTTCGTCCTCGGCGTCAACGAGGTCAGCCCGCTGGCGATGTCCGCGGCGTACGCCGGGATCGCGGCCCGCGGGCTCTACTGCCCGCCGCGGCCGGTGCTGTCGGTGACCCGCGCGGACGGCACGCAGGTCGAGCTGCCTGCGCAGCCGTGCACGCAGGCCATCGCGCCCGAGATCGCGGACACGATGGCGTCGGTCCTGCGCGGGGTCGTCGACGGGCCCTGGTCGCGCACCGCCCGTCGCGCCTCGATCGACCGGCCCGTGCTCGGCAAGACCGGGACGACCAACGGCTCGAAGGCGGCCTGGTTCATGGGCGCCACCCCCCAGCTGGCAGCGGGGGTGTGGGTGGGCAGGCCGATCCCCGAGCCGCTGCAGCGGATCACGATCAACGGCGACTACTACCCGCAGGTCTACGGCGGGACGCTGCCGGCGCCGATCTGGCGCGACATCACCGGACCTGCATTGGCAGCCGCCCCGGTGCTGGACCTGCCGCCCCCGGCGGTGAGCGATCCCCAGCCGGTGCGGCGGCAGGACCGGGTCAGCGACCGCCAGGACCTGGGCTGATCGGCCGGGCCGTGCGGCTCAAGCCCGCCGGTCGGCGAGGGTGACCAGGGTGTCGGCCTGCCGGCCGTCACGCAGGTAGCTGATCGACACGGGGTCACCGACGCCGCGCGAGCGCAGTGCCAGCACCAGCTCGTCGACGGTGGTCACGGCCTCGCCGTCCACCGCGATGACGACGTCACCCGGGCGCAGCCCGGCCCGGGCGGCGGGGCTGTCGGCGGGCACCTGCTGGAGCAGCGAGCCGCGCGCCCGGTCGTCGTCGACCGTGGTGGCAGCGACGCCGAGCGACGGGTGGGTCGCCCGGCCGGTGCGCACGAGCTCCTCAGCGATGGACCGGGCCTGGTCCACCGGGATCGCGAAGCCGAGCCCGACGCTGCCGCCGGTCGTGGACGAGATCGCGGTGTTGATGCCGATCAGGCGACCCTGCGCGTCGACCAGCGCGCCGCCGGAGTTGCCGGGGTTGATGGCCGCATCGGTCTGGAGCGCGCCGAGCAGAGGTGCCTCCGGGGTGGTGCGTACGGTCCGGTCCTTGGCGCTGATGATCCCGGTGGTGACGGTGCCGGACAGGCCGAGCGGGGAGCCGACGGCGATCACCTGGTCACCGACCTGCACGTCGGCGGAGCTGCCGAGCTCGATCGGGTGCAGGTCGCCGGCGTCCTCCACGCGCAGGACCGCGAGGTCGGTCACCGGGTCGCGCCCGACGATCTGGGCGTCGGAGCGACGCCCGTCGTCGAACACGACCGAGATCGCGCCCTCGACGCCGGGCTCGACGACGTGGTTGTTGGTGAGGACGTGCCCCACCGTGTCGAGAACGACGCCGGAACCCGACCCGCTGCCCGAGCGGCCCTGGACCTCGACGGAGACGACGCTCGGCAGGACCAGGGCGGCCGTCCCGGCCACGGCGCCGTCGCCGGTGGTCGAGGTGCTGACGGCGGAGCTGCGCTCCGGCGCGGCGGCCGAGGGCTCGTCGGTCAGCGCGGCCCCGACGACCCCGCCGGCGGTGCCGGACACGAGCGCGGCGGCGGCGACAAGGGCGACGAGAGCTCCGGTGCGGGGGGAGCTCTTCGGCGCGGCGGGCGGGGACCAGGGGGTGACGGGGTGCGACATGCTCCCACTGTGCGCCGAGGTGCGTGAAGCCGACGTCAAGCGAGCAGGACCCCTCAGGGCTGGACGAAGAAGGCCGACCCGCTGTGGTTGCGACGGGCGTCCAGGACCACGCCGGACAGCCGGCGGTCGGCGTCGGGCGCGAGGAACAGCCGGGCCCCATCGGCCTGCACGACGACGTCCCGGGGTGCCCCCTGGTCGACGAGCGACATCGTCAGCGCCGGGTGGTCGGAGCGTGGGGCGATGCGCAGCCCGGCGCCGTCCGGGAGGGAGCGGTCCTCCACCAGGTCGACGATCATGGTCGCCGCGTCGTCGGTCAGTCGCACCATGGGCGGTCTCCTCACAGGCTGGCTCGGGGGGTTCGCGGGCAGTGTGCTCCGTTCGGCGAAGTATGTCGATCCTGTAACGGATATGACGAACCGCGCTGTGGGCAGCCGGCACGCCGAGGCGGCAGGATGACGGCCATGCCGACCCTGCACCTGTCCCAGGACCCCGACGCGGACGCCCTGCTGTCCGAGGACCCGCTGGCGCTGCTGCTCGGCATGGCTCTGGACCAGCA
>JBBSLB010000107.1:0-8694 GCA_038255675.1 Mycobacteriales bacterium
GCCAGGTCGGCCCGGTCGGCGCCGTGCGGTGGCGGCACGATGACGGCCAGCACGGCGTCGACCTCGTGGCTGTCCAGCACGACCCGTAGCGCTGCCCGCAGCTCGTCCGGCCCGGCGAACGGGCCCAGGTCGACCGGGTTGGCGGTCTCGGTCGCGTGGGTCAGCCCCCGCAGCTGGGCCCGCACGCCCTCGGGGAGCTCGGGCACTACGAGCCCGGCCCCGCGCAGCGCGTCGCCGGCCATCGATGCCAGCGCCGAGGAGTTGCCCACGACCGCGACCCGCCGGCCCTCGGGCAGCGGCTGGAGCGCGAACAGCTGGGCGGTCGTGAACAGCTGCCCCAGCGAGCGGACCCGGACGACGCCGGCGGAGGCGAACAGCGCGTCGACGGCGACGTCACCGGCGCCGTGACCGCTCTTGAGCGCGATCACCGGCTTGGTCCGCCCGAGCCGCCGGGCGATCCGGGTGAACTTGCGCGGGTTGCCGAATCCCTGCAGGTGCAGCACCACGACCTCGGTGCGCGGGTCGGCCTGCCAGTGCTGGAGCAGGTCGTTTCCCGACACGTCTGCGCGGTCGCCGATCGACACGAACTCCGACAGGCCCAGCCCGCGCCGCTCGGCCTGGGCGAGGAAGGTGCCGGCGAGCGCGCCCGACTGGGACAGCACCCCGACGCACCCCACGGGCGGCGTGCCTCCGGTGAAGGTCGCGTGCAGCCGGATCGCGGGGTCGGTGTTGACGACCCCCATCGCGTTCGGTCCGATCAGGCGCATGCCGCCGGAGCGGGCCAGCCGCACGACCTCCTCCAGCGCGGCGCGACCCTCCGGCCCGGCATCGGCGAAGCCGCCGGACACGACGACGAGCCCGCGCACGCCCTTGGCGGCGCAGGAGCGCACCACGTCCGGGACCTCCGCGGCGGGCACGGCGATGACGGCCAGGTCCACCTCGTCGGGGACCGAGCCGACGTCCGGATAGGCCCGTACGCCCGAGACGTGCACGGCCGCCGGGTTGACCGGGTAGACCGGGCCCTCGAACCCGTTGTCCAGCAGGGACTTCAGCAGCTCGTGACCGGGGGCGCCCGGCTCGCGCGAGGCACCGATGACGGCGACCGAGCGCGGGGCGAGCAGCCGCTGCACGGACCGGGCCTCGGCGCGGTGCTCGCGGGCCCGCATCACCTCCAGCGACGTCCCCGTCTGCCGGATCGGGAAGGCCAGCTCGATGTAGCCCTGCGCGAGGTCGCGGCGCACCTCGTAGCCCGCGCTGCGGAAGACGGTGAGCATCGCCCGGTTGGTCGGCAGCACGTCGGCGACGAAGCGGCTCAGCCCACGCTCGCGCGCCGCCGCGGCCAGGTGCTCGAGCAGGATCGCGCCCAGCCCCCGGCCCTGGTGGGCGTCCTCGACGACGAAGGCGACCTCGCCGTCGTCGGTGCCGGGCAGCCGGTCGTAGCGGGCGACGCCGATGAGCACGTCGTGGACGCTCGCGACGAGCGCCACCCGGTCGTCGTGGTCGACGTGCGTGAAGCGCTCGACGTCGGCGTCCGACAGCACCGGCCGGTAGGCGAAGAACCGGTTGTAGACGGTCTCCTTGGACAGCCGGCTGTGGAAGGCCCGGAGCTGGTCGGCGTCCGCCGCCAGGATCGGCCGGACGTGGGCGGTCCCGCCGTCGGTCAGGACGACGTCGGCCTCCCAGTGACCGGGGTAGGGCAGCGGGTCGCGGAGCACGACCCGACAATGCCCTACCGGCGGCGGAGCGGGCGACCTACGGCAGGCGGGCGCTCCACACCAGTGAGGCAGCGGCCGCGGCGACCGCGAGCAGCAGGCCTGCTCCGGTGAGGACGTCGGTGACCTCGCGCCGCTCGGTCGTCGTGCCGACCTGGGTCCCGATGTCCTCGTAGACCGCGGACAGCTCCTCACCGCTCTCCGCCGAGAAGGCGCTGCCGCCGGTGGAGCTGGCCAGCCGCTCGAGCGACGGGCGGTCGACCGGGACCGGGATCTGCTGCCCCTGCACCTCGACCACCCCGTCCGCGGTGCCGTAGGCGATCGTCGACACCGGCACCCCCGCCTCGACGGCTGCTGCCACCGCGGCCGCTACCGGCCGGCCGACCGTGCTCGTCCCGTCGCTGAGCAGCACGATGCGGGCAGGTGGCGGCGGCTGGCCCTGCTCGCCGGGCACGACCCGGATCGCGTCGAGCGAGGCGAGGACGGCGTCGCCGATGGCGGTGCTCGGGCCGAGCTCGAGGCGCTGCACGGCGTCGACGACCAGGGCGTGGTCCTGCGTCGGGGACACGACGACGGCAGCCGATCCGCTGAAGGAGACCAGCCCGACGTTGAACCGCTCGGGCAGCCCCTCCACGAAGGCGCTCGCGGACTCGCGCGCGGCGCTGATCCGGTCGGGCTCGACGTCGGTGGCCTGCATCGAGAGCGACGTGTCCAGAGCGACGACGACGGTCGCCCGCTCCCGCGGGACCTGCACATCGGCCTCGGGCCGGGCGAACGCCGTCGTCAGCGCGACCAGCGAGAGCAGCAGCAGCCCCGCCGGGACGTGCCGCTTCCACGCGGCGCTGCGGGGCACGACCGACGCGAGCAGGTCGAGCTCGGTGAAGCGCACGGCGTAGGCCGGGCGGCGGCGCTGCAGCACGACGTAGGCGACGAGCAGGCCGAGCACGAGCAGCAGCAGCCACAGCCGGCCGGGCGCGAGGAACGACGGGTTCATCGCACCCCCACCGGCCGGCCGGCCGCGCGGGTGCGTCGCCGGGCGGCGAGGAAGCCGGCGAGGGCGACCAGCCAGTCGGCGTCGGTGCGCAGCACGACGTGCCCCGCCCCGGCGGCCCGCACGGCCTCGGCGTGGCCGGCGCGGCGGGCGGCGGCCGCCGCGGCGTAGCGGTCGCGCAGGGCGCGGCTCGCGGTCTGCACCTCCAGGTGCCGGCCGGTCTCGGGGTCCACCAGCCGCAGCACGCCGACCGACGGCAGCTCGAGCTCCCGGGGGTCCAGCACCTCGGCGACGACGACGTCGTGGCGGCGCGTGAGGGTGCGCAGCGGCCGCACCCACGACGGCTCCTGGCCCGGGACGTCGCCGGACAGCAGGTCGCTCACCACCACGACCAGGCCGCGGCGGCGCGGCGGGCTCGCCACCGCGCGCAGCCCGTCGGCCAGGCTGGGCCCGGGGCCGTCCGCCGGGCGGGTGGTCTGCAGGACGTGCAGCAGCGCGAGCGCCCCGGTCTGGCCGGCGCGGGCCGGCACCCGGCGCACCCGGTCGCTCAGGACCACGGCGCCGAGCCGGTCCCCCGGTCCCCCGGCCAGGTGGCCGAACGCGGCGGCGAGAGCGACCGCCACCTCGCGCTTCTCGCTACGCGCCGTGCCGAAGGACATCGACGCCGTGAGGTCCACGAGCAGGGTGGTCTCGAGCTCGCGCTCGGCCACGGCGGTCCGGACGTGGGTGTCCCCCGTGCGGGCGGTCACGGCCCAGTCGATCCGCCGGACGTCATCGCCAGGTGAGTAGGCCCGCGCCTCGGCCGGCTCGGTGCCGGGGCCGGGCAGGTAGCCGAGGTGGTCGCCCTGCAGCAGCCCGTCGAGACGGCGGGCCACCTGCAGCGAGAGCCGCCGCACCGACGCCGGCGCCGCGACCGGGGTGGGCGGCAGCGGAGCGGGTGGGCGGGCCCGCAGCCTCACGCGACCCCCTCGCCCGATCCCCAGGCCTGGGCGGGCTGCTGCGACGGCGCCACCTGCGGCGGGTCGACGGCCTCGAGCACCTGCGCGACGAGCCGGGACGCGGGCACCTCGTCAGCGAGCGCCTCGTACGTCAGGACCAGGCGGTGCGCCAGCACGTCGACGGCGAGGTCGGCGACGTCGACGGGCAGCACGTAGTCGCGCCCGCGCAGCACGGCCAGCGCCTTGGAGCCCTGGACCAGGCCGAGGCTGCCGCGCGGGGAGGCGCCGTGCGCCACCAGCGGCGCCAGCGCGGCCAGCCCCCACTTCTCGGGCTCCCTGGTGGCCATCACCAGCCGCACGGCGTACTCCGCGACAGCGTGATGGACGAAGACGCCGTCGACCGCGGCCTGCAGGTGGACCAGGTCGTCGAGCGAGAGCACCTGCTCCGCAACGGGTTTCGACACCGCCATGCGCCGCACGATCTCCATCTCCTCGGCCATGGTCGGGTGGTGCACCTCGACCTTCATGAGGAAGCGGTCCCGCTGCGCCTCCGGCAGCGGGTAGACGCCCTCGGACTCGATCGGGTTCTGCGTGGCGAGCACCAGGAACGGCGTCGGGAGCGGGTGCGTCGTGCCGCCGAGGGAGACCTGCCGCTCGGCCATCACCTCGAGCAGCGCCGACTGCACCTTGGCGGGCGCGCGGTTGATCTCGTCGACGAGCACGAGGTTGGCGAAGACCGGCCCCAGCTCGACGTCGAAGGACTCCCGCGACGCGCGGTAGATCCGGGTGCCCAGGATGTCGCTGGGGACCAGGTCAGGCGTGAACTGCAGGCGGACGGACGAGCCACCCACGACGGTCGCCAGCGTCTCGACGGCGAGCGACTTGGCGACCCCGGGAACGCCCTCGAGCAGGCAGTGCCCGCGGGCGAGCAGCGCCACGGCCATCCGCTCGACCATGCGGTCCTGGCCGACGACGACCTTCTTGACCTCGAACAGCGCCCGCTCGAGCACCGCGCCGGCGTCCGCGACGTCCGCCGAGGGTGCGCCCGCCGTCCTGTGCGTCGTGCCCGCCACGTGGTTCCCTCTCGCCGGTCGCCGGCCCCCACGGACCGGCGTACGAGGATCAGGGTGCCCCGTCCGACGTGAAGGCGCCGTGAGCGGGGTCAGGAGTCGGTGCGGGACCGGACGCGGTCTGCGCCGCGTGGTTCGGACCGAGGATGCGCCGGGGTGTCAGCGCCGGCGGACCGGCCGCGGCCCGTGCAGCAGCTCCTCGCGCTCGCCCTCCGACAACCCGCCCCACACGCCGTAGGGCTCCAGGCTGGTCAGCGCGTGGTCCAGGCACTCCCGCTTGACGGGGCAGGCGGCGCAGACCGCCTTGGCGGCGGACTCCCGCTCGCTGCGCGCCGGCTCGCGCTCGCCGTGCGGGTGGAAGAACAGGTCGTCGCGACCGCGGCAGCGGGCGGCGACCTGCCAGTCCCAGCGCCAGGTCTGGGCGCCGGGCGGCCGGGCGGTGCCGAGCAGGTCGGGCACAGCGGCTCCTCGGGTCAAAGGGGGATGCGTCCAGTGTGTTCGACAGCCGGTAGAACTTCTACTGGACGTAGTATGACCCGCGTGACACGGCTGGGGGACCTGGAGCGCGCGGCCATGGAGGTCGTCTGGGAGGACGGCCCCTGCACAGCCCGCTCGGTCGCCGATCGACTGGCTGGCCGTGGGCTGGCCTACACGACCTGGCTGACCGTGCTCGGCCGGCTCGAGGGCAAGGGCCTGCTGTGCCGGGACCGCGGCGCCCGGGCGCACACCTACACCGCCGTCGCGTCGCGCGAGGACCACATCGCCGAGCTGCTGCAGTCCGCGCTCGGTCAGGCCGCCGACCGCGAGGCGGCCCTGCAGCACTTCGCCCGGAGCGTCACCCCCGAGGAGGCCGAGGCGCTGCGCGCTGCCCTCGAGGGCCGCCGCCCGTGACCGGAGCAGCAGCCGCCCTCGCGGTCGCGCTGCTGCTGCTCGTCCTGGTCGTCGCGCCCCGCCTTGCCGGCGCCGCCTGGGTCCTGCGGGCCCCGGGTCCGGCCCTGCTCCTGTGGCAGGCGATCGGGCTCTCGATGGGGCTGCTGGCGATCGAGATCGCGTTGACGCTGGCGCTGTCGCCGCTCGGTCCGACCCACGCCGATGCCGTCCGCGCCCTGGGCAGCGCCGACGTCCCGCTCTGGGCCGGCGCGGCGGCCGCGGTCGGTGCGCTGATCCTGCTCCGGCTGCTCGCCGTGCTGCTCGCGTCCTGTGCCGAGACGGTGGCCGCGCGCCGGCGCAACCGCCGGCTCGTCGACCTCGTCGCGACGCGCAACCCGCTGCTGCCGCGCGCTCGCGTCGTCGAGCACGCGCAGCCGCTGGCGTACTGCCTGCCAGGGCTGCGCCCGCGGGTGGTGCTGTCCAGCGGGGTGCTGGCCCTGCTGTCCGAGGACGAGGTGCGCGCCGTGCTGGCGCACGAGGCGGCGCACCTGGACCAGCGGCACGACCTGGTGGTGCTGCCGTTCGTGGCGCTGCGCGCGACCTTCCCGTGGCTGCCGGTCGTGCGCACGGCGCAGTCCGAGGTCGCGCTGCTGGTCGAGGCGCTCGCCGACGACCGGGCCGCGCGCCGGCACCGGCCGGAGGCGCTGGCCCGTGCGTTGTACAAGGTGGGCACCGGTGCGGTGCCGCAGGGCGGCCTGGGCGTCGGCGGCACCCCCCTGCTGGGCCCGGACGAGGGCGGCGTGCTGCTGCGGGCCCGGCGGCTGCTCTCGCCGCCGCCCCCGCTGCGCGCGCGCGATCGGGCACTCGTGCTCGCGGCGGTCGCCGGGATCCTGGCCCTGCCGCCGCTGGGGCTGCTGGTCCCGGCGCTGGCGCAGCGGTGAGCCGCACCTGTCCCGGGAGGATTGGTCCCCTGCCCTGAGCGGTAGCAGTAGCGACATGGCTCAGACCACGGTCCCCGATGCGCTCGCTCCCCTGACGCCCGCGGCGGTGAGCCGGCTGCAGGCCCACCTGGACGGCCCGTCGTCGCAGGTGCGGCAGCAGACCCGCGACGCGCTGTGCGCTCTCGGCCTGGAGAAGGCCGACGGCCTGGACCGGGAGCAGTACCGCGACCAGGTGCTGCTGTGGCTGCGCGAGCTCGCCGGCGGCGGTGCGGGGGCCCGCTCCTTCCCACCGGACCTTGGAGGCAACGACGACCCGGCCGGCGCCATCGCCAGCTTTCAGACGCTGGCCCACGGAGATCTCAGCCTGCTCGTGAAGGTCGGGGTGCAGTTCGGCCTGTTCGGCGGCGCCGTCCACCGGCTCGGCACCGAGCGGCACCACCGGGCCTACCTCCCCGGCGTCGCCTCGGTCGACCTGCCGGGCTGCTTCGCGATGAGCGAGAGCGGCCACGGCTCCGACGTCCGGAGCATCCGCACCATCGCGCGCTACGACGAGGCTGCGCAGGAGTTCGTCCTGCACACCCCGGACGACGACGCGCGCAAGGACTGGATCGGCAACGCCGCGCGGCACGGCCGGGTCGCCGCCGTCTTCGCGCAGCTCGACGTGGCCGGCGAGGCCCGCGGCGTGCACGCCTTCGTCGTGCCGCTGCGCGACGAGGACGGTGAGCTGCACGACGGCGTCGAGATCGAGGACTGCGGCGACAAGATGGGCCTGCAGGGCGTCGACAACGGTCGGATCCGCTTCTCCGCCGTGCGCGTCCCGCGGGAGGCGCTGCTCGACCGCTACGGCACGGTGACCGACGACGGCCGGTACGAGAGCTCGATCGAGTCGCCCGGCGCGCGCTTCTTCACGATGATCGGCGCTCTCGTGCAGGGGCGCATCTGCATCGGCAGCGCCGGACTCGGGGTCGCGCGCAACGCGCTGACGATCGCGGTCCGGTGGGGCGAGCGCCGCCGGCAGTTCGGGACCGGGCTCGACATGGACACCCCGCTGATGGACTACCTCACCCACCAGCGACGGCTCATCCCGCCGATCGCCGAGTCCTATGCGCTGCAAGCCGCTTTCGACCACCTCACCACCGAGTACGTCGAGGTGCTCGCGGAGCCGGGCGGGCAGAGGCAGCGCGAGGTCGAGGCGCTCGCCGCCGGGCTCAAGGCCGTCGGCACCTGGCACATGGCGCGTACGTTGCAGGACGCGCGCGAGTGCTGTGGCGGCAAGGGCTATCTGACCGAGAACCGGTTCGCCTCCCTCATGGCCGACTCGGAGATCTTCACGACGTTCGAGGGTGACAACACCGTGCTGCTCCAGCTGGTCGCCAAGACCATGCTGTCCGACTATGCCTCGCAGTTCGAGGATCTCGACGCCGTCGGCATGGCCAAGCACCTGACGACCCGGTCCGTCACGCGCTTCCTGTCCGACACCGGCCCGCTCGGCCGCTTCACCCGCGACGACGCCGAGCTGCGCGACGCCTCCTGGCAGGCCGGGATGCTCCTGGCGCGTGAGGAACGGCTCGTCGACTCCCTCGCCCGCCGGCTCCGACGACTCGTCAAGGACGAGCACATGGACCCGCTGCGCGCGCTGTCGCACTGCCAGGACCACGCGCTCAAGGTGGCGATCGCCCAGATCGAGCGCATCGCCCACGAGCGCTTCACCCTGTCGATCTCCGACGTCGACGACGCCGAGACCAAGCAGGTGCTCGAGCACCTGCGCGACCTCTACGCGCTGACGGTCATGGAGCGCGACCGCGGCTGGTGGCTGGAGCACGGCTTCATGACCGGCGACACCGGCAAGGCGGTGCAGCGCGAGGTCAACGTCCTGTGCGGCCAGCTGCGCCCGTCGGCGCTCGGCCTGGTCGAGTCCTTCGGCATCCCGGACGCCCTGCTGCGCGCCCCCATTGCCGTGGCCGAGCAGCGCAGCGGCGCCGGGACCGACTAGGCCCGACGCCGCAGCGGACGAGCTAGGCCGACGTCTGGGCCGACAGGCGCGGGTAGTCGGTGTAGCCCTCGGCGCCGCCGCCGTAGAACAGCGACGTGCGCTGCTCGTTCAGCGGCGCGCCGGCCTCCAGCCGCTCGACCAGGTCGGGGTTGGCCAGGAAGTCCCGGCCGATCGCGAAC
>JBBSLB010000108.1:0-8660 GCA_038255675.1 Mycobacteriales bacterium
CCAGACGTCGTGCTGCGCGCCGGTGACGATGTTGTCCACGGCGAGCATCGCGGTCAGCATCGAGTGGTCCTGGTTGTTGTAGCGGTGCATGCCGTTGCGACCGACGGGGTGGACGTTCGGCACCGCCTCGGACAACCAGCCGCGCAGCACATCGACCCGCTCGGCGTAGCCCTCGTCGTAGACCGGGTAGGCCTTCGGGACGCGCACGACGTAGCCAGCCTCGACCTGCTCGACGCCGGCCAGGCGCAGCCGGGCGATCTCGCGGGTGCCCAGGGCGACGAGGTCCTCGTCGCTGGCCTCCCACAGGTCGTCGCCCTCGGAGACG
Source organism: Mycobacteriales bacterium (assembly GCA_038255675.1). Taxonomy (GTDB): domain Bacteria; phylum Actinomycetota; class Actinomycetes; order Mycobacteriales; family SCTD01; genus SCTD01. Next base: position 326 of record JBBSLB010000108.1, read on the forward strand.
AAGTACTCCAGCCCCAGGCAGGTGAAGCCGTCCTTGACCAGCTGCGGCGACCACGAGCCGAAGTTCTGGACGCGCCCGACGCGCACCCCGGGCTCGTGCACGTAGATCCAGTTGTCGGGGAAGCCGGCGCTGACCGGCACCACGAGGGCGACGGTGAGGAAGTCACGGAAGGACAGGCCGTCCGCCGCCGCCAGCACCGCAGCGGGGGCGGGCGGGTCCATCGCGCGGACCAGCTCGGGGATCGGCATCGTCGACACGACGGCGGAGGCCGGCAGGCGCTCGCCGGTGGCCAGCACGACGGCGTGGGCCCGGCCGCGGCCGTGCAGGACGGCGGTCACCGGCGACGACGTCCGCACCTCGCCCCCCGCCTCCACGACGAGGTCGCGGCAGCGGTCCCACATCATTCCCGGGCCGAGCCGGGGGTACTGGAACTGCTCGATCAGCGTGGTGATCTGCTGGCCCTTGCCGAAGCCGAAGGCCGAGGTGATGGCGTTGAGCAGCGAGAGGTTCTTGATGCGCTGGGCCGCCCAGTCGGCCTGGATGTCGGTGGCGGGCACGCCCCACACCTTCTCGGTGTAGGTCTTGAAGAAGATCCGGTAGAGCCGCCAGCCGAAGCGCGCGGCGACCCAGCCCTCGAAGTTGCTCTGGTCCCTCGGCGGACGCAGTCGCACCAGGGCGTACGACAGGACGCAGCGGACCGCCTCGAGGACACCGAGCCCGAACAGCGCGTTGAAGGGCTTGAGCGGGTAGTCGAACAGCTTGCCGCGGTAGAGGATCCGCGAGAGACGCGGCCGCATGATGAAGTCCTCGTCGGGCAGCACCTCGTGCCAGAACGCCTCCACCTCAGGCACCTTCGTGAAGAAGCGGTGTCCCCCGAGGTCGAAGCGCCAGCCGTCGCGCTCGACGGTCCGGCTGATGCCGCCGACCCCGGCGCCTGCTTCGAGGACGGTCGCCTCGACGCCGGCCTGGCGCAGCCGCAGCGCGGCGGTGAGCCCGGCAGGGCCGGCACCGACCACGACGACGGGGTCGTCGCCGGAGCGCGAAGGGCGAGCGGTCACAGCTGCAGTCTCCTGTCCGGGGCGCGGGTCCCAGGACCGGGTCTCGCATGAGCGCGCGCTCATGCGGTCACCAGCGCAGCGAAGGACCGGCCGGTGGCGCGCCAGCTCTCCTCGACGCGCAGCCCGGCGGCGGCTGCGGTGGTGGGCAGCGCAGCGTGGCCGACGAAGGCCCACGGGAACCACGCGCTGGTGACCCCGAGACCCTCGAGTCGCACCGGTCCGGCGGCCTCCCCGTCGACGTGCAGCTCGCACAGGACGCGACCGCCGGGGGCGAGCAGCGCACGCACCCGGCCCAGCAGCCGCACCGCGTCGCCGCCGATGCCGACGTTGCCGTCGGCGAGCAGCACGGTGCGCCACTGACCGCCGCGCGGCACGGCGTCGAAGACGTCGCCGGAGTGCAGCGGAGCGCCCGCGCGACGGGCGAGCACCGGCACGTCGGGGAGCAGCTCGAGCCCGAGCACCTCGGTGCCGCGGGCGTGCAGCGCCGCCGTCAACCGGCCCGGCCCGCAGCCGACGTCGAGCACCGGCCCCACCGCGCGCTGGAGCAGCGTCTGGTCGTCGGCGTCGACCGGTCCGGCCCAGCGGCCCACCGGCAGCGGTGCCAGCCGGCCGTCGGCGAAGCGGAGCAGCCGCGGGCGCAGGTCGTCGGGCTCGACGGAGGCCATCCAGGCCGTCAGCAGCGCGGCCGGGTCGGTCGCACGGTCGGTGTCGGGACGCGCGGGCGCGACCGTCATCGGGAGCGGCAGCACGCGGGTCCTCCTTCAGAGGGGCAGGCGAGAGGTCGTGGAGAGGTTCGTGTCCCGGCGCGTCCTGGTTCACGCGTCGCCGGTCACATACCCGGTGGGGCAGGCTCGCAGGATGAGCCGCGACCGATGGCTGGCGGCGACCGTCCTGGCGCTGGGATCGGCGACCTTTCTGGCCTGGCGGACCACCCAGGAGAGGAGCATCCTGGGCAACCACGACCGGCTGCTCCTCGAGATCCTGCTGCTGTGGGTCGCCTGGGCGGTCGCGCTTGCCTGCCTGCGGCGCAGCGGCGGGCGGCACGTGCTGCTCGTCGTCGTGCTCGGCGCGACCGCGCTGCGGCTGGCCGCGCTCACCCCGGTCGTCCCGCTGAGCGACGACCTCTACCGGTACGCCTGGGACGGCAAGGTGCAGGCCTCCGGCACCGACCCGTACCGCTACCCGCCGACCGCCCCCGAGCTGGCCGGGCTGCGCGACGACTGGCTGTTCCCCGACGACGCGGAGTGCGAGCGCCGCGGCAAGGACCCCGGCTGCACGATCATCAACCGACCGGGCGTACGGACCATCTACCCCCCTGTTGCGCAGGGCTGGTTCCTGCTCGGGCACTCCTTGGGTGCCTCGGAGCTGGAGGACCTGGGCTGGGAGCTGTTCGCGCTGCTGGCCGACGTCGCCACGATGGTGCTGCTCTGGCGGGTGCTGCTGCGCGTCGGGCGTGACCCGCGGTGGGTGGCCGTCTACGCATGGAGCCCGGTCGCGGTGCTCGAGGCGGTGCAGAACGGCCATGTCGACGGGCTGGCCGCGCTGCTCGTCGTCGTCGCGATCGCGCTGCACGGCCGGCGGCCCGGCTGGTCCGGTGCGGCGCTGGGCGCCGCGGCGATGGTCAAGCTCTACCCGGCGCTGCTGCTGCCGGTGCTGCTCGGCCGGCGACCGATGCGGGTCGTGACGGCTTTCGTCGCGGTGTGCGTCGTGTCGTACGTCCCGCACCTGCTCGCTGTCGGCTGGGACGTCGCGGGCTACCTGCCGGGCTACCTGCAGGAGGAGGACTACGTCGAGGGTGGCCGCTACCTGCTGCTGCGGCCGCTCGGGATCACCGGCCTGGCAGCCACTCTCATGGCGGGTGTCGCCGGGCTGACCGTCGTCGCGGTGGTGCTGCGACGCGTGCGCGCGGTGCCGCGCGACGCCGACCCGACCGTCGTCGTGGCGGGGGCCGGCTGCCTGCTGCTCGGCGCCGCGCTGCTGCTCGCGACGCCGGTGCAGCCCTGGTACGGCCTGCCGCTGGCGGCCATGGCGGCGATCGCTGTCCGGCCGGTGTGGCTGGCCGTGCCGCTCGCGGCCTACCCCGCCTTCTTCGCCGTCGTGCCCGCAGGACCGAGCGAGGGCGCCGCCCGGCTGGGCAGCGCGGTCTTCGCTGCCGCCCTCGTCGCGGTGGTGGTGGCAGCACGACGAAGGGCCGGGCAGCTCGCGCTGCCCGGCCCTCCGGAGGTCGTTCGTGCGGACTAGCTGGTCGGCAGGGCCACCGTGATCTCGGCGACGCCGACCAGGAAGAACTCGGTCAGCACGTCGGTCTCGAACACCATGTTGAGGGCGTCCGCAGCGGTCTGGGTCAGGGAGACGGTCGTGCCCTCGAGCACGGCGGTGCCGTCGGCCTCGTTCACCTCGAGCGGGTTCAGGGTGCTGCCGTCGAGGAAGAAGATCGGCGCGCTCTCGGCGAACACCTCGTCATTGACGGTGACCTTGCCGGTCAGGACGCTCTCGGCCGGGTCGACGACGAAGTCGGTGAGCTGCACGACGGAGCCGTTGGCCCCGGTGAGCTGCAGACCGCTGCCGTCGTGGTTGATCAGGCCCTGCACGTACGGGTCGACGCCGGAGGCCGGGTCGAAGACGGTCACGTTGCCGCCGGTGATCGGGAACTCGAGGCGGGCACCGTCCAGGGTGGCGCCGCCGACCGTCGCGGGGGTGAGCTGCAGGGTGGTCAGGCCCTCGAGGAACGACGGGTCCAAGGTGACCGCGGTCGCGTCGCCGGACAGGGTGTCGATCGCGGCGGCCGGGGTCGGCGACGCCTCCGCGGTGGGGGTGCTGGCGGTGGTCGCCGCGTCATCGCTGCCGCAGGCAGCCAGGGTCAGGGCCAGACCGGCCGTGAGGGCGAGGAGGGAAGACTTCTTCTTGAGGCTGAGCATGAGCAGGGCTCCTTGAGGTCGTCGGGGTGTCTCTGGCCTGTCCTTCGCAGCCCGGTGTGCTCCGGTTCGAACCCGCCCGCGGTGACGGTCACCACACCCGCCTCCCGAACCTGCGGCCCGTGGTGCGCGAACGTCTACCCATGAGCCCCTCCGCCGACCTGCCCGCCCTGTTGCGGCGCACGCCGGCCGACCCCCGCTCCTGGCGCAGCCCTCTGCGCGGGGCGCGACTGACCTCGCTGCTGGGGGCGGTGCTGCTCGTCGGGATGACCGTCGTGCTCGTGACCGGCCTGCTGTCCTACGCGGCGTACGACCCGCAGTTCGGCGGGAGCAACGACCAGACGCCGCAGGCCGGACTGCTCGCGCGCTGGATCTTCTTCGACTGGCCGACCAACCCGGCCTGGATCTACCGCGTCAACCAGGGCACGCACGTGCTGCTCGGGATCGCGCTCGTTCCCGTCGTGCTGTTCAAGCTGTGGTCGGTCGCGCCGCGGCTGTTCGCCTGGCCGCCGGTCACCGGCGTCGTGCACGCGATCGAGCGGGTGTCGATCCTGCTCCTGGTCGGCAGCACGCTCCTGCTCATCGTGACCGGCGTGATGAACATCCAGTACGACTACGCCTGGGGGTTCAGCTTCTACACGGGGCACTTCTACGCCGCGTGGGTGTTCATCGCTGCGTTCATCACCCACGTCGTGCTGAAGCTGCCGACAATGATCCGCACTCTGCGGTCCGGTCCGCCCGAGCACGATGAGCTCGCCGCCGAAGAACCTGCAGAGCAGACGATCTCGCGCCGCGGGGCACTGGCTGCGGTGGGCGGCTCATCACTCACACTGCTCGCGCTGTCACTCGGGCAGTCGGTCGACCCGCTGCGCGCGACGGCGCTGCTCTCGCCGCGCGGACAGGTGCGCGGCGACGGGCCCAATGACTTTCAGATCAACACCACCTTCGCCGAGATCGGCGTCGACCCGACCGAGACGGGCTCGTCCTGGCGGCTGCGGCTGGTCGGTCCGGGTGGGTCGGCGGTGCTGGACCGGGCCGACCTGCTGGCGATGGAGCTGCGCACCGAGGAGCTGCCGATCGCCTGCGTGGAGGGGTGGTCGACGTCGCAGTCGTGGACCGGCGTGCGGCTGCGTGACCTGGCTGCGCTGGTCGACGGTGCGGAGGCCGCGTCGGTGTTCGTGCAGTCGATGCAGCGCGGCGGCGCCTTCTCGACGATGACCCTGTCGGACGGCCAGCTCCGCGCCGACCGGACGCTGCTCGCGCTCAAGGTCAACGGCGTCGACCTGTCGCTGGACCACGGCTTCCCCGCCCGCATGATCATCCCTGGGGCGCCCGGGGTGCGGAACACCAAGTGGGTCCAGACGCTGACCTTCGGGGAGCCGGCATGAGGCGCCGCCTGCCGGTGCTGCTGGCCTGCCTCGCGGTGACGGCGTACACCGCCTCGCGGTTGCTCGACGAGCTCCCGGTGCTGACCCGCATCGCCCTCTGGTTCGTCGCCGTCGCGGTGGTGTGGGACCTGGTGCTCGGCCCGCTGCTCGCGCTGGCCGACCGCGGGCTGCGCCCGCTGCACCAGGTGCGGCTGCGCGGCGTGGCCGCGCTCAACTACGTGCGGGTGCCGGCGGCCTTCTCGGCGCTGCTGCTGCTCGTCTGGGCGCCGCTGGTGCTGGAGCGCTCCGCCTCGACCTTCGCGGGCAAGAGCGGCCTGGACCCCTCGGTCTACCTCGGCCGTTGGGTGGGCGTGACGGCGGCGCTGCTGCTGCTGTCGGCGGCGGCGTACGGCGTCGCGCTGCTGCGGGCGGGCCGCGCCGGGCGCTGACCGCCGGGCCACGGCCGGTCGTGCGGCCGGACCCCGACTTTCTCTGTCCACAGGCAGTGCACACAGGTGTGGGCAGGTGGGGCGCTGCGCAGGACGCCCGTCCGGCCGGCTGTCCACAGGCTCGTCCCCAGCCGTCCACAGCGACAGGCCGTGTCGCCCACACCCCATCCCCAGCTGCATCCACAGGCTGCGCGGATCGGTCCGCCCGGACACCCCGAAGATGTCGCAGGGCACCGGTAGAACTTGCTCGCGGCGGTGAGGGTCACCGGCGGTGGGCGAGGGGTGCGCGGGTGTCCGAGCGGGTCGTGGAGCTGCCGTCGCAGTCCGTTCGCTCCTCCCCGGAGTTCGAGCGCACCCCGCCGCAGGACATCGCGGCCGAGCAGTCGGTCCTGGGCGGCATGCTGCTGTCCAAGGACGCCATCGCCGACGTCGTCGAGGTCGTGCGCGCCACAGACTTCTACAAGCCGGCCCACCAGACGATCTTCGACGTGGTCGTCGACCTCTACGGCAAGGGCGAGCCGGCCGACCCGATCACCGTCTCCGCGGAGCTGACCCGCCTCGGTGAGATCGGCCGCGTCGGTGGGGCGCCGTACCTCCACACGCTGCTGTCGTCGGTGCCGACCGCGGCCAACGCCGGCTTCTACGCCCGCATCGTCGCCGAGCAGGCGATCCTGCGCCGCCTGGTCGAGGCCGGCACCCGGATCGTGCAGCTCGGCTACGGCGCGTCCGGCACGGGCGGCGTCGACGACGTCGTCGACCGCGCCCAGCAGTCCATCTACGACGTGACCGAGCGCCGCAGCAGCGAGGACTACACGCTGCTCGAGCAGCTCATGCAGCCGACGATGGACGAGCTCGAGGCGATCGGCAGCCGCGGCGGCTCGATGTCGGGTGTGCCGACCGGCTTCGCCGACCTCGACGGGCTGACCAACGGGCTGCACCCCGGCCAGCTCATCGTCATCGCCGGGAGGCCGGGTCTCGGCAAGAGCACCCTGGGATTGGATATTGCGCGCGCAGCGTCGGTGAAGAACGGCATGCCGTCAGCGATCTTCTCGCTCGAGATGAGCAAGACCGAGATCACCATGCGCCTGCTGTCGGCCGAGGCGCGAGTTCCGCTGCACCACATGCGCTCCGGCACGATGACCGACGACGACTGGGCGCGGCTGGCGCGCCGCATGGGCGAGGTGGCCGAGGCGCCGCTCTACATCGACGACTCGCCGAACCTCACGATGATGGAGATCCGCTCCAAGGCCCGGCGGCTGCGCCAGCGCAACGACCTCCAGCTCATCGTCATCGACTACCTGCAGCTGATGAGCGGCAACAAGAAGGCCGAGAGCCGCCAGCAGGAGGTCTCCGAGCTGTCGCGCTCGCTCAAGCTGCTGGCCAAGGAGCTCGAGATCCCGGTCATCGCGATGAGCCAGCTCAACCGCGGCGCCGAGTCACGCACCGACAAGAAGCCGCAGATCAGCGACCTGCGCGAGTCGGGCTCCATCGAGCAGGACGCGGACATGGTCATCCTGCTGCACCGCGAGGACGCCTACGAGAAGGAGAGCCCGCGTGCCGGCGAGGCCGACTTCATCGTCGCCAAGCACCGCAACGGCCCCACCGCGACGATCACCGTCGCCTTCCAGGGCCACTACTCCCGGTTCGTCGACATGAACCCGGGCTGAGCGGTGCGCGCTGTCCGTCGGGTCCTTGTCCTGGTGCCGCCCCGCCGTCTTCGCGGCCGGCAGGCTCGGCGGTCCGCCGACCTCACTCCGGCCTCTCCCCACCGCAGCTGGGGACCGCGCGCCGAGACGGCCGCCGTCTGCGTGCGCTCACGGCTGACCTGAGCGTGGCTGTCCGAGGGCTGACCACGCGCCGCTTCGCGCTGTCGCGCGCGGAGTGGGTGACCACCGCGATCGCCGCCGTGGTCTCGTCCTCGGCGTACGTCGTCGGCGGCTATCCCTACCTCGCGCGCGGTGTCGTCGGCGATCTTGCCGGTTTCCTGCTGCTGGGTCTTGCCGGCGCTGCCGCCCGGGCTCGCGTGCAGCACGAGGCGATGGTCTGCCTGGTGTGCATCGGCGCCGTGCTGCTGCTGGACCCCGGGTGGCCGCTGCAGCTGGCGGAGCCGGCGTGGTGGCTGGTGTTCTCGGCCGGGCTCGCGGTCTACGTCGTGCTGCGCCGGCGGTGGTGCGCTTGACGACGAGAAAGACTTCTTCACAGTCTCTTTCGTCATCTGGTTCTGTCGGAGGGGGGTTCTAGAGTCGTTGGCATGGCAGTGGGTCAGCAGGTGCTTTCGGGGGTGGCGTCCCTTGAGCGGCTGCGTGCTGCTGAGGAGGAGTTGGAGCAGGTCGTGGCTGAGGAGGGTGCGGTGCACGTCCGCAAGCTCTGTCGGGTGCTGGCACTGCAGGAGCTGTATGCCGCGGAGGGCCTGACACTGTCGGCGACGCCGGCGGCGGCCCGGTTGCTGCGCTGCTCGGAGTGGCGTGCGGACCGGTTGCTCGACGAGGGGATGCTGCTCACGACGCTGCCGGGGGCGTTGGAGGCGATCAGCGCCGGGGTGTTGA
>JBBSLB010000109.1:0-8624 GCA_038255675.1 Mycobacteriales bacterium
CGACATCGGGGCCAGCAGCGGCAGCGACCGGTCCGCCAGCTGCACCGTCTCGTAGGCCACGGCGGTCGTTCCGGCAGCCAGCAGCGCGTCGGTGCACTCGCGGGACGCGGCCAGGTGGAGGTAGGTGAACAGCACCTGGTCACGACGCATCCGGCCGTACTCCGACGCCACCGGCTCCTTGACCTTCAGGACCAGGTCCGCCTCGGCCCAGACGTCGTCGGCGGAGTCAATGATCTTTGCGCCGGCACCGATGTACTCGTCGTCGGTGATCGAGGAGCCGACGCCGGCGTCCTTCTCGATCTGCACGGTGTGGCCACAGGAGACGAGCTCGCGCACGCCGGCGGGAGTGATCGCGACGCGGTACTCGTGGTCCTTGACCTCGCGCGGGATGCCGACCTTCACGAAGACCTCCAACAGTGGGCCGGGTCGCCTCGGGTCGCGAGGCCACGCCGGCGCGGTGTGCCGGGCGGCCGCTCGGCGGGCCGAGTGTAGGACCGCTCCGGTGGCCTGCGTCACCAGGTGGGCGCAGACCCTCCTGGGCCGCCACAGGGGTCAGGCCGCCGGCGCCGGGCAGGAGCGCGGCCATGAGGTGGTACGCCGAGACCGGCACCCTGCGCACCCGTCAGCTGCTCACCGACGGGGCGGTGGCCCTGTGGACCCTGCTGTGGGTGCGGATCGGCGCCGCGGTGCACGACGCGGTGCAGCGGCTCGGCGCGCCCGGACGCGAGCTCGAGCAGGCCGGTCGCGGACTGTCCGGCGGGCTGTCCACCGCGGCGGACCGGGCCGACGCCGTGCCGCTGCTCGGTGGCGGGCTGCGCGCGCCGCTCGACGCCGCCGCCGGCGCGGGTGCAGCCGTGGCCCGGGCGGGAGTCGCGCAGCAGGACGCCGTCGGGACCCTGGCGCTCGTGCTCACGCTGGTGCTGGCCGGCCTGCCGATCGCCTGGGCGCTGCAGCGCTGGCTGCCGAGCCGGCTGGCCTGGAGCCGCAGCGCGGTGGCAGCAACGGCGCTGCGCGACGACGTCGAGCTGTTCGCGCTCAGGGCAGCGGTGCATCGGCCACTGGCCGAGCTCGCGGCGCTCGGTCCCGACCCGGTGGGCCGGTGGCGGCGCGGTGAGCCAGGCGCGGCCGAGGCGCTGGCCGCGCTCGAGCGCCGCGCCGCCGGGCTGCGCAGCTAGCTCGCCTTCTGCGCCGGCCACGGCGCGTCGGCAGGGCGCAGCACCGAGAAGCCGTCGCGACGGGCCCGGTCGGCGGCCAGCACCCCGATGGCGGCCATGGCGTTCTCGAGCCGGCCGGACAGCACCTGCTGGACCAGCTCGTCCAACGGCTCCCAGCTCGAGGTCATGTCGGCCTCCTCGTGCTCCTGGACGTCCCGGTGCACCTCCCGCACGTCGCGGGCGAGGAAGATCCGGATCGCCTCGTCGCTCATCCCTGGAGTGGTCAGGACGTCGACGAGGACGTGCCAGGTGCCAGCTGCCAGGCCGGCCTCCTCGGCCAGCTCACGCTGGGCGGCGGCCAGGGCGAGCTCACCCGGGTGGTCGAGCAGTCCGGCCGGGATCTCGCGCAGCCGTCGGCCCACCGGGTGGCGGTACTGGTCGATCACCAGCACCCGGTCCTGGTCGTCCAGCGCGACGACGCCGACGGCGCCGGGGTGCTCGACGACGTCGCGCTGCGAGGTGGTGTCCCCCGGCATGGTCACGACGTCGCGGCGCAGCCGGATGACGTGGCCGTCGAAGACGGACTGGCTGCTCTGGACCTGGTAGTCGTGCGGCTCGGTCATGCGGCCGAGTCTGCCCGTCGGTCCCGGCCCCGCACACGGACGGGGCCGGACGTGTTCTGGGGCCCGATCGGGGTACCGGCCCCCCATGCGACTCAGCCATGTGCCCCTGCGCCTCGCGACCGGCGCCTTCATCCTCAACAGCGGCTACAGCAAGCGCGGGCTGGACGGCGAGAGCGCAGCCGGCATGCAGGGCATGGCCGCCTCGGTCGTCCCGCAGGCCGCGAAGCTGCCCCCGGAGCAGTTCGGCAAGGTGCTCTCGACCGGCGAGATGGCCCTCGGCGCGGCGCTGCTGCTGCCGTTCGTCTCGCCGCTCAAGGCCGGGCTCGCCCTGACCGCGTTCAGCGGCGGCCTGCTCACGATGTACACCAGGACCCCCGGCATGACCGAGGCCGACGGGATCCGCCCGACCCAGGCGGGCACCGCGATCGCCAAGGACGTCTGGATGCTGGGCACGGGCCTTGCCCTGGTGCTCGACGGGCTCATCGACGACACCAAGGACGCCGCCCGCAGCACCCGCAAGGCCGTGCGCCACAGCGCCAAGAGCGCCCGCAAGAGCGCGAAGCAGGCCCGTAAGGACGCCGGCAAGCGCGCCCACGCCGCCCGCAAGGCGCTGCCGGTCTAGGTCCGGCGCGCGGCCGCTACGGCTACGGCTGGAGCGGCAGCATCCGGCTCTCGGCGTTGGTCACCGAGGCGGCGATGAAGGCCGCGAACAGCGGGTGCGCGCGGGTCGGGCGGGACCGGAACTCCGGGTGGGCCTGCGTCCCGACGAAGAACGGGTGCACCGACTCGGGCAGCTCGGCGATCTCGACCAGCGTCCCGTCCGGCGAGGTGCCCGAGAACACCAGGCCGGCCGCCTCGAGCTGAGGGCGGTAGGCGTTGTTGACCTCGTAGCGGTGCCGGTGCCGCTCACTGGAGGGCGCATCGCCGTACGCCCTGGCCGCGACCGAGCCCTTCAGCAGCTTGGTCGGCCACAGACCCAGTCGCATCGTGCCGCCCATGTCGCGCTCGCCGGACAGCACGTCGTGCTGGTCAGCCATCGTCGCGATCACCGGGTCCGGGCCGGCCGGGTCGAACTCGGTCGAGCCGGCCTTCTCGATGCCGGCCAGGTCACGGGCCACCTCGATGACCATGCACTGCAGGCCGAGGCACAGGCCCAGGGTCGGGATCTGCCGCTCGCGGGCGTGCTTGATGGCGCCCAGCTTGCCCTCGATCCCGCGCACGCCGAAGCCGCCCGGGACGAGCACGCCGTCGACGTCGGCCAGCGCCGCCGCCGCCCCCTCGGCGGTGTCGCAGTCGTCGGAGGCGACCCAGCGGATGTCGACCTTGGCGTCGTTGGCGAAGCCACCCGCACGCAGGGCCTCAGTGACCGACAGGTAGGCGTCGGGCAGGTCGACGTACTTGCCGACAAGCGCCACGGTGACCTGCTTGGCCGGCGAGTGGACCCTCTGCAGCAGCCGGTCCCAGTCGGTCCAGTCGACGTCGCGGAAAGAGAGGTTGAGCTTGCGCACCACGTAGGCGTCCAGCCCCTCGGCGTGCAGCACGCGCGGAATGTCGTAGATGGACGGCGCGTCGACCGCCGACACGACGGCCTCCTGCTCGACGTCGCACATGTTGGCGATCTTGCGCTTGATCGCGTCGTTGATCGGGCGGTCGGAGCGGCAGACGATCGCGTCCGGCGTGATGCCGATGGTGCGCAGCGCCTGCACCGAGTGCTGGGTCGGCTTGGTCTTCAGCTCGCCGCTGGGCCCGATGTACGGGATGAGGCTGACGTGCAGGAAGAAGCAGTGGTCGCGGCCCACCTCCTGGCGCACCTGCCGGGCAGCCTCGAGGAAGGGCAGCGACTCGATGTCGCCCACGGTGCCGCCGACCTCGGTGATGACCACGTCGACGTCGGGACCGCCAAGGGCGAGGATGCGCTCCTTGATCTCGTTGGTGATGTGCGGGATGACCTGGACGGTGTCGCCGAGGTACTCCCCGCGGCGCTCCTTGGCGATGACCGCGCTGTAGACCTGCCCGGTCGTCACATTGGCGCTGCCGTGCAGGTCCTCGTCGAGGAACCGCTCGTAGTGGCCGACGTCGAGGTCGGTCTCGGACCCGTCGTCGGTCACGAAGACCTCGCCGTGCTGGAACGGGTTCATCGTGCCGGGGTCGACGTTGAGGTAGGGGTCGAGCTTCTGCATGGTGACCCGCAGCCCGCGGGCCTTGAGCAGCCGACCGAGGCTGGACGCCGTCAGGCCCTTGCCGAGGGAGCTGGCGACTCCGCCGGTCACGAACAGGTGGCTCGTACGCGGCACTGGCGCTCCCCGTGCTCAGAGCAGACCCGGCGGTCCGCTGCACGGGAGTTCAGGCTAGCAGCGGGGCGGCGTCCTTCGGCGCGCGGCGCGCGCGCAGGACGACGGCCGCCGTGGCCGGGATCGCGACGGCCAGCGCCAACGCCGGCACGGCCGCCCCGCTGTCGTTGACGGCGAAGCCGATCGCGCTGGCCAGCGCGAGGGCCAGCAGCCCGGCCCGCCACGCGGGCGCCCGGTCGAAGACGGCCCGCAGCGGCGCCGGCGGCCGTAGGAACAGGTAGACCGCGACCGCCACCACCAGCGGCAGCAGGGCGGTGATCGGGCTGGAGAAGAGCAGACCCAGGACGGCGTCGGCCTTGCGCCGCAGCAGCGTGCCCGCGGTCCCGTCGAGCACGTCGGCGGCGAAGCGCCCCAGGTGCGTGCGGTCGGCCTCGGCGCGGCTGAGGTCGACCAACGCGAAGACGGTGACGACCGCGACCCCGGCCAGCCCGGCCGCGAGCAGCCGGGGCACCGACGCCCGCCGGCCGGAGAGCATCATCGCCAGCAGGACCAGCGCGGGCACCAGCGCCAGCACTCCCCCGACGTCGCTGCCGAACGGCGGTGCGCCGTCGAGCACGACGGCGACCGCACCGACGGCGGCCACGACCGCAGCGCGGCGGGTGAGTGCGGCAAGCGCCAGCAGCAGCGCGGCGGCCAGCACCCCGAAGGCGACGTTGCCGATCCCGGCGAAGCGCCCGGCGACCAGCGGGCTGTAGCCGGCGACGCTGGACATCTGCAGGTGCGCGCCGGTGGCGAGGTCGAGCAGCAGGACGCCCGCGGTGAAGGTCGCCGCGATGCCCACCGGTCGCAGCAGGTCCCGCTCGGCGCTGCTGCCCACCAGCTCCCTCCCGCGACGATCTTCGCCTTGTGGGGCGTCCGCGCGGCGTGTCCCGCCCCTCGAGGCGAAGATCGGCGCGAGGGCCAGGGCCGCGACGGCGCCGGACACGACCGCGACGACCCCGAGCAGCGTGAGCAGCGGCGCCGGCGAGCGCCACCAGGGCACCAGGTTGGCGACGTACGACGCCCCCATCACCGCGACCCCGGCCAGGGCGACAACCTCGGCCAGGTCGAACTGTCGAAGCCGGACCAGCAGCAGGAGCAGTCCGAGCTCGAGAACGAGCAGAGCGACGAAGAACGGCACCGTGACGTCGCGCTGCGCCTCGGCGAGCCGCGCGGCGTCGACCAGGTCAGCCACGTCGGGCTGAGCGCCCTCGGACCGCCAGGGCTGGCCGGTCATGGCGTCCGGCACCGGCTGCTCGAGCAGCTCCAGGACGGTCGGGGCGACATCCACGAGCTGCACGTACGGCGCCCGCCGGGTCGAGGCCGACACCAGCGCGCCGGGCGGGAAGGCGCGGCCGGAGCCGAGGGCGACGTGCAGGGCCGGGTCGTCCTCCCCCGGGCCGGCGGACAGCCCGACGACGAGCAGCTGCTCCACCCGGGTCTGGGTCAGCAGGTCGCCGAGCGCCCGGTCCGCGGCCAGGGCTGCGGCCGCCCGGGCGGTCCCGTCGCCGCCGACCGCGGGGAGCTCGCGCAGGACCAGCCCGCAGTCGGCCCGGTCGGCGCTGTCCGCCTCGATCCCCTGGGCCACGGCCAGCAGCGGCCCCTCGCCGCGGGCGTCGACGCAGCCCTCCAGCGCGGTGGTGAGCGAGCCCAGCTCGGTGCCTTCCCGCTCGGGCTGCGCGGCCTGCAGCGCGCTGGGATCGTCGAGCAGACCGCGGGCGACGTCGCTGCCGCACGGGTTGCGCTCGATGCCCTCGGCGACCGCCCGCCCGCCGGCCCCGAGGGTCAACCAGCCGTCGGCGGGGCAGCTGACGGCTGGTACGGCCTTGACCGACAGAACCCCGAGCGCGCCGCCCTCCGCCAGGCGGCTGAGCGTCGGTGTCGCCCTCCCGACGTCGGACCAGCGCAGCCCGGGCGCGCCGACGACCAGCACCCGCCCGCACCCGCCGGTGGTCGTGCGCCCGGGGACCGTCGCCGCGTCGGGGCAGCGCCGCTCGCCCCGCAGCGCCCGCACCTCCGGGGCCGTGCCCGGCTGCTCGGCTGCGGTCGCGGACGCCGAGGCAGCAGCGGAGGCGGGCAAGGCCGGTACGAGCAGGAGCAGCGCGAGCAGCAGCCCCACCCAGCGACCCGTCATGGCGCGACCCCTCATCGCACGACCTCGGCATAGGCGGCGGCAACCTGGGCCACCGTGTCGGCCTCGTCCGGCCAGGTCCGGGAGATGGCCAGCCCCCGGGCCGCCACCGCCGCGGCCTCGGCCGGGTCGTCCAGCAGTCTCCGCACCGCCGTGGCAAGCGCCTGCGGGTCACCGGGCGGCACCAGCACCGCCCCGTCTCCCACCAGGTCCGGCACGCCCCCCACCGCCGAGGCCACCAGCGGCCGTCCCGCCCTCAGCGCCTCCTGGGCGGTCAGCGAGCGGGCCTCCCACACCGACGGCAGCACCACGACGTCGGCCGCCGCGAGCAGGTCGGCCACGTCGGCGCGCCGCCCGAGCCAGCGCACGCTCGGCCCGTCGACAGCGAGCCGCTCGGCCAGCGGACCGTCGCCGGCCACAGCGACGACGGCGTCGGGCCAGGCCGCCAGCGCGCCGAGCAGCGTGTCGTAGCCCTTCTGCGGGTGGAGCCGGCCCACGGCCAGTACGAGGGGATGACCCAGGCCCGGGTCTGCTCCCGTCGCCACCAGTGGCGGCGCCGCGACCGGCGCCAGTCGGACGTCGTCGGCCCCGACCGCCCGGGCCCGCTCGGCCAGGTCCTCGCTGGCCGCCAGCACCACCCGCGACCGGTGCGCGACGAGCCGCTCGAGGACGGCCGCCACCCGGCCCGTCACGGCGTTGTGCAGCGTGACGACCACCGGCCGCGGGGTCAGCACCGCGAGCGCCGCCGCGCGCAGCCCATGAGCGTGGACCACGTCGGCCTCACGGGCCAGCGCCCGCAGCCGGACGACGGCGAGCGCGTCCCGACCCGGGTGCGGCGCGGAACCGATCTCCACGACCTCGTACGCCGTCCGGTCGACGACGGCGCGACTCGACGCGGGGCCGGCCACGGTCACGGCGTGGCCGAGCGCCTCCAGCCCGGCAGCCAGTGAGGCGACGTGTCGCCCCACCCCGCCGGTGCTGGTGGCGAGGACGAGCAGCACCTGCAGCCGGCGCTCAGCCACGCAGCGCCGCCGTCAGCGCGGGGCCGTCCAGCAGCCGGACGACGAGCAGGAAGACCGACCCCACGAGCAGCGCCAGCCCCGACGTGATCACGAGGTCGAGCAGCACCCCGCCCTCGGGCAGGGGCACCAGCGCGGCGGCGCCGAGCCCGAGCAGCGCTCCCGCGGCGCCGACGGCCGCCGTCCGCCCCGCACCGGCCAGCGACGACGGTGCCACCCGGCGCAGCCCGGCCAGCAGCAGCACCCCGGCCACGCTCACCCCCACCGTGTTGCCGACGCCGAGCAGGACCACGCGGTCGACGTCCGGCAGTGCTTGCACGAGCAGCAGGTCCGCCGCCGCGACCACCAGCCACCCGATGACCGTCGCGACTCCCGGGGTCCGGGCGTCGCCGCGCGCGTAGAGCGCCCGCCCGAGCAGGGCGAGCAGCCCGTAGCCGAGCAGCCCGGGGGCGAAGGCCAGCACCGACCGGGCCAGCAGCTGACTGCTCTCGACCCCGGGCGCCCCTTCCACCAGGAGCCGCGCGACCGGGGCGGCCACCGCGGCGAGGACCGCGGCGGCGACGCTCATCGCGAGCAGCACGACGCGCAGCGAGCGGCCTGCGACGGCGGCGTACTCCGCGTGCTCGCCGGCGGAGGCGCTGGCCGACAGGGCGGGGAAGGCGCTGGTCGCGACCGGCACAGCCAGCACCGCCCACGGCAGCAGGAACAGCGCGGTGGCCACGCCGAAGACGACCACCGACCCGGGGGCGCCGTCGAGCGCGAGCCGCAGCGCGACGACGAGCGCGACCTGCTGGGCGGCCAGCCCGGCCACCCCGGCGCCGGCCAGCCCACGGGCCCGCGCGGCCACCCCGTCCGGGAAGCGCAGCGACGGACGCAGCCGCAGCCCGCAGCGGCGCAGCGGGACGAGCAGCGACAGGGCGAGCACGCCAACCCCGAGCGTCGTGCCGACCGACAGCACGAGCTCCTGCGCCCGGCTCAGCTCGGCGACGGTGTCGACGCTCCCGCGGGCGGCGTAGAGCAGGTAGGCGCCGATGACCACGACGCTGGACAGCAGCGGGGCCAGCGCCGGGCCGAGGAAGCGGCGGTGGGCCTGCAGCACCCCGGTCAGCACGACCGCGATGCCGTAGAGCAGCACCTGTGGCAGGAAGACGACGAGCATCCGGGTGCCGGTGTCGACCGCCTGGGCGCAGGACGGGTCGCTGCCGAGCAGCGCCCGCACGATCAAGGGCGCGGCGAGGATGCCGAGCAGCACCACCGGCACCAGCACCACGACGGTCCAGGAGAGCAGTGCGCTGGCGGTGCGCGAGGCGCGCTCGCGATCCCCCGTCGCGACCGCTCCGGCCAGCACGGGGACCACGACCGAGGCC
>JBBSLB010000110.1:0-8520 GCA_038255675.1 Mycobacteriales bacterium
GGACGACCTTCCAGTGCGCGTCGGTCAGGTCGATCCCGATCTGGGCGGCGAGAACCTTGGCGAGGTCCTCGTCCCATTCTGCGTACTCCGTCATGAAGCCCTCGTCGTCGACGTGGACCTCATGGCCGTCGAGCGTGGTCACGGGCATGGCCTTCTCCTTCCGTTGCGTGTCGCGGTCACGAGGCCGGGACGGATTTGCCGGCCATGGACATCTGGGTGGGCACCGGGAGCGGGCGGCCGGGCAGCAGCAGGTGCCAGTAGGCCCAGCGGAAGCCGAGCTTTCCCCAGTGGTTGGCGTACGACTCGCTCAGCAACGTGAACGGTCCGACTCTTGGCAGCGGGTACTTCCCCGGCAGCGGCTCGGTGTCGTAGTTGAAGTCGATGAGCAGGCCCTTGCCGTGACCGGACTCGATGAAGCAGTTCGCGTGGCCGTCAAAGGCGTGCCGCATCGGCTTGCCCTCGATGTGGTCGAGGAAGTTGTCGACGAACACGTCGACCGAGAAGTGCGCCACCGAGCCGGCCTTCGACGTCGGCAGGTCGCTCGCGTCGCCCAGGACGAAGATCTCCGGGTGCTCCCTCGACTGCATCGTGCCGCGGTCGACCGGCATGTAGTTCAGCTCGTCGCCCAGGCCCGAGCGCGCCACGTAGTCCGCGCCCATGTTCAGCGGGACGGTGACCAGCAGGTCGAACGGCACCTCGCGCTCGTCCATCGAGACGAGCGTCTTGGTCTCGTTGTCGATGCGGTCGACGACGAAGTCGGTCTCCAGCGAGATGTTCCGGTCGGCGAGCATCTCGCCCAGGTGTTTCGCCGCGACGGGCTTGGTGAAGGCGCCGTCCAGCGGCGTGACGTAGGTGATGTCGACGCGGTCGCGCATCCCGCGCTCCTCGAAGTGCGCGTCGGCGAGGAAGGCGAACTCCAACGGAGCCACCGGGCACTTGATCGGCATCTCGACGACGTGCACCACCAGGCGGCCGCCCTGCCAGTCCCGGAGCGCATCCCGCAGCGCGGTCGCGCCCTCCAGGGTGAAGAACTCGTGCACGCTGCGGCGCCACTGCGCACCAGTCATCCCGGGCGTCTGGTCCGGTCGCGGCGACGTGCCGGTCGCCACGAGCAGGACGTCGTAGCCGAGCGTGTCGCCGTTGCTGAGCAGGACCTGCTTGGCCTCGGCGTCAACCTGCTCGATCGGGCTGATGATCAGCGAGATGTCCTTGTCCAGCTGCCGACGGCGCGACTTGACCAGGTCCTTGGGCTCGTAGACGCCGAAGGGCAGCAGGAGCAGACCCGGCTGGTAGAGGTGCGCGTCGTCCTGGTCGACCATCGTCAGCGACCACGCGTCGTCCGGCAGCTTGCGACGCAGCTTGTTCGCCACCATCGTGCCGGCGGTGCCACCCCCGAGGACCACGATCCGCTTCATCTGCCTGCTCCCCTCGCTCAATCAGCACGCTAGGCGGCAACCCCCGGGGGTACCAGGGGCGAAGGTCCCGCGATCGTGCTGAACGACGCCGTAGACAATTCTCGGGGTACCCCCAGGGGTATGTGGTTCACTGGTGCTCAGACGCGGCCGCTGCTGCGCGCGTCGACCAAGCCCTCGCTACCCCAGGAGAAACCTCATGTCAGACGTCCGCATCCTCGAGGTCGAGACCCCGCCCGTGCCGTCGCTGCCCGTGCGCCACGGCTACGGCCCCCTCGGCCGACTCGGCCTGTGGACCTCGCGCCACCTGCGCATCGTGCTGATCGCCTGGGCGGTCATCGCCGTCGGACTGGGGGCGTTCGCGCCGAAGGTCGAGCACGCGCTCGCCGGCGCCGGCTGGGAGGCCAGCGGCTCGGAGTCGGTCGACACGCGCGAGGTCATCAACCGCGAGTTCGACGGGCAGTCCAGCAGCGCCCTGCAAGTCGTGGTGCACGCGCCGGACGGGGCGATGACCGATCCCGCCGTGGAGCAGCGGGTCGCGGCGGCCGTGGAGCTCCTCGAGGCCGACGCGCGCGTCTCGTCCGTGCTCCCGCCGATGCCGGGTGCCACCGTCTCGCCGGATGGCCACTTCGGGCTGATCGCCGCCGGCGCGGCAGCGAACACCAACGAGATGGTCCGCGCCGCAGATGATCTCAAGGAGGAGGTCCGGGCGCTGTCCGGCGACGGCGTCACGCTCGCGATGACCGGCTCCAGTGTCCTGTGGTCGGACTTCAACACCGCCAACCGCGACGCGATGATGAAGTCCGAGCTGATCAGCTGGCCGGTGACCCTGACGATCCTGGTGCTGGCGTTCGGCTCCCTGGTCGCTGCCGGGCTGCCGCTGATGCTGACCATCCTCGGCCTGGTGGCCTCCGCCGGGACGCTGTACCTCGGCACCTACGTCTTCGACATCTCGATCTGGGCGATGAACTTCGCGCTGATGTTCGCGCTCGCGCTGGGCATCGACTACGCCCTGTTCATCGTGCACCGGTTCCGGGCTGCGCACTGGGGCTCCCGAGAGGACCCCTCGCACGCCGTCGCCACCACGATGGACACCGCCGGCAAGGCGGTGCTGTTCTCCGGGCTCACCGTCCTGGTCTCGCTCTCGGCCGTGATGCTCGTGCCGTCACCGGCGTTCCGCTCGATGGCGCTGGGCATCATGGTGTCGGTCCTGTTCGTGCTGCTGGCCAGCCTGACGCTGCTGCCGGCCGTCCTGGCCCGGCTGGGCGACCGGGTCGACGCGCTGTCCCTGCCGTGGGTGCACGGTGGCGAGCACCGCTCCGCCCGCTTCGCCGCCTGGGGCGAGCGGCTGTGGAAGCGACCGCTGGTCTTCGGCCTCGTCGCGCTGGTCGCGCTGGTGGCGCTGGCCGTGCCCGTGCTGGGCCTCAAGACCGGCATGCCGTCGATCAAGGTCGTCCCCGAGGACGACTCCTCCCGCCAGGGCTACGCCCTCGTGCAGGAGGGCTTCGGCGAGGGCGCTCCCGGCGCCCTGCAGGTGGTGGCCGACAGCGCCGACGCCGCTGCTGTCACCGCCGTCCTGGCCGCCGACCCGGGCATCGCGAGGACGATGCCGGCCCAGCCGAACGCCGGCGGCGACCTGGTGCTGTTCCAGGCGATGCCGACCGTCGACCCGTCCAGCGCCGAGCTGGGCACCACCATCGACCGGCTGCGCGACGCACTCCCGGCCGACGCCGTCCTCGGCGGCGCGGCGGCCGAGAACCACGACCTCGAGGAGCTCCTCGCCGAGAAGACGCCGGTCGTCGTGGGCGTCGTGCTCGTCCTGGGCTTCCTGCTTCTGCTCGTCGCCCTGCAGGCGCCGCTGATGGCCCTGCTCGGCACCGTCACCAGCCTGCTCGCCACAGCTGCGGCGTTCGGTGTGAGCCGGCTGGTCTTCCAGGAGGGCCTTGGCGCCGAGCTCATGGGCTTCGAGCCGCAGGGCTTCCTGAACGCCTGGGGTCCGGTCTTCTTCTTCGCGATGATCTTCGCGATCTCGATGGACTACACCGTCTTCCTGCTGGCCAGCGCCAAGGAGCACTGGGAGCGCAGCGGCGATGCCCGCGAGGCGATGGTGGGCGGGATCGCCCACTCCGGCCGGGTCATCTTCGCGGCCGCCGGCGTCATGGTGGCGGTGTTCTTCACCTTCGCCCTGTCCGGTCCGCTGCCGCCCCGCGAGATGGGCATCGTGCTGGGTGTCGCCGTCCTGCTCGACGCCGCACTGGTCCGGCTTCTCCTGCTACCGGTGCTGATGCGCCTGACCGGTCGCTCCGCCTGGTACGTGCCGGGCTGGCTGGCCCGGGTGCTGCCCAAGGTCACCTTCAGCCACTGATCGAGCATGCTGCTGTCATGGACGCCGGCGCGGTGCTCGCGGTCGTGGCCCATCCGGACGACGAGTCCTTCGGTCTGGGTGCGGTTCTCGATGCGGTCGTCCGCGCCGGCGGACAGGTGACGGTGCTCTGCTTCACCCACGGGGAGGCCTCGACGCTGCATGGCCTCGAGGGTGACCTCGACCTCGTACGGCCGACCGAGCTGGCCGCGGCCGCCGAGCTCCTGGGCGTGCAGCGGATCGACAGCAACGGCGTGACGGGGCACCCTGACCACGTCCGCGCCACCGGGGCCGCCGTCGCGGCGGCTGCGGAGCTGGACCTTCCCGTCTGGGGGTGGACCGTGCCGAGCTCGGTCGCCACGACCCTGAACGACGAGCTCGGCGCCGCGTTTACCGGCCGGGCGCCGGACGAGATCGACGAGGTCCTGACGGCCGACCGACCGCGCCAGTGGAAGGCGATCGCGGCGCACGCAGGCCAGAGCAACGACAACCCCGTGCTGCGCCGGCGGCTCGAGCTGCTGGGAGACCGCGAGCACCTACGGCTGCTCTGGAGGGCGGGGCGGTGACGACACCGGAGCTGCCGACGTCGCCTCTGCTCGAGCGCATCCGCACGGGCGTGATCGGCGACGGCGAGGTGCTGGACGGGCCGTACGGTCGGCGGCGCATCACGTACGCCGACTACACCGCCTCGGGCCGGTCGCTGAACTTCGTCGAGGACCTCATCAGGCACCAGGTCCTGCCGCGCTACGCCAACACCCACACCGAGAGCTCGGGCACCGGGAAGCAGACCGGTCGGCTGCGCGAGGACGCCCGCCGGATGATCCGTGACGCCGTCGGGGGCACCGAGGACGACCTGGTCATCTTCTGCGGCTCCGGTGCGACAGCCGCGGTCAACAAGCTGGTCGGGATCCTCGAGCTGCGCCTGCCGTCCGGGCTGTCCGAGCGCTACCGGCTGCTCGAGCAGATCCCGGCCGCCGAGCGACCGGTCGTCTTCGTCGGGCCGTACGAGCACCACTCCAACGAGCTCCCGTGGCGGGAGTCGATCGCCGACGTCGTGGTCATCGACGAGGACGCCGACGGCCACATCGACCTCGACCAGCTCGAGCGCCAGCTGAAGGAGCACGCCGACCGGCCGCTGCGCATCGGCAGCTTCTCGGCCGCCTCCAACGTGACCGGCACGCTCACCGACGCCGACCGCGTCGCTGCCCTGCTGCACGACCACGGTGCGCTGTCGTTCTGGGACTACGCGGCGGCGGGCCCGTACGTCGCCATCAGGGTGGCGCAGAGCGCCCCAGGACGGCAGGACCACAAGGACGCCGTCTTCCTGTCCCCGCACAAGCTCGTCGGCGGACCGCAGACGCCGGGCGTGCTCGTCGTGCGCCGGGAGCTGGTGCGCAACAGCGTCCCCACGATGCCCGGCGGCGGGACCGTCGCCTTCGTCGATCCGAGCGGGCACCGCTACCTGGACGACCCGGTCGCACGCGAAGAGGGCGGCACCCCCGCGATCGTGGAGTCGATCCGCGCCGGACTCGTCTTCGCTCTCAAGTCAGCCGTCGGGACCGAGGTGATCGAGGCGCGGGAGACCCTGCTCTGGCAGCGCGCTCTTGCCCGGTGGCAGGACAACCGGTTCATCGAGCTGCTCGGACGTCCGGGGACCCGACGACTGTCGATCGTGTCCTTCCGGGTCCGCGCCGGCGAGCGCTACCTGCATCACGGCTTCGTCGTCGCCCTGCTGAACGACCTGTTCGGGATCCAGTCGCGCGGCGGCTGCTCCTGCGCCGGACCGTACGGCCACCGACTCCTGGCGATCGACCCGGAGCACTCGCGCGCCTTCCGCGACGAGATCGGCCTGGGCTGCGAGGGGATCAAGCCCGGCTGGACCCGGATCAACTTCAACTACTTCATCTCGCAGACGGTCGGCGACTACCTCACCGACGCCGTCGACCTGCTGGCACGCGAGGGTCGCCGGCTGCTGCCCGACTACCGGTTCGACCCGCGCACCGGGCTCTGGTCGCACCGCGACAGCTCCCCCGACCCGCCGTTCCGGCTGACCGACGTCGAGTTCGGCGCGGACGGCCAGGTTCGCTACCCGCAGGACCGGCCGGTCCTCGGCGAGGAGGCGCTCGCCGGGCACCTGGCCGACGCGCGCGCGCTGCTGGCGGCGCGGCCGGCCGAGGTGGACGACGGACCGACCGGCCTGCCGCCGGAGTTCGAGGCCCTGCGGTGGTTCGCGCTGCCGCCGGCGTGCCTGCGGGCAGAGGACGCCGGCCCACGCACCTAGCCTGGCTGGGTGGACACGGAGAAAGCGGACGGACCGATACGACCGGGGCAGGTCGACCCGGTGTTCGTGCCGACCCCCGGACGACAGGTGCGTCCCACGGCCCTGGGTCGCGGTACGCACGCCGTGTCGGACGTGCACCGGATGCTCGACGACCAGTTCCACGTCGCCTTCCCGCACCGCGTCTGGGTGGCCGGTGAGGTCGGGCTGGTGCTGCAGGACGAGCAGGACGACCTGCGTTTCAGGCTGCACGCGACTGCTGACCCTGGTCCGGACGAGGTCGCCTTCTCCCTGCCCTGCGTGGTGCTGGGCACGAACGTCACGGCAGTTGCCGAGCTGCTGCTCCGCTCACACGATGCGGTGCTGAACGACGTGCTGCGCGAGGGCCGGCTGGCCCGGGTCGGCGGGCTGCTGCGCTTCGACGCCGAGCGCAACGGCGTCGTCATGCTGGTCTCCGAGCTGGACCCCGCCCCGACGACCGCCGCCCTCGCCGACGCGCGTACCGAGGCGCGCGCCGCCGTGGTGGCGCAGTCGTTGGTGGAGCACCAGGCCCGCCACCCACGCCCGCGGGCCCCGCTGGACGTCGCGGTCGTCGGTCCCGCCGGCGACCCCGAGCTGGACCGGGTCTGCGAGCAGCTCACGACCGGGCCCTTCGCCGTCACCGCTCGACCTGTGCCCGCGCGGCTCACCGGCGCCGATGCGCCGCAGCAGCTCGCGCAGGCGCTGGCCGAGGCCGGGACGTGCAGCGACGCGGTACTGGTCGTCCGCAGCCAGGGGCAGCCGCTGGGGCTGGCCGCCTTCGACGCGCTCGAGGCAGCGCGCGCCGTGGCCATGTCACCGGTCCCGATGCTGACCGGGCTCGGCGGCAGCGGGGTGTCCACCGCGTGCGACGACGTGGCCGGGCACGCGCTGCCGACCGGCGAGGCGGCGGGTGCGCACCTGCTGGGCTGGCTGGCCGCCGCGGACCGTGAGCTGAGCGAGCTGCGCGAGCAGGTGGCCGCCGCCGCCGACGCGGCGACCAGTCGCTGCCACCAGGCCCTGGCGGACGCCGTCGCCGGCGTCGAGCTGGCCACCACCCAGGCACAGGAGCGCAGCGCCCAGGCCGCCGCTGTCCTGCGGCGCCGGCTGCTCGTCGCAGCCGCGGCCGTGGTGGCGCTCGTGGTCGGGCTGGTGCTGGCGACCGGGTCGTCCCTTCCCCTGCTTCTGCTGCTGCTCCCCGGGGCCGCCGTCGTCGGACAGCACCTCCTCACCTTCGGACGACGATCAGCAGGGAGACGCCGGATGTCGCAGCGCCAGGACGAGTTCACCGCAGTGGTGGAGGAGTTGGACGCGGTCGGCCGCGAGCTGGCCACCACCTCCAGCCCCGAGCGCGTGGCCGTGCTCCGGGAGGTGGCTGACGACCTCGCCGAGCAGGGGCGCCAGCTGCTGGCGGGGTCGGTCGGCGCGCCGCCCAGCTGAGCCTTGCTGAGTGGCTGGGCCGCGACCTAGCGGGCGAGCCCGCCGCCGCCCCCGGCATCGCCGGCGACACCGGACCGCTGTCCCGCGGCGCGCTGCGCCGGCTGGCCTGCGACGCCGTCATCGACCTGGTCGTCCTGCAGCAGGCCCCTCGCAACGACCCGCTCTACGTCGGCCGGGCCGCCCGGATCGTCAGCGGCCGGCTGTTCCGCGCTCTGGTGGCCCGTGATCGGCACTGCGTCGTCAAGGGCTGTGGCCGGCGACCCGCCCAGTGCGCCGCCCACCACGTCCGGCACTGGGCCGACGGCGGCTTGACCGACCTGGACAACCTGGTCCTGCTCTGCCACCAGCACCACCATGACCACCACGACCGGAAGCACGACCTCCCCCACCGCGACGGCCGGCGCCGACTCACCCTGCAGGGCTCGGCGCATAGTCCACCCTGAGCGGCCGACTTTGGCCGCACGTGCGACCACCACGAGCGCGGGCCGGTGCGATGGCCACCGCCCTCTGCGCGGCTACTCCGGGTCGGGGATCGCCGACAGCGGCGGCAGCGAGCGCAGCTCGGCGCCCGGCAGGCACAGCCCGCCGCGCGAGGACAGGAAGCGGAAGACGGCCAGCGCGAGCGCAGCCGCGAGCGCCGATCCGACGAGGATCCCGATCTTCGCCTCCTGCTGCAGCAACGGGTCGTCGAAGGCCAGGTCGGTGATGAACAGCGCGATGGTGAAGCCGATCCCGGCCACCGACGCCACCCCGGTGACCTGCCCCCAGCTGGTGCCGCTGACGAACGACGAGCTCGGCAGCCGCAGCGCCAGCCAGGTCCCACCGAGCACGCCCAGCAGCTTGCCGACGACCAGTCCGAGCACGATCCCGAGCGCAACCGGGCTGGTCGCCGCGCCGCGCAGTGCCTCGCCGTCGAGCACCACCCCGGCGTTGGCGAGCGCGAACAGCGGCACCACCGCGAAGCTCACGACCGGGTGCAGCCGCAGCGTCAGCCGGTCGTTGGCCGACAC
>JBBSLB010000111.1:0-8517 GCA_038255675.1 Mycobacteriales bacterium
CCGCTGATCATGGAGTTGGTGTCGGGAGCTCACGCTCACCGGGCAGCACGAACTCCATGATCGGCGGGAAGTGTGTGGGCGGGAAGTGTGTGGGCGGGAAGTGTGTGGGCGGGAAGTGTGTGGGCGGGAAGTGTGTGGGCGGGAAGTGTGTGTGTGCGAGGTGGGGTCCGGCTCAGCCGGGAGCCGGCTCGAAGCCGGTGGGGCGGCGGACGAAGGAGCCGGTGCCGTGCGAGACACCGCGCAGCGCGGCGGCGTAGCCCAGCAGCTCCCCGTCGGGCAGCTGCGCGCGGACCACGGCCCGCTCGTCGTCCTCGAGGTCGGGCTCGCTGCCGGTGACGCGCGCGCGCCGGCCGGACAGGTCGCTCATGACGCTGCCGACGAACGCCGCAGGCACGGCCACCTCGACCTCCGACCACGGCTCCAGCACGACGGTGCCTGCCTGCGCGACGGCCTCGCGGACCGCCAGTGCGCCGGCAGCCTGGAAGGCCGCGTCGGAGGAGTCGACGCTGTGGGCCTTGCCGTCGACGAGCACGATCTGAACGTCGACCAGGGGACGGCCGTCGGAGACCCCGCGCTCGGCCTGCGCCCGCACCCCCTTCTCGACACTGCCGTGGAAGGCCGCCGGCACAGCGCCGCCGACGACGCGCTGCTCGAAGCAGATGCCGCTGCCGGCCGGCCCGGGCTCGAGCTCGAGGACGACCACGGCGTACTGCCCGTGCCCGCCGGACTGCTTGACGTGCCGGCCGGTGACGGTGACCGGGGCCTTCAGCGTCTCCTGCTGCGGCACGAGCACGTCCGGCGTGGTGACCTCCACGCCGTGCCTGTTGCGCAGCCGGTCCAGCAGCACGTCGGCGTGGCCGGGGCCGACGCACCACAGCAGCTGCTGTCCGGTCTCGGCCCGGCGCTCGACCCGCACGGTGGGGTCCTCGGCGGCCAGCCGGGCCAGCGCGGTGCCGAGCCGCTCCTCGTCGGAGCGGGTGGCCGCCTGGACGGCGACGGGCAGCTGCGGCTCGGGCAGTCGCCACGGCGCGACGAGCAGCGGGTCGTCCTTGGCCGACAGCGTGTCGCCGGTCTCGGCGGAACCGAGCCTGCTGACGACGCAGAGGTCGCCGGCCGGGCAGTCGGCGACCGGGCGCAGCGCTGCGCCGAGCGGCGCGGAGATCGGCCCGACCCGCTCGTCGACGTCGTGGTCGGGGTGGTCGGGCCGCTGCCACAGCCCGCCCGAGCCGTGTCCGGAGACGTGCACGGGGGCGTCCGCGCGCAGCGTCCCGCTGAAGACACGGACCCAGGACACGCGCCCGACGTACGGGTCGGTGGCGGTCTTGACGACCTCCGCGACGAGCGGGCCGTCGGGATCGCAGCTGATCGGCGCGGCGGGCGAGCCGTCCGGGCGGGTGACCGGGGGGCAGGGGTGCTCCAGCGGCGACGGAAAGCCCGCGACGAGCAGGTCGAGCAGCTCGTGGGTGCCGACGCCGGCGAGCGGCGCGGCGGCCAGCACCGGGTGGAAGTGCCCGCGGGCGACGGCGGTCTCGAGATCGGCGGTGAGGACGGCGACGTCGACCTGCTCAGCGGCCAGGTAGCGGTCGAGCAGGGTCTCGTCCTCGCTCTCGGCGATCACTCCCTCGACCAGCTCGGCGCGCAGATCGGCCACGAGCGCGAGGTGCTCGGGGTCGGCGTCGCGCACCACGCGCTCGCCGCCGGAGTGGTCGGCGACCTGCTCGTCCAGCAGTGAGATGAGCCCGGCGACCGAGCCGTCGTCGTCGTGCATCGGCAGGTGCATCGGCAGGATCCCGTCGCCGAGCAGCCGCTGGCACAGCGCCACCGACTCGTCGAAGTCGGCGCGGGCGCGGTCGAGCTGGGTGACGACGACCGCCCGCGGGATCCCGACGGCCTCGCACTCGGCCCACAGCTGGGCGGTGACCGCGTCGAGCCCGCCGGCCGCCGACACGACGAACAGCACACCGTCGGCCGCGCGAAGCCCGGCCCGCAGCTCCCCGACGAAGTCCGACCCGCCGGGGGTGTCGAGCAGGTTGAGCTTGACGCCGGCGTGCTCGAGCGCGGCCACCGACAGCGACACCGAGTGGCCCAGCCGCTGCTCGACCTGCTCGCTGTCGCACGTCGTCGTGCCGTCCTGCACGTCGCCGGGCCTGCTGATCGCGCCGGCCGCGGCCAGCAGCGCCTCGACGAGGGTGGTCTTGCCGGCGCCGCTGTGGCCCACGACGGCCACGTTGCGGACCTGGGCTGCGGCCCGGGATGCCGGGGCGGTGCCGACATCGGCGCGGGGTGTGCGCACGTGTCCTCCTGGTGCTTCGGTGGGGCGACACACTCTCGCCGGGCGGGCCGCGCGACAAGGGCCGGAGGTCCTCTCGCAGGTGGGGTCCCCGCTATGGTCGCCGACGACCGCCTCCCCCGACCGGACGGACCCGATGCTCAACCTGCGCGTGCGACCGGCGCTCGGTCGGGTGGTGGACCCGATCGCCACGGGCCTGCTGCGGACCGGGGTCTCGCCGGACGCGGTCACGGCCTTCGGCACCCTCGGCGTGCTCGTCGGCGCGCTCGGCTTCTTCCCGCGGGGGATGTTCTTCACCGGTACGGCGATCGTCTTTTTCTCCGTGCTCACCGACCTGCTGGACGGCGCGATGGCCCGCAAGCTCGGCCGGAGCAGTCCGTTCGGTGCCTGGCTGGACTCGACCTGCGACCGGATTGCCGACGCCGCGATCTTCAGCGGGCTGGTGCTGTGGTTCACCGGCGCGGGCGACGACCGGCTGCTCGCCGGTGTCGCGCTGTTCTGCCTGGTCGCCGGGATGATCGTCAGCTACGCCAAGGCGCGCGCCGAGGGGCTGGGGCTGCGCTGCGACGTCGGGCTGGCCGAGCGGGCCGAGCGGCTCATCCTGGTCCTGATGGGGACGCTGCTCGCGGGCCTGGGGGTGCCGGTCGCGCTCGACGTCCTGCTCTGGGTGCTGGCTGCCGCGTCGCTCGTCACGGTCGGTCAGCGGCTGGTCGAGGTGCGCCGGCAGGCCGGCCTGGCAGACCGCACGTAGTGGTCCGCGTCCCCCTGCCACCCCTGCTCGGACGGGTGGCCCAGCTCCTGACCGGCCGTGCCACCGACGCGGCCTACGCCGGGGGCTGGGCGGTTGTCCGCGCGCTGCCCGAGCCGGTGGCGCTGGGGCTGTTCCGCGCGGGCGCCGACCTGGCCGCCCGCCGCGGCGGCAAGGGCGTGGACCGGCTGCGCAGCAACCTCGCGCGAGTAGCCCCTGACGCGGAGCCGGACGCGCTCGTGCGCGCCGCGCTGCGGTCCTACGCCCGCTACTGGTGCGAGGTCTTCCGGCTCCCCGTGACCTCGCGCGAGCGGATCGTCAGCGGGATGACGACGGTCGACGAGCACCGGCTGCGTGCGTCGGTGGCGGCCGGTCGCGGCACCATCCTGGCGCTGCCGCACAGCGGCAACTGGGACCATGCCGGTGCGTGGTGCGGCGCCACCGGCGTCCCGTTCACGACCGTGGCCGAGCGCCTCAAGCCCGAGTCCGTCTACGACCGCTTCGTGGCCTTCCGCGAGTCGCTCGGCATGGAGGTCCTCGCGCTCACCGGTGGCGAGCGCCCGCCCTTCGACGTCCTCACCGAGCGGCTCGAGGCCGGCGGCACGCTGTGCCTGCTCGCCGACCGCGACCTCTCCGCGCGCGGCATCGACGTGCAGTTCTTCGGCGCCACAGCCCGGATGCCCGCCGGGCCGGCCGGTCTCGCGCTGAGGACCGGCGCCACGCTGATCCCCGTGACGCTGTCCTTCACCGACGAGGGTTGGCGCTGCGTCTTCCACCCCGAGGTCCCGCCCACCGACGTGCAGTCGATGACGCAGGCGGTGGCCGACGCGTTCGCCACCGGCATCGCCGCTCACCCGGCCGACTGGCACATGCTCCAACGCCTCTGGCTCGACGACCTGGCTCCTCGGTGAGGTCGCTCCGCATCGGCATCGCCTGCCCGTACGTCTGGGACACCCCCGGCGGGGTGCAGGCGCACGTGCGTGACCTCGCCGACCACCTGATCGCGCTGGGCCACACCGTCTCGGTGCTGACCCCTGTCGACGACCCCGACAGCCCGGACCTGCCGTCCTACGTCGTGCCGGCGGGACGGGCGGTCCCGGTCCCTTACAACGGCTCGGTGGCGCGGCTGGTCTTCGGGCCGCTCTCGCTCACCCGCACCCGGCGCTGGCTGCGCGACGGGCGCTTCGACGTCCTGCACGTGCACGAGCCGACGGTGCCGAGCGTGTCCATGCTCGCCTGCTTCGCCGCGAGCGGGCCGATCGTCGCGACCTTCCACACCGCCACCGCACGCAGCCGGGCGCTGCAGGTCTTCGGCACCGCGCTGCAGCCGGCGCTGGAGAAGGTCACCGGGCGCATCGCCGTCTCACCGGCCGCGCGCCGGGTCGTCGTCGAGCACCTGGGCGGCGACGCGGTGCTCATCCCCAACGGCGTCGACGTCGCCCGCTTCGAGGGCGCGCGGCCGCTGCCGGGCCGTCCGGACGTCCCGACCGTTGTGTTCCTCGGCCGGATCGACGAGCCGCGCAAGGGGCTGGCCGTGCTGCTCGAGGCGCTTCCGGAGCTGGCCGAGCTGGTGCCGGACGTGCACCTGCTCGTGGCCGGGCCCGGCGACGCCGACGACGTGCGCGAGGCGGTGCCGCCGTCGCTGCGCGACCGGGTCGAGCTGCTCGGCCTGGTCAGCGAGCAGGACAAGCCCCGCGTCTTCGCCAGCGGCACCGTCTACTGCGCGCCCAACACGCACGGCGAGTCGTTCGGCATCGTCCTGGTCGAGGCGATGTCGGCCGGCACCCCCGTCGTGGCCAGTGACCTGGAGGCCTTCCGCCGGGTGCTGCAGGACGGGGCGTACGGCGTGCTCGTCCCGGTGCGCGACGCCGGCGCGCTGGCCACCGCCCTCGGGGCCCTGCTGCAGGACGAGCAGCGCCGCAGTCAGCTCGCGGCCGCGGCGCACGACGCCGTGCGCGCCTACGACTGGTCGACCGTCACCCGTCAGGTCGTCGAGGTGTACGAGACCGTGGCCCTGGCGGCTCCGGTGGCCGTCGACCCGTCCTTCGAGGCGGCCCTGCCGGCCGACGAGGTCGACGACGACGCAGGTCGGCTGGCCCGGGCGCTGCGCCGCTGGATGTCCGAGCTGCCGCGGCGGGGGAGCGGGTGACCACGTGGGTCGTCGTCGGGGTCGTCCTGGTCCTGCTCGCGCTCTACGTCAGCTGGACCGCGGGACGCCTCGACCGGCTGCACGCCCGGGTGGATGCGTCCTGGGCTGCCCTGGACGCCCAGCTCGTCCGCCGCGCCGCCGCGGCCCGCGCGGTGGCTGCCCACCTGGCCGACCCGCGGGCGGCAGGCCCGCTCGACGTGGCCGCCTCGGCGGCGCTCGAGGGCGCGGTCGACGGTCGGGAGAGGGTCGAGAACGACCTGTCCCGTGCGCTCAAGGCGGCGCTGCCGCTGCTCGTCCATGACGCCTCCGGTGACGCGTCGCTGGCCGAGCTGCAGACGGCGGCAACCCGGGTGGGCCTGGCGCGGTCGTTCCACAACGCCGCCGTGAAGGACACCCGGGCCGTCCGGCTGCGGCGGGTGCCCCGGGCGTTGCGGCTGGCTGGGCACCGGTCCCTGCCGCAGTACTTCGAGATCGACGACACGACAGTCTGATCCGCCCGGCTCACCCTCGATCGTCCTTCGTGCACGTACGGTTGCAGACCGTGAGCAGCTCTCCCCGCACCTCCCGCCCGACCCGCGCCCTCGTCGGGCTCCTGGTCGGGGCCGCACTCGTCAGCGCGTGCGGTGGCGCGGCCGAGTCGGTCGAGCGGGCCGCGCCCACGGCCGCACCCACGACCCCCGCGCCGAGCCCGACGCCCAGCCCCGTACCGCCGCCGCCGCCGCCGCCGCCGCCGCCGCCCCCGCCGCCCCCGCCGCCGGCGGCGGTCGACCCGTTCGACGGCGACGGCCCGATCCCGACCGGCTCGGTCGTCGCGGTGAAGATCGACAACTCCGAGCTGGCCCGTCCCTACCACCGCGGTCTCGGCGAGGCCTCGCTCGTGTACCAGGAGGTCATGGAGGGCGGCGCGACCCGCTTCCTGGCGATCTACGCCCCGGCGATCGGGGCCGAGGTCGGCCCGATCCGGAGCATGCGCGAGAGCGACATCGAGCTGCTCCTGCAGTTCGGCAAGGTGCCGCTGGCCGCTTCCGGGGCCAACACGGGCGTGCAGGCCACCGTCCGGCAGGCCGAGGCGATCGGCCAGCTCATCGACGCCAACTTCGAGACCGTCCCGGGGCCGTACCGCAAGGGCGAGCGGCGCAAGGACGCGATCAACTTCTTCGCGGCGCCGGCGGCCATCGACGCCGCCAAGCCCGGCGGCACCTGGCCGCGCGACATTGGCCTGAGCTTCGGCCCGGTGCCGCCCGGGGTGTTCCCCCCGGCCGGCCGCGCCACGGTGAGCTTCTCGCCGATCGCGCGCACGACCGTCCAGCATGACCCGGCGACCGGCCGCTACCAGGTCTTCAGCGAGGGCACCCGGCTGAGCGGCGCCGCCCCGGCCAACGTCGTCGTCCAGTACGTCCAGGTGCGGCAGAGCCCGTACGTCGACGTCCTGGGCAACCGGACCCCCTACACCGAGACGGTCGGGACCGGGCCGATCGTGCTGCTGCGCGACGGCCTTCGCCTGGCCGGCGGCTGGAGCCGGCCCGACCCGCTGGGCGGCACCCGCTTCGTGGACGCTGCCGGTGCGGACCTGCCGCTCAAGCCCGGCCCGACGTGGTTCCTGCTCGTCCCGGCCGGGAGGTCGTTGGACGTCGGCTGACTTACGATCAGCCGGTCACACCCCGCTAACCTCAAGGACAGCACATGGCCGCCGACACGCCTTCCGACAGCCCCCAGGTGGGCACCGACCGCGTCAAGCGCGGCATGGCCGAGATGCTCAAGGGCGGCGTCATCATGGACGTCGTCGACGCCGACCAGGCGCGCATCGCCGAGGACGCTGGGGCCGTCGCGGTCATGGCCCTCGAGCGGGTGCCGGCCGACATCCGGCGCGACGGCGGCGTCGCGCGCATGAGCGATCCCGACATGATCGACAGCATCCAGGCCGTCGTCTCGATCCCGGTGATGGCCAAGGCCCGCATCGGCCACTTCGTCGAGGCGCAGGTCCTGCAGGCGATCGGCGTCGACTACATCGACGAGTCCGAGGTCCTCACCCCCGCCGACTACGCCCACCACATCGACAAGCGCGCGTTCACCGTGCCGTTCGTCTGCGGCGCCACCAACCTGGGCGAGGCGCTGCGGCGCATCTCCGAGGGCGCGGCGATGATCCGCACCAAGGGCGAGGCCGGCACGGGTGACGTCTCGCAGGCGACCACCCACCTGCGCACCATCCTCACCGAGATCAAGCGCCTCACGATCATGGATGAGACCGAGCTCTTCGAGGCCGCCAAGCTGATGAGGGCACCGGTCGAGCTGGTTCGCGAGACCGCCTCGCTCGGCCGGCTCCCCGTCGTCGTCTTCACCGCCGGCGGCGTGGCGACCCCGGCCGACGCGGCGATGATGATGCAGCTCGGCACAGACGGCGTCTTCATCGGCTCGGGCATCTTCAAGAGCGGCGACCCGGCCCAGCGCGCCCGCGCGTGCGTCGAGGCGACCGCCTACTTCACCGATGCCGAGCGGATCGCGAAGGTCAGCCGCGGCCTGGGCGAGGCGATGGTCGGCATCGCCGTCGACAGCCTGGGTGCGGGCGACCTGCTGGCGCAGCGCGGCTGGTGAGCTCCCCCCGCATCGGGGTGCTGGCGCTGCAGGGCGACGTCCGCGAGCACGACCGTGCGCTGGCCGCGGCCGGCGCCTCGACCGTGCACGTGCGGCGTACGGAAGACCTCGAGGGGCTGCACGGCCTGGTGCTGCCGGGCGGGGAGTCGACGACGATCAGCCGGCTGCTGTCGGTCTTCGACCTGCTCGAGCCGCTGCGGGCGGCCGTCGCCGGCGGGCTGCCGGTCTACGGCTCGTGCGCGGGCATGATCCTGCTGGCCGAGTCGGTGCTCGACGGCCGACCGGACCAGCAGGGAGTGGGTGGGCTCGACGTCGTGGTGCGCCGCAACGCCTTCGGCCGACAGGTCGACAGCTTCGAGACCGACCTGGCCTTCACGGGCGTCGGTCAGGTGCACGCCGTCTTCATCCGCGCGCCATGGGTCGAGAGCACCGGGGAAGGCGTCGAGGTGCTTGCCGCGGTCGGGGGGGACGGACCCGCCGCGGGTAGGGTCGTCGCGGTCCGCCAGGGCCCCGTCCTGGCCACCTCGTTCCACCCGGAGCTCACCGGCGACCACCGCGTGCACCGGCTCTTCGTCGATCTGGTGAAGGAGATCTCGTCATGAGTGGCCACTCCAAGTGGGCGACGACCAAGCACAAGAAGGCGGCGATCGACGCCAAGCGCGGCAAGCTGTTCGCCAAGCTCATCAAGACGATCGAGGTGGCGGCGCGCACCGGCGGCGGTGACCCGGCCGGCAACCC
>JBBSLB010000112.1:0-8436 GCA_038255675.1 Mycobacteriales bacterium
CCCGTGTTCGGCTTCTACTACGCGATCGAGCCCGCTCTCGGCGACGGACCGCCGCTGGCGCAGACCGAGGCCCAGCTGGTCGCGGACGACGAGCTCAAGCTCGCGCTCGAGCGGGTGCCCGGTGGGGACGGCCTCGACGCCCGTGCGACCGCCGTCATGGGCCCCGCCGCCCAGGTCCTCGTCGACGCGGCCCAGGACGCCTCGATGGTCGTCGTCGGCACCCGCGGGCTCGGGGCGCTGTCCCGGGCAGTCCTGGGCTCGGTCAGCTCCTCGGTGCTGCACCACGCGGGCTGCCCCGTCGCCGTGGTCCCGGAGGTGGCCGACACCCAGATCGAGCCTCCGCGGGTCCTGGTCGGCATCGACCACTCCCCCGCCTCCCGCGCCGCCCTGCGCTACGCCGTCGAGCACGCTCGCCGACACGCCGCGGTGCTCGTCCCCGTCTTCGTGCACGAGCCCGTGGCCGCTGGGAACGGACCGGACCTGCGCGAGCTCGAAGGCGGCGAGCGCGGCTCCCTCCTGGCAACGGCCGCCGCCGCCGGCGCCGACGGCCTGATCGTCGAGCCGGAGGTCTGCACCGGCCACGCCGGTGAGGTCCTCAACCGGCTGGCCCGCCCGCAGGACGTCCTGGTGACCGGCTCACGCGGCCGCGGCGGCTTCACCGGCCTGCTGCTCGGGTCGACGAGCACCTCGATCGCGCAGCACGCAACCTGCCCGGTGGTCGTCGTCCGCAGCTGAGCCTGGGAGAGTGCGGGCCATGCGTGTCGTCGACGAGTCCCAGCTGGCAGAGCACCTCGCCCCCTTCGTCGAGCGTCGCCCACGGGTCGTCGTCTCCGGCAATTTCGCCACGCCGCGGGCGCTGCTCGACGCGGTCGACCGCTGCCTCCCGTCGTACCGGCTGTGGACCCTCAACGGCCAACCCGGCCTGCCCGACCGCGACGGCGTCGTGCACGAGACGCCCTTCGTCGGCGCGGGGGTGCGGGCCAGCGAGCGACTGGACTACATCCCGGCGCGCCTCAGCCTGGTGCCCCGGCTGTTCGGCCGCACCTGCATCCCCGACGTCGTGCTTCTGCACGTCGCACCGCCGCGCGACGGCAAGGTCTCGCTCGGCGTCGAGGTCAACGTCCTGCCCGCCGCCGTCGAGCAGTGCCGCCGCAACGGCGGCATCGTCATCGCGCAGGTCAACCCCGACATGCCCTGGACGTACGGCGACAGCGAGCTGGACGTCGAGGACGTCGACCTCGCGATCGAGGCGCAGGAGCCGCTGACCAGCCCGGCTCCGCGCAGCCCGGGCCCGGTCGAGGCGGCGATCGGCGAGCGCGTCGCCGGGCTGGTGGCCGACCGCTCCACACTCCAGCTCGGCATCGGCGGGGTCCCGGACGCCACGCTGGCGTCGCTCACCGGCCGGCGACACCTGCGGCTGTGGACCGAGATGCTGTCCGACGGGGTGGTGCGGCTGGACCAGGCGGGCGCGCTCGACCCGGACGTCCCGCTCGTGGCGTCGTTCCTGTTCGGCTCGCCCGAGCTCTACGCCTGGGCGCACAACAACCCGCGGCTGCGGATGCTGCGCACCGAGTTGACCAACGACCCGGGCCGGATCGCCCAGCAGCCACTCATGACGTCGGTCAACTCCGCGCTGCAGATCGACTTGTACGCCCAGGCCAACGCCTCGTGGGTGCGCGGCAGGATCTACTCGGGCTTCGGCGGGCAGAGCGACTTCGTCGTCGGGGCGCTGCACAGCACCGGCGGGCAGGCGATCGTCGCGCTGCCCTCGTGGCACCCGAGGGCGGACCGGTCGACGATCGTGCCGGTGCTCGACGGACCGACGACGAGCTTCCAGCACTCCTGGGTCGTCACCGAGCAGGGCGCGGCGGCCATCACGCCGGAGCCCTTCTCGGTGCAGGTCCGCAACCTCGTGCATACCGCCGCGCACCCCGACGCGCGGGCCGGCCTCGAGCAGGCCGCCGCCGAGCGCGGACTGCTGCGCTGAGTCGGCCGGTGCGGCGGGGCGGTCTCAGCCCGGATCGGACCCGGCGTGGGCCGGCTCGGCCCCGCCGATGCGGCGACCGCTGACCAGGCCCAGATCGACGACGACCAGGGTGTCCCGGCGACCTGGCGCCCAGGGCCGCAGCGGCAGCGCCGCCAGCCTGGCGCGCTGCACCTCGTCGCGCACGACGGTGGCCCGGCCGACGACGGTCACGGTCCAGCCGGCCTGCCGGACCGGGTCGATGCTGTCGGCCTGGAAGGCGACGACAGCACCGTCGGCCAGGCTGGTGGTGCTGCCCTCGGCGGTCCGGATGACGATCCCGGCGTAGTCGAGCAGGAAGTTCACCGGCAACACGGCAGGCAGCGCGCCCTCGGTGAGGACGAGCCGGCCGAACGGCGCGCCGGCGAGCAGCGAGAGGCACTCCTCCCGCGACAGCTCCACCGTCCCGGCGCGATCCACGTGGGTCATCCCCTCAGGGTGGCGGGCCCGGTCGTCGGGCAACAGGGACCTACGTCCCGATCATGGTGCGCCATCGTCAGCCATCGTCCGCCATCGTCCGCAGCGCCGCACGTCGCTGTGCCCAGCCCGAGCAGCGCACGGTGGCGCCACCGCCCGGGCCGCCACCGCCCGGGCCGCCAAAGGCGCCGTCCGGACCGCCACCGCCCGGACGGGGTCCCAAAGGCGCCGCCCTGGGAGGTGGCCATCTGCGCGAGGGAGGCGTCCATGCCGCGCCCCCCTCGTACTGATCCTCGTGTCGCTTCAGGGCCGGTCCTGGCCGCCTTTCCGTCACGACGATCAGTACCGGGGTCGACGGCTGGGGCCGGGGCAGCGTCGTACTGATCCTCGCGTCGCCTCAGGGCCGGTTCTGGCCGTGTTTCCGTCACGACGATCAGTACCGGGGTCGACGGCTGTGCCCGGGGGGGCCGGGGCAGCGTCGTACTGATCCTCGCGTCACGTCAGGGCCGGTCCTGGCCGTGTTCCGTCACGACGATCAGTACCGGGGCCGACGGGGGTGCCCGGGGGGCCCGGGGGGCCCGGGGCAGCGTCGTACTGATCCTCGCGTCGCTTCAGGGCCGGTCCTGGCCGTGTTCCGTCACGACGATCAGTACCGGGGCCGACGGGGGGCGGGACCAAGGTCCCGGGTCCCGAGGTCCGACGGCCTGCCCTGGCAGCGGTCTCGCGCCGCACCCTGGAGCCGTCCCCTCCGCACCGTCTCAGGAGGTTCTTGTGCTGGTCCGCCTGGCGCTCGCCGGTCCCCGCGCCGCCCTCGACCTGGCCCTCGCCGCGCGCCGCAGCGCGGTCTCCAACGCCTTCAAGGCGTCGGTGGCGGTCACCGGCGCGGTCGCCGACCGACGCCGGCTGGCGCCCGCCGAGCTGGACACGACCCCCGGCGCCCTGTTGTCGATCCCCAGACCGGAGTGCCTGGATCTGCTCAGGACGCACACCGTCGGCCGCCTTGCCTACGTCGCCCGCGAGGACGTGCCGGACGTCGTGCCGGTCAACTACGTGATCCACGACGGTGCGATCCTGCTGCGCTCCGGGGTGGGCCCCAAGCTT
Source organism: Mycobacteriales bacterium (assembly GCA_038255675.1). Classification (GTDB taxonomy): domain Bacteria; phylum Actinomycetota; class Actinomycetes; order Mycobacteriales; family SCTD01; genus SCTD01. The sequence goes on from JBBSLB010000112.1 coordinate 3,542, forward strand.
CAGGCGGCCGAGCGTCGCGCCGTGGTCGCGTTCGAGGTCGACGAGGTCGACGAGGTGGCGCACACCGGGTGGAGCGTCGTGGCCGTCGGCAAGGCGCGCCGCCTGCCCACGCAGGAGCGCGACGCGCTCCCCGCCGACGCGATCCCCGTCGCCTGGGCGCACGGCCCGCGCTGGGCGGTCATCCGCATCGAGCCGACCCGGGTGGAGGGCCGCCGGCTGGCGTAGCGGTCAGTCGCCCATCAGCCAGCCGACCGTGCGGACCACGAGCAGCACGCCGACCACGGCCAGCGGGACGGTCCAGGGCAGCCGGTGCTGCGGACGGAAGCGGTGCGCCAGGTAGGCCACCACGAGCAGCAGCAGGACGAGCCGGAGGACCACCGCCGCAGGCTAGGCGAGGCGCGCTTCTCAGCGCCCCGCCGCCGTCGACGACGAGCGTCTCGCCGTGTCCACGAGGCGTCGTCCGACAGCAGGAACGCCGCCGCCTCGGCGGTGTTCCCGGGCACCCCAAGCCGTGACGCCGGCCAGCGAGCCGGACGGCGACGATGCCGCCGTCGGACAGGCCGAAGCCTCGCGGATCTCAGGGCTCAGGACGCCGAAGGCGACACGATCGAACGCGTCGACGAGGTTCAGCGCGAAGAGCACCAGCAGCGGGACGGCGGTGACGCTACCGGTCACGCGGGTCACGCGGGTCACGGACGAGGAGGGGCCTCGCACGACCGCCCCCCACCACGCCGCTGCGACGGGACGTGTTCTACCGCACCTCCCGCACCGGGCAGGATGTGGCTGTACCGCGGCTCAGCAGTGCCCCGTCGGCCGCAGGCTGAGCCGGCTGCTGATCACCGCGGTCCCGGGAGCGCTGAAGCGCAGCCGGGTGCCGTCGCCGTCCCGCTCGACGCAGGCCGGCCCGGTCACCGACAGCCAGCGCGACCACTGCAGCACCAGCCGCCCGTCCGTCGGCCGGTCGCTGCGGACGGTGAGGGAGGCCCGGTCGCTGTCGAGCACCTGCGCCGGGGGCTGGGCGATCTCCAGCCCCAGGACGTAGCGCCAGACGGTCCACTCCTCGTCGGACCAGACCCGCTCGAGCCCGTTGACGCTGCCGACGAGCAGCAGGGCCCGCTCGGCCTGGCCACCGCCGTCGGCGCGCGCCGAGGGTCCGAGAACGACGTGGTCGACGGCGTTCTCGCGCAACCAGGCGCCGTACTCCCGGGCGTCGAGCGCGCCCTCGTAGAACAACGGGTTGCGGGCGGTGTCGATCTGCCGCGACCACCCGCGGGCCAGCGGCACGACGGGCGCGACGAACGCCGCCTCACCGTGGTCGCGCAGCGGGACCACCTCCACGCGCTTGGCCTCGAGCTCGACGAGGGCCTGGTTGAGCGCCACGAAGGAGGGCGGGCGCTGCGCCTGCAGATCGGCGTACGGCGGCTGCACCTGCCAGAGCACCAGCGCTCCCGCGACCGGCGCGACGATGCGCCAGTGCTCGGTGGCGGTGGCCACCACGAGCGGGGCGGCAAGCAGCAGCCCGAGCCGCAGGATGTTGCTGCCGAACGGGTCCGAGAGCAGCACCAGCAGCCCGGCGGCAAAGGCGTAGAGGAGCCCGCCCAGGCGCAGCGTCGAGGAGTGCGTCAGCGCCGCGAGCACCAGCCCGGCCAGCACGGCGTACGGCGCGGAGCCGGCTTCGTACGGCTGCACGCCGCCGGAGGGGAACAGCAGCGCGAGCACGGCGACCGGGATGCTCGCGGCGAGCCCCAGGGTCCACCCGCCACGCTGCCGCTGGAGGACCAGCACGGCTGCGGCCAGGCCGAGGAAGGCTGCGGCGACGGGGCTGAACAGTCCGGACAGCACCGCCGCGACGGCCGCCCACCTGCGCCGCGGAAGCAGCACCAGGGCGGCCAGCGCAGCGACCGCTCCGAGCGCGAACGTGCTGCGGCCGGACACGACGTTGGCGACGGCGAAGAAGCCGCCGAGCGCCGCGCCGGCCAGCGGGTGGGCGGTGTCCTTGAGCAGCCGGCCGAGCAGGACGGCCGCAGCGACGGCGGCCAGCAGGCCGGTCAGGCCGATGCCGACCACGGCGAGGACGTACGGCGCGAGCAGGCTGTAGCCGTAGGGGTGGACGCCGGAGTACCAGCTCATGTCCACCGGGGTGAACGGGTGCTCGGCGGCGAAGGAGGCGCGCGCGATCTGCGCGGCGATGTCGGTCCCGGTGCGCGGCCGAAGCGTTAGGTGGAGCCCGCCCAGGACGAGCGCGACCACCCCGCCGAGGGTCGCGCTGCTCCAGCTGCCGAGCCGCGCGCTCAGCTGGCTGACGGCCGGGACCCGTCGGCGGGCTCGGTCGGCACCCGCTTGGCGGGGGCACCCGGCGGCGGCTCGATGGGCGGGTGCCCCTCGTGCGGCTTCTCGGGCGGAGCGGCGTGGACGCTGGAAGGCTCCTGCTGGTCGGCGAGGAAGTCGAGCAGCACCTCCGCGACGACGTCTGGCGCCTCCTCCACGACGAAGTGGCCGGCGCCCGGGACCGTCACCATCACCGCGTCGGCTCCCAGGTCACGCACGATGCCCTCACCGACCGAGACCGGCAGGACGGGGTCGAGCGCACCCCACAGCACCAGCGCCCCCTCGACAGCGACGTGCGGCGCCGGGACGGGGTGCGCGGCGCGCCTCAGGGCCCGGGCCAGGCGCGGCCGGGTGGCGGCGCGGTAGTAGCCGAGCATCGCCTGCCGGACGCTCGGCCGGGTGTAGGCGGCGCGGTACTCCGCGAGGCTCTCGGTGTCGACCGGTGTGCTCGCCCGCCACGCGAACCGGAAGGCCGCGTCCACGAGGCGGCGACCACCCAGGCGCAGCACCAGCTCTGGGGCGGCGGGCAGTGCGAAGAACGGGATGTGCAGCGCGCGCAGGGGCACGTCGCGGTAGGGCGCGTTGGCGACCACCAGCCGCCGCACGAGGTCGGGCCGGGCGCCGGCGAGCGCGAGGGCCAGCGAGCCGCCCCAGTCATGGCCCACGACATCGACGCGCCCGTCGGGCACCTCGGCCTCGAGCAGGGCGACGAGCTCCCCGACCAGCGTGGCCACGTCGTACGGGCCGGAGAAGACCGAGCCGCCCAGGCCCGGCAGGTCAGGGGCGAGCACCCGGCGGCCGACTGCGAGCCGGGGCGCCAGGGCGTTCCAGGTCGTCGCGGTCTCGGGGACGCCGTGGAGAAGCAGGACGGGGGTGCCGGGGCCGTCGACTGCCTGCTCGCGCAGCAGGAAGCTGGTGCTGCCGGCCTGGACGGTGCGGACCCGGGACTGCTCGCTCACGCGTAGAACACCCTCTCGACGACGGCCCTGGCACGGCGGGTGGCCCGCCGGTAGTCGTCCAGGAAGTCCCCCTGCGTGTCGGCAGGGTAGCCGAGCGCCCGGGCCACTCCCGACAGGTCCCGACCACTGGACGGCAGGCCCTCCGCGGAGCGCCCCCGGACGAGGTAGAGCGCGTTGCGGACACGCGTCACCAGCGACCAGGCGGTCTCCAGGATCTCCCCGTCGGCGCGGTCGAGCAGGCCCGCCGCGACCGCCGCGCGCAGGGCCGGCAAGGTCGACGGGGTGCGCAGCTCCGGCACGCTGTGGGCGTGCTGGAGCTGGAGCAGCTGGACCGCCCACTCGACGTCGGCCAGGCCGCCGGGGCCCATCTTCAGCGCAAGCTTGGGGTCGACGCCGCGCGGCACGCGCTCGGCCTCCATCCGCGCCTTGAGGCGCCGGATCTCGCGCACCTGCTCGGAGCTCAGGCCACCCTCGGGGTAGCGCACCGGCTCGACCAGCTCGAGCAGCGCCTGGGCCAGCTCGGGGTCGCCTGCGACCGGGGCGGCGCGCAGCAGCGCCTGCGCCTCCCAGGTCGAGGACCAGCGGCCGTAGTAGGCGGCGTAGGACGCCAGACTGCGGCTGAGCGGGCCCTGCTTGCCCTCGGGCCGCAGGTCGGCGTCGAGCGCCAGCGGCGGGTCGGGCGCCGGCAGGGCGAGCAGCCGGCGCATCTCGTGCGCGAGGTCGTGGGCGACCGCCGCGGCCTCCCCGTCGGCGACCCCCGGCAGCGGGTCGTGGACGAACAGCACGTCGGCGTCGCTGCCGTAGCCCTGCTCGCCGCCCCCGAGCCGGCCCATCGCGAGCACCGAGAAGCGGACCGGCAGCGGGCCGCGCCGCTCGGACTCCACCTTGCGGGTGGCGGTGGCCAGAGCGGCGGACAGCACGGCCGCCGCGACGTCGGACAGCGCGTGCCCCACCGCCTCCTGGTCGACCAGGAGGAGCAGGTCGGCGCAGGCGACGCGCAGCAGCTCCTCGCGCCGCAGTCCGCGGGCGGCGGCGACCGCGCCCTCCCAGTCCTCGCGGCGGCGGACAGCCGCGACGAAGGCGGTCTCCAGCACGGCGCGCAGACGCGGCTGCAGCTCGGCGTCGTCGGCCAGCAGCCGCACCGCCTCGGGGGCGCGGCCGAGCAGGTCGGCGACGAAGCGCGAGGAAGCCAGCAGCGACGCGAGCCGTTCGGCCGCGCGGCCCTCGTCCCGCAGCAGCCGTAGGTACCAGGGCGTCGAGCCGAGCTTGTCCGACACCTGACGGAAGGCCAGCAGCCCGGCGTCGGGGTCGGCCGCGTCCGCGAACCAGCTGAGCATCGCCGGCAACAGCGTCTGCTGGATCGCCGCACGCCTCGAGACACCCTCGGTCAGCGCCTGGAGCTGCCGCAGTGCGGCGGCCGGGTCGGCGAAGCCGAGCGCCTCGAGCCGGGCCCGCGCCGCGGCCGGAGTGAGCGAGGCCTCCTGCGTGGGCAGCCGGGCCACCGCCGACAGCAGCGGTCGGTAGAAGAGCTTCTCGTGCAGCCGGCGCACCTCGCGGCCGTAGCCGGCCCGCTCGCGGGAGAAGGTCGTGACGGCGTCCTTGCGGTAG
>JBBSLB010000113.1:0-8420 GCA_038255675.1 Mycobacteriales bacterium
GCCCGCAGCACCGCGCTCACCCGCGTCGGCGCAGCCGGCGCCCGGGCGCTGCGGACCTACGACCGGCTGCCGTACGTCGCGGTCGAGGCGACGACCAGCGCGGTGCGCCGGCTGCGCGGCGCCCCCGGGATCGCGGCCGTCCTGCCGGACGAGGTGCTGCGGCCGAGCCTGGCCAACAGCGTGCCCTACGTCGGCGCCCCGGCTGCCTGGTCGGCCGGGTACACCGGCTCGGGCCAGGTCGTGGCGGTCCTCGACAGCGGCGTCGAGAGCAGCCACCTGTTCCTGGCCGGCAAGGTCGTCGACGAGGCGTGCTTCTCCACCGGCGGCGGCTGCCCCAACGGCAGCAGCACCCAGAAGGGCGCCGGCTCGGCTGCCCCCTGCACCTGGGACGAGCGGGCCTGCCCGCACGGCACACACGTCGCCGGCATCGCCGCCGGCACCGGCCAGCAGTTCTCCGGTGTCGCCAAGGGCGCCAGCATCGCGGCCGTTCAGGTCTTCAGCCGCAGCACCGACGACTGCCCGGCCGGTCAGGCGACCTGCGCCGTCGGCACCACCAGCGACCTGCTTGCCGGGCTCGATCACATCGCGACGCTCGCGCAGAGCCGGACCATCGCGGCGGTGAACCTCAGCCTCGGTGGCGGCAGCTACACCGGCACCTGCGACACCAGGCAGACCGCGCTCAAGTCCGCGGTCGACGTCCTGCGCAGCCTCGGCGTTGCCACCGTCGTCGCGTCAGGGAACGCGGGGACAACCGGCGCCATGAGCTCACCTGCCTGCCTGTCGACCGCCGTGGCGGTCGGCTCGAGCTCGCTCACCGACGTCGTGTCGTCCTTCAGCAACTCCTCGGTCGAGCTGGACCTGCTCGCGCCTGGGGAGCGGATCCTGTCCAGCTACGTCGGCGGCGACAAGGCCGCCTACATGAGCGGCACCTCCCAGGCCACGCCGCACGTCGCCGGAGCGTTCGCCGTGCTGCGCTCGGCCCGGCCGGACGCGACCGTCGCCCAGCTCGTCACCGCCTTGACCGGCTCCGGCAAGTCCGTCGTGGACGCCCGCAACGGGCGGACGACCCCGCGCCTACGCGTCGACGGCGCGGTCACCGCGCTCACTGAGTCGGCCCCGCCGGCCACGGAGCCGGCCACCGAACCCGCACCGCAGCCCGAACCCGTCGTGGAGCCGGAGCCGGAGCCGGCACCTGCACCTGCACCTGCACCTGCACCTGAACCCGACGTAGAGCCATCCTCGCTGCGCCTGTCAGGCGGGGACCGCTACGACACGGCCGCCAACATCTTCAGCGCGGCCTTCGGTTGTGACCAGGGCGGCGCCACGAGCGCCGTGCTGGCGCGCGGCGACGCCTTCGCCGACGCGCTGGCCGGCAGCTACCTCGCCGGCGTGCACGACACCGGAGTGCTGCTGTCCGGCACCAGCTCGGTCCCGGCGGCCACGCTCGACGCGCTCCGGCGCAGCGGCGCCCGCACCGTGCACCTGCTCGGTGGGACCTCGGCGATCAGCGACGCCGTGACCGCCCAGCTCCAGGCCACCCCGTCGTACGACTGCGCAGGCGCTGCGGGTGCCCCGCTGCAGGTCGTGCGGGTGGCCGGCACGAACCGCTTCGACACCGCGCGCCGGACCGCCGAGAGCGCCGGTCCCGCTGCGGTCGGGACGGCCGACCTCGGCCAGGGCGCACGCCTTACGGCGATCGTCGCGAGCGGGCTCGGCTTCGCTGACGCCCTGGCCGCCGGCCCGCTGTCCTACGCCGGGGTGGCCGAGGCGACGCTGGGCAACGGCAACGGCTTCCCGACGCTGCTCACCGCGCCGGGCGCCCTCTCGCCGGAGGCCGAGGCAGCCCTCACCGGCCTGGGCATCACCCAGGTCGTCGTGCCGGGCGGCACCGCGGTCGTCAGCCCGGCCGTCGTCGACCGGCTGCAGTTGCTCGGCATCTCGGTCGTGCGCCTGGCCGGCAGCAATCGCAGTGAGACCGCGGCGACGGTCGCCCGCTTCGCGATCGACGAGCTCGGCTTTGCCCTCGGCGGTGTGACGCTGGCCCGCGGCGACGCCTTCGCGGACGCGCTGGCCGGGGCCGCCTACGCCGGTGACCGCGCGGTCCCGCTGCTGCTGAGCGCCGGACCCTTGGCGCTGGGCGACGCGACCCGGGCCTACCTGCGCGAGCACGCCAGGCTGACCAGCACGGTGACGGCCTTCGGCGGCGACGGGGCGGTCAGCGTGGGCACCCTGGCGGAGGCGGTCGACGCGCTGTCCTGACGAAGACATTCCGCCCACATGCCCACGACAGCGGTGATGAGGCTGCAGGCTGGGGTGGTGCACCCCCCTCGCCTGCTCGCCGGTCTGACCGGCCTCGCCGCCCTCGTCCCGCTCCTGCTCACCACCACCGCGGCGCCCGCCGCCGCGGACCCGGAGGTCAGCCGGCTGTCCGGCACCGACCGCTTCAGCACCGCCGTCGCCGTCTCACAGGCCAGCCACCCGCGCGGGGCCGGCACCGTCGTGCTGACCACCGGCCTGGACTTCCCCGATGCGTTGTCCGGCGGGCCGGCGGCGGCCGAGCTCGGCGGTCCAGTCCTGCTGACGGCGAAGGACGCCGTACCGGACGTCGTGCTCGCCGAGCTCGACCGGCTCGCGCCGCAGCGGGTGCTCCTGCTGGGCGGCACCGGCGCGGTGTCCGAGCCGGCCGAGGCCCAGCTCACCGACGCCGGGCTGACGGTCCAGCGCCTCGCCGGCGCCGGGCGCTACGACACCGCGGCGCTCGTCGCGCGGACCGTCTTCAGCCCGGGGGTCGCTGTCGCCTACGTCGCGACCGGCACCGACTACCCCGACGCGCTGGCCGGCGCCGCCGCTGCCGGGCGGTCCGGCGCGCCGGTCCTGCTCACCGGTCGGGACACCCTGCCGCCCGCCACCGGCGCCGAGCTGCTCCGCCTGCTGCCGCAGCGCATCGTCGTCCTCGGCGGCGCCGGGGCCGTCTCGGCCCAGGTCGAGGAGCAGCTGCGCGCCTACAGCCTCTCGGTCAGCCGCCTCGCCGGTCCCGACCGGTACGCCACCGCCACGGCCATCGCCCAGTCGATCCCGGGCCGGCCGGACGCGCTCTACCTCGCCACGGGCCAGGGCTTCGCCGACGCGCTCGCCGGCGGTCCGGCCGCCGCAGCCGCCAACGCCCCGGTGCTCCTCGTCCCGCCGACCTGCATCCCCGGGCCGGTCCACAACGAGATGGCGCGCCACGACTTCCCGCCGGTCACGCTGCTGGGCGGGCGTGCGGCGCTCGGCAGCGACGTCGAGTGGCTGCGGCCCTGCTTCCGCGCGCCGGACGGCCAGCTCGCGCCCGGCGTCACCCTGCGGACGCTGGCCGACCGGCGCGGCCCGTGGTCGGGCAAGATCGTCAGCATCGCCCCCGAGGCGACCTGGCGGCTGGACACCGTGCTCGCGCAGGACGCCCTGCCCGGCCTCGAGACCACCTCGGCCATGGCCCGACGGACCGGTGCGGTCGTGGCCGTCAACGGCGACTTCGCGCTCGCCGGCGGCCGGCCGGTGCACGCCTTTGCCAAGGACGGCCGGCTCGTGCAGACCCCGCAGGTGCTGGGCCGCAACGTCGCCGTCGAGTCGCGCACCTTCACCCCGCGGCTCGGCTACCCGCGCGTGCAGGTCGAGGTGGCCGTGCCCGACACCGGCGAGAGGGCGCCGGTGACCCGGGTCAACGCCGGCGGCTCGGGCTTTGACGGACTGGCGCTGTCCACCCCGCAGGGTGGGGTCTATGCGCCGTACCCCCAGGACACCTGCGCCGCGCGCATCCGTCCCGCCGGCGTCCCCGGTCTGGACGACGACGGGCGCACCCTCCAGGCGTACGACGTCGTCGCCGTCCGCTGCGACGGCCAGGAGCTGGCCGGGTCCGACGAGCTGCTCACCTCGCCGGTCGCGGGTGAGCACGTGGGCCTGGTGCGCGACCTGCAGCCCGGGCAGCACCTCGCGCTGACCTGGTCGGTGGGCTGGCGCGACGTGCTCGACACGCTCGGCGGCAACCCGACCCTGCTCGAGGACGGCGCGGTCATCGCGGGCAACGTCGACGGCACAGACCCGTTCTCGGCCCGCAACCCGCGCACCGCGGTCGGCTACAAGGCCGACGGCACCGTCCTCATCGTCACGGTCGACGGCCGCGGCGCCGACGGCAGCGTCGGCATGTCGCTGCGCGAGCTGGCCCGGTTGTTCGTCGAGCTCGGCGCCACCGACGCGCTCAACCTCGACGGCGGCGGCTCGTCCACGATGGTCATCGGCGGCGAGGTGCAGAACCGGCCGTCGGACGGTCCCGAGCGCGCGGTGTCCAGTGCGCTCGTGCTCGTTCCCGGCAGTGGCCCTGGGTCCTTCAGCACCCAGTCGCGGACGTCGACACCTCCGGTACCGCTGTCGGCGCAGGAGGAGCGCTCCGCGCAGTCGCGGCTGCTCTCCGATCCTGGTTCGACGGGGGGGCTGACCGGAGGATGATCACGACGTCCTAACAAGCAGGACCGCACGGCGCGTGACGGGCCGACGACGGACAGGGCAGGAGCAGCGTGCGGGTCGGGGGGCGGATCGGCGTGCGGGCCGGGGTACGGACGCTCGTGCTCGCGGCTGTCGTGGGGCTGGTGGCGACGGCCAGCCCTGCCCTGGCCGCGCCCGAGCGGCCGCTGGCCGAGGCATCGTTGGCCGAGGCATCGATGGCTGACCGTCTCGAGCCGCGACCCAGCAGCAGCCTGTCCTCGCCGCTGCTGTCGGGATCGGGGCTCGAGCCCGGTGTCCTGCTCGTCACCACCACCGGCCGCGCCGCGACCGACCGGATCGCGGCGGGCGGCGTCTGGCGCGGCGGTGCGGGGCGCGCGCTCGGTGGCCGGGTCGCCCGGGTCGAGGTCGCCCCGGGCCGGGAGCGGGCCGCCGCCGCGGCGCTGGCCGCTGAGCCCGGGGTCGTCGCCGTGGAGCGGTCCCGCCGGCTGACCTCGCTGGCCCGGCCGAACGACCCGCTCTACGACGCGCAGTGGGCCCACCAGCTCACCGGCGTCGAAACCGCCTGGAGTGCGATCGGCATCGGTGGGCCGGGCACGGTGGTCGCCGTGCTCGACGACGGGGTCGATGCCCGCCACCCCGATCTGACCCTCAGGGTCAAGGAGCAGCGCACCTTCGCCGGCGGCGTCAACAGCCTGCGCCGCACCGGCACCGACAACCGCCGCTGTGCCAGCAGCCACGGCACGCACGTCGCCGGCATCGTCGGCGCGCAGGGCGGCGACGGCGTGGGTGTGAGCGGTGTCCTGTGGGACGTCTCGCTGCTCGACTACGCCGTCTTCACCGAGGACGGCGCGGGTTGCGGCGCCAGCGAGGCCGATGTCGTCGCCGCGCTGCAGGCCGCCGCGAGCGCCGGCGCCGACGTGATCAACCTCAGCCTCGGCAGCCCGGGGGGCAGCTGCAGCACCGCCTTCCAGACCGCGATCGACGGCGCCCGTTCGAACGGGGTCGTGGTCGTCGCGGCCGCCGGCAACTCCCAGCTCGAGAGCCCGGGCGCGACCAGCGTGCCGGCGTCGTGCAACGGCGTGATCTCGGTCGGTGCGGTCACCTCCGACAGCCGGGTCGCCGACTACAGCAGCGCCAACCGGCACATCGACGTCGCTGCCCCCGGCGGCAGCAACAAGCGGAGCTTCACCGACGGGATCCTCAGCACCGTCGGGGACTACGGCCACGACTGGCTCGAGGGCACCTCGATGGCCGCGCCGTACGTCTCCGGGCTCGCCGCCCTGCTGCGGTCCGCCGACCCTTCGCTCACCCCCGACCAGGTCGAGGGGCTGATCGAGGCCGGCGCCGAGACCGGCGACGGGCGCGACGCGGCGTACGGCTGGGGGCTGGTCTCGGCCGCCCGCAGCGCGCAGGTGCTCGTGCGCGGCGACCGGCCGCGCCCGGCGCCCGACCCGGTCTTCCCGGTCGGCGGCGACGGCGGTCCGCTGCAGACGCCGACCCCCGGCGCCCCGCAGGTCTTCCGCGTCGACGCCGGCACCGGGACCACCGATCCCGTGTCGCAGGCCGTCGCCATGTCGCAGTCGGCCTTCGAGCCGGGTACGGCCACCCACGCGGTGCTGGCCCGGGCCGACGTCTTCGCCGACGCGCTGGCGGGCAGCTCGCTCACCCTTGGGGTGGGTCCGCTGCTGTTCAGCGGCTCGACCGGGTCGCTGCCGCGGGCCACCCGCGAGGAGCTGCTGCGCACCCTGCCGTACGGCAGCACCGTCTACCTGCTCGGTGGCAACACCGCCCTGCCGGCCCCGCTGGAGGCCGAGCTCACGACGCTCGGCTTCCGGCCGAAGCGGCTGGCCGGTGCGACCCGCGAGGCCACCGCCGTCGTCATCGCCCGCGAGCTGGCCGAACGCCGCCGGGCGGCCGGGTTCGCCGACAACGGCGTCGTCCTGCTCGCCACCAGCGGCAACTGGCCCGACGCGGTGGCCGCCGGTTCGCTGGGCGCCTACTACGGCCTGCCGATCCTGGTCACCCCGTCCACGACGCTGCACCCGGCCACGGCCGACGGGCTGCGCGAGCTCTCACCGACCGGCCTGCTCGTCCTCGGCGGTCAGAGCGCGATCAGCGAGGCTGTCTTCGCCGAGGCCGCCGGCTGGGCCCGGTCCGCGCCGGGCGACGCCACCCGGCTGGCCGGCGCCGACCGCTACGGCACGGCGATCAAGATCGCGCAGTTCTTCGAGGATGCGCTGGCCGCCAGCGGCGTCTCGCCCCGCTGCGTCGTCGGGGCCAACGTCGTACGCGCCGACGGCTGGGCCCACGTGCTGTCGGCCAGCCCCCTGGCCGGGGCGTACGGCTGCGTCGTCGTGCCCTTCGCGGGCACCGCGGGTGACAGCCTGCCGCCGGCGACCCGGGACTACGTCCGCGGTTTCGGCATCAACGGGGTCCTGGCCGGCGATGTGGACGTGATGACCGACGCCGCCGCCGCCGAGCTGCAGGCCCTGCTGCAGCGCTGATCAGCCCGGCGGCAAGCGCAGGTAGATCCGCAGCTCGAAGACGTAGTCCTCCTGGGGCCGCTCGGTCAGCGTGAGCGCCACGACAGTGACCGGCTGGGCGAGCAGCAGCGCGAAGTCACCCGGGATCGGTCCGTCGACCAGCTCGGGGTCGGGCACCGGGCTGAGCACGACCAGCCGCCTGCCCTGCGCCGCGGCCGCCGCGGTGGCCGTCGCCACGTCGTCGGTCGTCGACTCCTTGCCGAGCACCGCGACCGGCACGCCGCAGAAGCCCTGCAGCGTCTGCGGCAACCCGGTCGACAGCGCGTTGCCGCCCGTCAGGAGCACCGCGTCGTCGGGCTGCAGCGCCGCGCAGGTCCGCTCGACGACGTCGAGCATCGGGACGTACTCCCGCTCGCTCCAGTGCCCCTGCGCGTAGACCAGCGGAGGCGCCAGCAGCGCGACGCCCACGGCGGCGCCGGCCGGCAGCCGCCAGCGGCCACGGACCTGCGGGACCAGCCAGGCGGCGAGCAGCAGCAGCCCGGGGAGGGTCACCGGCAGGAAGCGGCGGGTCGCCCAGTAGTGCACCGGGATGATGCTCGGCCGCCACAGGTAGAGCGCCGTGCTCGCGCCGAACAGCAGCACGAACGCCAGCGCCAGCAGCGCCCGCTCGCGCTGCTCCGGGTCGCCCTGCCGGCGCAGTGACCGCCAGACCAGCGCGGCGAAGGCCAGCAGGCCGAGGGCCACCGCCGCCGGCCCGAGGTACCAGGTCAGCCACTGCAGGCTGAGCTCGTCGTAGGACCGCAGCGGGTCGGCCTGCTGGCCGGCCAGCTCCTGCAGCACCCCGACCGAGGTCGGCTGGTCAGGGGACAGGTTGCGGCCGGTCTCCACGCGCGGCCGGACGACGCCGGCGTAGAGGCTGAGCAGCACCACCAGGCCGGTCACGCCGGCGGCGAGCGCCCGCCCGTGCAGCCGGTCCCACAGCGCCACCGCCCGCTCCCGCAGGACCAGCGCGACGGCGCACACCGTGGCCGTGGCGGCCAGGGCGAGCAGGATCAGGTCGAGGTTGTCCGACTGCAGGCCCAGGTAGCCCGGGCTGCCAACCGACAGGTCGACGTAGCCCAGGACCGCGCCGACGGCGACGCCCGCGGCCAGCGCCGCACCGAGCCGCGCGGCCCCGGCCAGCACGAGGACGGTGGCGACCATCGTCAGCGGGATGAGGTAGGCGAACGCGTCGATCCGGGCCAGGCAGGACGCCCCCAGCACCAGCCCGGCGAGCAGCCCCGGGAGGGCCCGGCGCGCCCGCACCGCGTCGAAGAGCAGCGCCAGCCCGGCGAAGACGAGCAGCTGGGCGGGCAGCTCGCTGAAGGTGTCGCGGCTGAAGTGCTGCTGCGGCAGCGAGATCGCCAGCGCGGTCATGGCCACCAGCGCCCACTCCGGCCGGCCGGTCAGCCGGCTGCC
>JBBSLB010000114.1:0-8401 GCA_038255675.1 Mycobacteriales bacterium
CGCCGTCGCCGTCGACGTCCCCGGAGAGGGGCTGCGCGGCGAGCGACGTCGTGGCCCGACCGACGGGCGGCGCGTCGTCGCCGCAGGCGGGCAGCAGGAACAGGGGCAGGGCGAGCAGGCAGCGGCGCACGGGAGCCACCGTGGCAGGGGTCCCGCTGTCCTAAGTGAGGCGCGCCGCCACGAGGTCCCAGACGGCGTCGGCGAGCGCGTCCTTGCTGCCGAGCGGGACGTCGTACGACGCGCCGTCGGCGGCCAGGACCGTCGCGGCGTTGGCGTCGCCCTCGAAGCCGGTGGGGTGGCCGGCCTCGCCAACCTCGTTGACGACCAGCAGGTCGCAGCCCTTGCGGGCCAGCTTGGCCCGGCCGTGGGTCAGCACATCGCCGTCGGCGTCGCCGGTCTCGGCCGCGAAGCCGACCAGCACCTGCCCGGGACGGCGGGCGAGGACCAGCTCGGTGAGGACATCGGGGTTCTGCACGAGCTCGACAGTGAGCGTGTCGCTCTTCTTGTGCTTGGTCGCCAGGCGCTCGACCGGCCGGTAGTCGGCCACCGCCGCCGCCATGACGACCGCGTCGGCCGCCTTGCCCTCGGTGCGGACCGCGTCGCGCAGCTCGAGCGCGCTGGTCACCCGGACGACCGTCACCCCGACCGGGTCAGGCAGCGCGGCGCAGCTCACGAGCACCACCTCGGCCCCGCGGGCCTGCGCGCTGCGGGCCAGCGCGTAGCCCTGCTTGCCGCTGGAGCGGTTGCCGAGGAAGCGCACCGGGTCGAGGTGCTCGCGGGTGCCGCCGGCCGAGACGACCACCCGCCGGCCGGCGAGGTCCTGCTCCCGGCCGGCCAGCGCGCGCACGCACAGGTCGTACAGGTCGGCCGGGTCAGGCAGGCGACCCTTGCCGGAGTCCTTGCCGGTGAGCCGGCCCACTGCGGGCTCGACGACCTGGACCCCCCGCGCGCGCAGCGTGGCGACGTTGGCCCGGGTGGCGGGGTGCTCCCACATCTCGGTGTGCATCGCGGGGGCGAGCAGCACCGGACATCGCGCGGTCAGCAGGACGTTGGTCAGCAGGTCGTCGGCCAGGCCGTGGGCAGCGCGCGCCATCAAGTCGGCGGTGGCGGGCGCGACGACGACGAGGTCGGCCGCCTGGCCGATCCGGACGTGCGGGACCTGCTCGACGTCGGTCCAGACGTCGGAGCGCACCGGCTTGCCCGACAGCGCCGACCAGGTCGGGGCGCCGACGAACTCCAGCGCCGCGCGGGTCGGAACGACGGTCACGTCGTGGCCGGCCTCGGTGAGCCGGCGGAGCAGCTCGACGGCCTTGTAGGCGGCGATGCCGCCGGCCACGCCCAGGACGACGCGGCTCATCGCAGGGCCCTTAGACAGCCGGGTCGGCGACCTGCTCGTGCGTGAGCAGTCCGGCGTTGATCTCGCGCAAGGCGATCGACAGGGGCTTTTCCTGCACGCCGGTCTCGACCAGCGGGCCGACGTACTCCAGCAGACCCTCGCCGAGCTGGGAGTAGTAGGCGTTGATCTGGCGGGCGCGCTTGGCGGCGTAGATGACCAGGCTGTACTTGGAGTCGGTGGCGGCGAGCAGCTCGTCGATCGGGGGGTTGGTGATGCCGATCGGGTTGGCGACAGTGCCGGCCACGGGGAAGCTCCAGAGGTCTAGGGGCAGATCTGCATCAACGCTACCAGCCGGTCCGCCGCCCGCTCGAGGTCGTCGTTCACCACGACGACGTCGAACTCGTCCTCGGCGGCCATCTCGATCCGCGCCCGGTCCAGCCGCACCCGCACCTTGGCGGGGTCCTCGGTGCCCCGGCCGACCAGCCGGCGGGCCAGCTCGTCGAAGCTGGGCGGGGCGAGGAAGACCAGCTGCGCCTCCGGCATCTGCGCCCGGACCTGCCGGGCGCCCTGCAGGTCGATCTCGAGCAGCACGGGCACCCCCTTGGCGAGCTGCTCCTCGACCGGCCGGCGCGGGGTGCCGTACGACGCGCCCAGGTGGGCGTCGTGCTCGAGCAGCTCACCGGCCT
This sequence comes from Mycobacteriales bacterium, assembly GCA_038255675.1. Taxonomy (GTDB): domain Bacteria; phylum Actinomycetota; class Actinomycetes; order Mycobacteriales; family SCTD01; genus SCTD01. The sequence goes on from JBBSLB010000114.1 coordinate 2,023, forward strand.
GGACCATCACGGCGAACTGCTCCTCGGTGAGGAAGGTGTACTCGACCCCGTCGCGCTCCCCCGGCCGAGGGTCGCGCGTGGTGACGCTGACCGACAGCCAGACGTCGGGGTGGCGGCGGCGCAGGATCTTCACCACCGTCCCCTTGCCGACCCCCGAGGGTCCGGACAGCACCGTCAGCCGTCGGGCGTCAGGCGCGGCACCGGTGCTGGCCGCCTCGGTCAAGAGCCGCTGAACTCCGCGACCAGCGCCTGCCGCTGCTTGCTCCCGAGTCCGCGTACGCGACGGGACGGCGAGATCTCCAGCCGCTCCATGATCCGCTGCGCCCGGACCTTGCCCACGCCGGGCATCGCCTCGAGCACGGCCACGACCTTCATCTTGCCGATGACCTCGTCGGTGTCGCCGTCGGCGAGCACGTCGTCGAGGCGGGTGCCGCTGGACTTGAGCCGGACCTTGAGCTCGGCGCGGGCCTTGCGGGCGGCGGCGGCCTTCTCGAGGGCGGCGGAGCGCTGCTCGGGCGTCAGGGGTGGCAGCGCCACGCGGGTCACCTCGGGGTCGAAGAAGGCGGGAGGAACGAACGGGAACCTAGCGGCGCGGGGACCCGCGGGGCAACGCCGGTGCCGACGGACCGCGCTGCCGGTCCGTTCAGCGGGCCGGCAGGGAGGCGGCGATGCGCGCCGCGGCTGCGCCGGGGTCGGCCGCACCGGTGATCGGCCGGCCGATGACGAGCAGGTCAGCGCCGTCGGCGAGCGCCTGCTCGGGCGTCGCGACGCGCGCCTGGTCCTGCACGTCGGCGCCGGCCGGGCGGACGCCGGGGGTGATGAGCACGACGTCAGGGCCGACCTCGGCGCGGACCGCGGCGACCTCGTGCGGCGAGCAGACCAGTGCGCCCGCGCCGGAGCCGACGGCGAGCAGGGCCAGCCGCTTCACGGCGTCGAGCGCGGGACCGGCGAGCCCGACGGCATCCAGGCCGGCCTCGTCCATCGAGGTGAGGACGGTGACTGCGGCGATGCAGATGCCGTCGGCGGCGTCGACGGCCGCGCGCACCATGTCCGGGCCACCGGAGGCGTGCACGGTGAGGTAGCGCGGCTTGAGCCGGCTCATCGAGCGCACCGCTCCGGCGACGGTGTTGGGGATGTCGTGCAACTTGAGGTCGAGGAACAGGTCGGCGCCCGACCCGCCGCGCACGCTGTCGATGATCGACGGCCCGGTCCGGCAGAACAGCTCGAGCCCGACCTTGACCACCGCGACGTGGGGCGTGACGGCGCGCGCCCAGCGGGCCGCGGTCTCGGCGTCGGGCGCGTCGAGGGCGACGGCGATGGGGGCTCTCACGGCGTCTCCTCGATGTCGTCCTCGAACGGGCTGTCGGACGTGCTGTCGGACAGCCCGGGACCGGGATCGTCCCCGACCGGGTCGGGGTCCTCCGGGACACGCTCGACCGGCGGGCGGTGGGCCAGCCCGACGGCGTCGGACAGCCGGGCGATGCCGCGCTCGGCCAGCGCCTGCTCGAGCTCGTCGAGGATCCGCAGCGGCGCCCCCGGATCGCCGAACACGGTCGTCCCGACGCTCACCGCGCTCGCGCCGGCCAGGACGAACTCGAGCGCGTCGAGACCGGTGCGGATCCCGCCCATGCCCAGGATCGGGACGTGCGGCAGGGCGGCGTGCACCTGGTAGACGCAGCGCACGGCCACCGGGCGGATCGCCGGGCCGGACAGCCCGCCGGTGATGCCGGCCAGCGCCGGCCGCATCGTCGTGGTGTCGATGACCATGCCCAGCAGGGTGTTGATGACCGACAGCCCGTCGGCGCCGGCGTCGACGCAGGCGCGCGCGATCGCGGCGATGTCCGTGACGTCCGGGCTGAGCTTGGCGAAGATGGGGGTGCCGACCGCGGTGTTCTGCCGGACGGCCTGCACGACGCCGCTGGAGGCGCGGGCGTCGCAGGCGAAGACCTGACCGCGGTCCTCGACATTCGGGCAGGAGATGTTGACCTCGATCATCGAGACGGCCGGGTGGCCGCGCAGCTCCTTCGCCAGCGTCGCGTAGTCCTCCACGCTGCCGCCGGCGATGGACACCACAGCGCGCGCGCCGCGGGCCTGCAGCCAGGCCAGGTCGTTGTCGAGGAACGACGCGATCCCCGGGCCCTGCAGGCCGATCGAGTTGAGCATCCCGCTCGGCGTCTCGGCCATCCGCGGTGTCGCCCGGCCGGAGCGCGGGGCTCTCATGATCGACTTGGTGACGACGCCGCCCAGCAGGGTGATGTCGAAGAACTGGTCCAGCTCCTTGCCGGCGGCTGCGCAGCCGGAGGCGGTGAAGACCGGGTTGGCGAACTCCACCCCCGCCAGCCGCGTCGTCATGTCCGTCACGGCCGGCCCCCGGTGGTCGGTGCGCCCACGGCGTCGGCGGGCACGCTGCCCACGTCGTCCCAGCGGACCCGGTCGCCGAGGAAGACCGGTCCCTCCACGCAGGACCGCACCATCCGGGTGAGCCCGTCGTCGCCGACGACCGGCAGGACGCAGGTCATGCAGACCCCGATGCCGCAGGCCATCGACTCCTCGACGGCGACCTGCGACGGGATACCGCGCTCGGCGGCGAGGTCAGCGACCGCCCGCAGCATCGCCATCGGCCCGCAGGCGTAGACGACGTCGGCGCGGCTCTTGTCGAGCACGCCGGGCAGCACGTCGCTCACCCGGCCGCGGGTGCCGGTCGAGCCGTCATCGGTGGTGACGGCGATGGAGTCGGCCATGCGCTTGGCGTCGAGGAAGCCGAAGAGCCGGTCGGCAGAGCCGGCTCCGAGCACGACGTCGACCCGGCAGCCTCGCTCGCGCAGAGCCCGGGCCAGCGGGAGCAGCGGCGCGCTGCCGTAGCCCCCGCCGACGAGGGTCACGTTGACCGCGCTCTTGGGCAGCCGGAAGGGCTTGCCCAGCGGGCCGACGACGTCGAGCTTGTCCTGCGGCCGGCGCGATGCCAGCCACGCGGTGCCCTTGCCGTGCACGGCGAAGACGAACTCCACGGTGCCGCCGTAGACGCCGCGCTCCTTGACGTCGTAGATCGCGAACGCGCGGCGCAGCAGCATGCTCGACTCCGGACCGCCGACCTGCACCGCGAGGAAGTGCCCCGGGCGGGTCAGCTCGGGGATGCCGGGCGCGATGACGGTGACGGCCTGGTAGGCCCCGACCTTCTTGATGGCCAGGATCTCCCCGGCGACCTGCAGCGGCATCAGGCCTCACCGCCGGCGGGGCGGATCCGCCGGTGGTGCTCCTGCAGCGACGTGACGCCGATGTCGCCCCGCAGCAGCGCCTCGATGCCCTGCACGCACGCGGCTGCGCCCTGCACGGTGGTGATGCACGGGATCCCGCGCGCGACCGCCGCCGTCCGGATCTCGTAGCCGTCGAGGCGGGCTCCGACACCGAACGGCGTGTTGAGGATGAGGTCGACCTCGCCGGCCAGGATCTTCGGGACGATGTCGTCGCCCAGTCCGTGCGAGTGCTTGCCGACGACGGTGGCGTGCACCCCGTTGCGACGCAGCACGTCGGCGGTGCCCTCGGTGGCGAGCACCTCGAAGCCCAGGTCGGCCAGCCGCTTGACCGGGAAGAGCACCGCCCGCTTGTCGCGGTTGGCGACACTGACGAAGACCCGGCCCTTGGTCGGCAGCTCGCCGTAGGCCGCAGCCTGGCTCTTGGCGTAGGCGGTGCCGAAGACCTGGTCGATGCCCATGACCTCGCCGGTGGACTTCATCTCCGGACCGAGCACGGTGTCGACGCCGAGCCCCTCGCGGGTGCGGAAGCGGCCGAACGGCAGCACCGCCTCCTTGACCGAGATCGGCGCGTCATAGGGGAGATCGGCGCCGTCACCGGTGGCCGGCAGCATGCCCTCGGCGCGCAGGTCGGCCACGGTCGCGCCGAGCATGATGCGCGCGGCCGCCTTGGCGACCTGCACGGCGGTGGCCTTGCTGACGAACGGCACGGTGCGGCTGGCCCGCGGGTTGGCCTCGAGCACGTAGAGGACGTCGTCCTTGAGGGCGTACTGCACGTTGAGCAGCCCGCGCACGCCGACGCCCGCGGCGATGCCGAGGGTGCTGGTGCGAATTCGCTCGAGGTCGGCGCGGCCCAGCGTGATCGGCGGCAGGGCGCAGGCCGAGTCGCCGGAGTGGATGCCCGCCTCCTCGATGTGCTCCATGACGCCGGCGAGGTAGAGATCGGTGCCGTCGAAGAGCGCATCGACGTCGATCTCGACGGCGTCCTCGAGGAAGCGGTCGACGAGCACCGGGGCGTCGACACCGATGTGCGTCGAGCGCGAGACGTAGTCGACGAGCATCTCGTCGCTGTAGACGATCTCCATCCCGCGACCGCCCAGGACGTACGACGGGCGGACGAGCACCGGGTAGCCGACCCGCTCGGCGATCGCCTTCGCCTCGTCGTAGGAGGTGGCCAGGCCGTAGCGCGGGGCGGGCAGGCCGGCCTGCTCGAGTACGTCGCCGAACGCGCCGCGGTCCTCGGCCAGGTGGATCGCCTCCGGGCTCGTGCCGACGATCGGCACCCCGCAGTCCTTGAGCTCCTGCGCGAGGCGCAGCGGCGTCTGTCCGCCGAGCTGCACGATGACGCCGACCAGCTCCCCGCCGCCCTGACGCGCGGACTCCTGCTCGGCCGCGACGACCTCGAGCACGTCCTCGACGGTGAGCGGCTCGAAGTACAGCCGATCGCTGGTGTCGTAGTCGGTGGAGACGGTCTCGGGGTTGCAGTTCACCATCACCGTCTCGAAGCCGGCGTCGGACAGCGCGAAAGAGGCGTGCACGCAGGCGTAGTCGAACTCGATGCCCTGGCCGATGCGGTTCGGACCGCTGCCGAGGATGATCACCTTCTTCTTGCTCGACGGCGCCACCTCGGTCTCCTCGTCGTAGGAGGAGTAGTGGTAGGGCGTCTCAGCAGCGAACTCCGCGGCGCAGGTGTCCACGGTCTTGTAGACCGGGCGCACGCCGAGCTCGTGGCGCAGGGTGCGGACGTCGACCTCGGTCAGGCCACGCACCGCGGCGATCTGCTTGTCACTGCAGCCCATCCGCTTGGCCAGCCGCAGCAGGTCGGCGTCCAGGTCGGGCGCCTGGGACAGCGTGGCGTGCAGCTCCACCAGCGACAGCAGCTGGTCGACGAACCACGGGTCGATGCCGGTGGCCTCGAACACCTGCTCCGGCGTCGCCCCCAGGCGCAGCGCCCGCTCGACGGTGAGCAGCCGCAGGTCGTGCGGGGTGCGCGCGCGGTCCAGCGCGTCCTGCACCGCCGCTGCACGGTCGGTGGCCTCGGGGTCGGGCTCGAGCCAGAACTGCGACGGCGACTGCTCGAGCGAGCGCATCGCCTTCTGCAGCGCCTCGACGAACGACCGGCCGATCGCCATCGCCTCGCCGACCGACTTCATCGTGGTCGTCAGCTCGGGATCGGCGCCGGGGAACTTCTCGAAGGCAAAGCGCGGGATCTTCACCACGACGTAGTCCAGGCTCGGCTCGAAGGCCGACGGCGTCTCGCGGGTGATGTCGTTGGGGATCTCGTCGAGCGTGTAGCCGATGGCCAGCCGCGCGGCGATCTTCGCGATCGGGAAGCCGGTCGCCTTGGAGGCCAGCGCGCTCGAGCGCGAGACGCGCGGGTTCATCTCGATGACGACGATCCGGCCGTCGACGGGGTTCACCGCGAACTGGATGTTGCAGCCGCCGGTGTCGACCCCGACCGCACGGATGATGTCGATGGCGAGGTCGCGCATCGCCTGGTACTCGCGGTCGGTCAGCGTCATCGTCGGCGCGACGGTGACCGAGTCGCCGGTGTGCACCCCCATCGGGTCGAGGTTCTCGATCGAGCAGATGACGACGACGTTGTCGTTGCGGTCGCGCATCAGCTCGAGCTCGTACTCCTTCCAGCCCAGGATCGACTCCTCGAGGAGCACCTCGGTGGTGACGCTCGCGTGCAGTCCGCCGCCGCCGATCCGGCGCAGGTCCGCCTCGGTGTGGGCGATGCCGCCGCCGGCGCCGCCCATCGTGAAGCTGGGGCGCACGACGACCGGGTAGCCGAGGTCCTGGACGCCCTCCAGCAGCTCCTCGAGCGTGTGACACACGACGCTGCGGGCGCTCTCGCCGCCGACCTGCTCGACGATCGTCTTGAACTCCTGGCGGTCCTCACCACGCCGGATCGCATCGACGTCGGCGCCGATGAGCTCGACGCCGTACTGCTCGAGGACACCGGAGGCGTGCAGGGCCATCGCGGCGTTGAGCGCGGTCTGGCCACCGAGGGTGGCGAGCAGTGCGTCGGGGCGCTCCTTCTCGATGACCTTCGTGACGAACTCCGGCGTGATCGGCTCGAGGTAGGTCGCGTCGGCGAACTCCGGGTCGGTCATGATCGTCGC
>JBBSLB010000115.1:0-8396 GCA_038255675.1 Mycobacteriales bacterium
CATGACTGCCGCCGTAGACGCCCCTGCCGACACCTTCGACTCGCTCGACCCCGCCACCGGGAAGGTGCACTCGACCTGGCCGGTGCACACCGATGCGCAGGTGCAGGCAGCCGTCGTGCGGGCCCGCGCCGCCTCGGCCGACTGGGCCGAGCTCGGCTTCGCCGGCCGCAAGGAGCGCCTGTCGGCCTGGCGCGGCGAGATCGCCCGCCGGATGCCCGAGCTGGCCGACGTCGTGCACGCCGAGAACGGCAAGCCCTTCCCCGACGCCGTCCTCGAGATCACCCTCGCCGTGGACCACATCGCCTGGGCCGGCAAGAACGCACGTCGCGTCCTCGGCCCGCGCCGGATCTGGCCCGGCGCGATGGCGGCCAACCAGGCCGCGACCCTCGAGTACCCGCCGTTCGGCGTCATCGGGGTCATCGGCCCGTGGAACTACCCGGTCTTCACGCCGATGGGCTCGCTGGCCTACGCGCTGGCCGCCGGCAACGCCGTCGTCTTCAAGCCCAGCGAGCACACACCCGCCGTCGGAGCGTGGCTCGTCCAGGCGTGGAAGAAGGCCAACCCCGACCTTGCCGAGGTGCTGCAGCTCGTCACGGGCTTCGGCCCGACCGGCGCCGCGCTGTGCCGCGCCGGCGTCGACAAGGTTGCCTTCACCGGCTCGGCCGCGACCGGCCGCAAGGTGATGGCCGCGTGCGCCGAGGGCCTGGTGCCGGTGCTCATGGAGTGCGGCGGCAAGGACTCGATGATCGTCGACGACGGCGCCGACCTCAGCGCGGCCGCCGACGCCGCGCTGTGGGGCGCCATGAGCAACGCCGGGCAGACCTGCATCGGCATCGAGCGGGTCTACGTGACCGAGGGGTCGTACGACGGGTTCGTCAGCGAGCTCACCAGCCGGGCGGCGAAGCTGCGCCCGGGCGCGGAGGAGGGCGCGTCGTACGGCCCGATCACCATGCCGTCGCAGGTCGGGATCATCCAGCGGCACATCGCCGACGCCCTCGCCAAGGGCGGCCGGGCGCTGACCGGCGGCACCGTCGACGGGGCGTTCGTCGCGCCGACGGTCCTGGTGGACGTGCCCGAGGACAGCACCGCCGTGACCGAGGAGACCTTCGGCCCGACCGTCACCGTGACGCGCGTGCCGGACGTCGAGGAGGCGCTGCGGCGCACCAACGCCACGAGCTACGGACTGGCCGGCGCCGTCTTCGCCAAGTCGTCCAAGAAGGGCGTCGAGATCGCCCGCCGGGTGCGCAGCGGGATGACCAGCGTCAACGGCGTCATCACCTTCGCGAGCGTGCCGGGGCTGCCCTTCGGCGGGGTCGGTGAGTCCGGCTTCGGTCGCATCCACGGCGACGACGGCCTGCGCGAGTTCACCCGCGCCAAGGCGATCACCCGCCAGCGCTTCGCGCTGCCGGTGGCGCTGACCTCCTTCGACCGGCCCGAGAAGGTGACCGGTCAGCTGGTGAAGGTCGTGAAGCTGCTGCACGGCCGCGGATGACCGCCCTGCGGGTCGACGTCGTCGTCGTCCAGAACCTGCCGTGGCGCAGCTGGATCGCCCGGGTGCTCGAGGTGGAGGCGCAGGGCTACGACGGGGTGTGGGTGTGGGACCACCTGGTGCACCGCACCCAAGAGCCGACCGACCCGCTGCACGAGGGCTTCACGACCCTGGCCGCCGCGGCGGCGTTGACCTCCCGCATCCGGCTCGGGACGCTGGTGGCCGCACCGATCCTGCGTTCACCGCTGCTGCTGGCGAAGTCGGCGATGACCGTCGACCAGGTCTCCGGTGGCCGGTTCGACCTCGGCGTCGGGGCCGGCGGGTCGCTGCTCGACTCGGCGGCGCTGGGCATCGCGCAGCCGACCGCCGGCGAGCTGGCCGAGCGGTTCGAGCAGACCGTCGAGCTGCTCGACGTGGTGCTGCGCGGCGGGACGTCCTACGGCGGGTCGCTCGTCGCGGGCGAGGGCATGACCATCGCCCCCGGCTGCGTCCAGCGACCGCGGGTGCCGCTCGTGCTGGCCGCCCACGGGCCGCGCACGCTGCGCCTGGCGGGCCGCTTCGCCGACGTGTGGAACACCCTCACCACCCAGGACCTGCCCCCCGACGAGGTGCTCGCGCTGGCCGGGTCGCGGATGCGGCAGCTCGACCAGGCGGCGGTCGAGGCGGGGCGCGACCCCACGACGATCCGCCGCTCGGTGCTGATCGGGTCCCGGCAGTGGCCGGCACTGGCCTCCCCCACGGCGTTCCGCGAGGCGGTGCTGCGCTACGTCGAGATCGGCTTCACCGACGTGGTGCTCATGCACCCGGACCACCCAGCCGAGCAGCGGGTCGGGCACGGCGAGGCCGGGCCCGACGTCGTGCGCCGGATCGCCGAGGACGTCCTGCCGGGGCTGCGCGCCGAGCTGGTGTGACCCGGCGGGCCCGGCCCTGGGACGCCGGCAGGGTCCGGTGCCCGGCACCTCTTGCTCGTTGCTGCACCCAGTTCCGCGGCCCGGGCGCCGGGGACCTCGCTCACCCGGCGCGCGCCGCAGGAGCGCCCGGCCAACTGGGTGCAGACACAGGGCGGGGCGGGGCAGGGCAGGGCGGGGCAGGCAGGCAGGCCGGGCGACTAGACCGCGCTGGGGCCGGACTCGCCGCTGCCGCCGAGGATCTCGTAGTAGAGCAGCGCGAGGGTCTCGCGGGCGATGTAGCGGGCCTGCGTGCCACGGGTGCGCACCGACGGCCCGGCACGCGTCGGCGAGGTGTGTGCCTCGATGCCGACGTCACGCGCCATCCGGACGCTGCGCAGCGAGTGCCATGGGTCGGTGACGAGCACCGCCGTCTCCCAGCCCTCCTGCTGCATCAGCTGCTCGACCGCTTCGACGCTCTGCAGCGTGTTGCTCCCCTCGGCGACGGCCACCGCCTCGACGCCGCGCTCCTCGAGGAACGCCGCCCCGGCCTCGGCCTCGGTGGTGCGGTCGCCCTCGCGGCTGCCGCCGACGGTGATGACCCGCGGCGCGACACCGTCCTCGTACAGCGCACGGGCGTGCTGCAGCCGGGCCTTGAAGACCGAGCTGGGTCGGCCGTCGAACTGCGCTGCGCCGAGCACCACGATCGCGTCGCTGGCCGGCCGGTCGTCCTGGCGCGCGGTCCACCACACCCCAGCCGCGGTGCCACCCAGCACGAGCAGGACAGACAGGACGACCAAGGAGACCAGGCGACGGACCCAGCGGAAGGCGAACAGCACCTATCGAGTGTCGCTGCTCGTGTCCCCGAGTGCGGCACGGCCCGCCTCGAGCCGGGCGACCGGGACACGGAACGGCGAGCAGGAGACGTAGTCCAGCCCCGCATCGGCGAAGAAGTGGATGCTCTCCGGGTCGCCGCCGTGCTCGCCGCAGACGCCGATGCGCAGCTCGGGCTTGGCCGCGCGGCCCTCGTCGACGGCGGTCCGGACGAGCCGGCCGATGCCGGCCGGGTCGATCGACTCGAAGGGGCTGACCCCGAAGATGCCGAGGTCGAGGTAGCGGCTGAAGAACGCCCCCTCCACGTCGTCACGGCTGAAGCCGTAGCCCATCTGGGTGAGGTCGTTGGTGCCAAAGGAGAAGAAGTCAGCCGAGGCCGCGATCGACCCCGCGGTGAGCGCCGCGCGGGGCACCTCGATCATCGTGCCGATGAGCACCGGCACGCTCCGGCCGGTCGCCTCCGCCACCTCCCGGACGACCTGCTCGGCCTCCGCTCGGACGATCTCGAGCTCCTGCACCGCCGACACCAGCGGCACCATGATCTCCGGCCGCGGGTCCAGGCCCTCACCGGCGAGCTGCGCCGCGGCCTCGCAGATCGCGCGCACCTGCACGGCGAACAGCCCCTGGATGACCAGTCCGAGGCGCACCCCGCGCAGGCCGATCATCGGGTTCTCCTCGTGCAGCCGGCGGACGTGCTCGAGCAGCCGGTGGCGCTTGTCGTCCATGGTCGCGCCGGTGGCCTCGGCGACGGCCTGCTCGACCTGCAGCTCGAGCAGGTCGGGCAGGAACTCGTGCAGCGGCGGGTCGAGCAGGCGCACCGTGACGGGCAGCCCGTCCATCGCACGCAGGATCTCCACGAAGTCCGCGCGCTGCAGCGGCAGCATGGCGGCCAACGCGGCCTGCTGCTCCTCGGGGGTGTCGGCAAGAACCAGGTCCTCGACCAGCTGGCGCCGCTCGCCGAGGAACATGTGCTCGGTCCGGCACAACCCGATGCCCTCGGCACCGAAGCGGCGGGCGCGCTCGGCGTCCTCGGCGTTGTCGGCGTTGGTGAGCACACCGAGACGACGGGTCGCGTCGGCATGGGTGATCAGGCGGTGCACGGACTGCACGAGGTCGTCACCGTCCTCGTGGCGCAGCTCTCCCTCGAAATACTGCACGACGGGGCTCGGCGTCACCGACACCTCGCCGAGGTAGACCGCGCCCGTCGTGCCGTCAATGCTGAGAAGGTCACCCTCGCGGACAACGAGATCGCCTATGGCAGCTGTCTTCTCGTGCGCGTCGACCTCAAGGTCCTCGGCGCCGCAGACGCACGTCTTGCCCATGCCGCGAGCGACGACCGCCGCGTGGCTGGTCTTGCCGCCGCGGCTGGTCAGGATGCCACTCGCGGCGATCATGCCCGACAGGTCGTCGGGGTTGGTCTCCCGCCGGACCAGCACGACGGACTCGCCGCGCTCGGCCTCGCGCACCGCCGTCGCGCTGTCGAAGACCACCTTGCCGACCGCCGCACCGGGGCTCGCCCCCATGCCGGTGGTCAGCAGCTGAGCCTGCTCCGTCGAGCCGAACCGCGGGAACATCAGCTGCGCGAGCTGGGCCCCCGTCACCCGCTCGAGTGCCTCGTCCAGCGAGATGAGGCCCTCGTCGACGAGCTGTGTCGCGATGCGGAACGCCGCGGCCGCAGTGCGCTTGCCGACGCGGGTCTGGAGCATCCAGAGCCTGCCCCGCTCCACCGTGAACTCGATGTCGCACAGGTCGCGGTAGTGGTTCTCGAGCCGCTCCATGATGCCCAGCAGCTCGTCGTAGGACGCCTTGTCGAGCTTCTCCAGCTCCTCCAGCCCCACCGTGTTGCGCACGCCGGCGACGACGTCCTCGCCCTGCGCGTTCTGCAGGTAGTCGCCGTAGAGGCCGCGGTGACCGCTGCCGGGGTCGCGGGTGAACGCGACGCCGGTGCCGGAGTCCAGATCGAGGTTGCCGAAGACCATCGTGCAGATGTTGACGGCGGTGCCGAGGTCGCCGGGGATCCGCTCCTGGCGGCGGTAGAGCTTGGCGCGGTCGGTGTTCCAGCTGTCGAAGACCGCCAGCACCGCAAGGTCCATCTGCACCCGCGGATCCTGCGGGAAGGGCGCACCGGTCTGCTCCTCCACGATCTCCTGGAAGCGCCGTACCAGCACCCGCAGGTCCGCCGCGTCGAGGTCGAGGTCGGAGCGCGTGCCCTTTGCCCGCTTGGCGGCGTCGAGCTCGCGCTCGAAGAGCTCGCCGTCGACGTCGAGCACGGTCTTGCCGAACATCTGGACCAGCCGGCGGTAGGAGTCCCAGGCGAAGCGCTCGTTGCCGGCCTGCTCGGCCAGGCCCGCGACGCTCGTGTCGTTGAGCCCGATGTTGAGGACGGTGTCCATCATCCCCGGCATCGAGAACTTGCCGCCGGACCGCACGCTGACCAGCAGCGGGTCGTGCGCGTCGCCGAGCTTCTTGCCCATGGCCTGCTCGAGCGTGGCGAGATGGTCCGCCACCTGGTCAGCGAGCTCCGGCGGCTCCTGCCCGGTCCTCAGGTAGGTGGTGCAGGCCTCGGTCGTGATGACGAAGCCCGGTGGCACAGGCAGCCCCAGGACGGTCATCTCGGCGAGGTTCGCGCCCTTGCCGCCGAGCAGGTCCTTCATGTCCTTGCCGCCCTCGGCAAAGGCGTACACGTACTTCGTCATGAGAACCCTCGTCCGTAGGGGGAGGCGGACCCTACCGACTTCGGTAGCGGCGGCGCCGGACGGTCCCGCGGACGACGAGCAGGACCGCCAGCAGGGCGCCCCCTCCGACGACGAGCGGCCAGCGGGGCGCCGGGTCGGCCACCCGGTCGACCGGCGACTGCTCGACCGGCGACTGCTCCGCCGGCCGCTCGAGCCGGGCGCTCGGGACGCGGTGCACCGGCGTCCCCACGCCCTCGGTGCTGACGAGCACGGCCGCGCTGTCGGCGGCGTAGGTGAGCCCCTCACCCTGGCGGCTCTCCGGCAGGGGTGTCACGACCGGTTCGCCCGCCAGCGCGGCCTCGACGTCGTCACCCTGCAGCGGCCATTCGTACAGATCGGTGTAGGTGCGCAGCGCGATCCGCGAGCCGTCGGGGGCGATGTCGGCGGCGGTGACCAGCACCTGCGCGAAGCTGCCGATCCCCGGCCCGCCCGCGGTGCCCGTCGTCGAGAAGGTCACCGAGGCGACCTGTTCGAGCAGGTTCGGGCCGTCAGGGTCGAGCGGCTGGGGCGCGGCGTAGACCCGAGCCGCTCCGGCCAGCGGCTTGCTCACAACGTAGAGCCGCCCGGTCGTGGGGTGGACCATCAGACCCTCGGCGTCGCCGGGTCCGTCGGGGTAGCGCAACCGGAAGCTGGTCGGCGGTTCGGTCGTGACCTGCTCGCGGTCGGTCGGCTCCGGCTCGGCGACCCGGTGCACGAGGATCCCCTGGTCGCGCAGCGCGTTGTTGTCGCCGATGTCGCCCAGCCACAGGCTGCTGCGGCCCTGCTCGTCCGGCCCCCGCGCCATGTCCTCCCAGTCGCGGGCCTGCACGTCCGGCAGGTCGTACGTCGTGCGGGTGCGGCCGTCGTCGCCGACGGCGAAGAACCTTGCCTCGTCGCCGGAGTCGTTGTGGGTGAAGACGATGCCCGGGGCGCTGCTGCTGGCCAGTCCGCTGGACTCGCTGATGCGCGGGTCGGCGAAGGTGAACGCGACGCCGGCCGCGGCCAGCGCGAGAGCAAGCAGCACCGGGTCAGACGACGCCGTAGAGCCGGTCACCCGCGTCGCCGAGACCCGGTGTGATGTAGCCCTTCTCGGTCAGCCGCTCGTCGACTGCCGCGCAGACGACCGTGACGCCGCAGGCGCTGTCGTCGCGGAACGCCTCCTCGACCACGGCGATGCCCTCGGGAGCGGCGAGCAGGCAGATGGCGGTGATGGAGGCCGCACCACGCTCGACGAGCAACCGGAAGGTCGTCACCAGGGTGCCGCCGGTGGCGAGCATCGGGTCGAGGACGAAGACCTCGCGGCCGGTCAGGTCGTCCGGAAGCCGGTTCGCGTAGGGGGTCGCCGTCAGGCTGGTCTCGTCGCGCACCATCCCGAGGAAGCCGACCTCGGCGGTCGGCAGCAGCCGGGTCATGCCGTCGAGCATCCCGAGCCCGGCGCGCAGGACCGGCACCACGAGTGGCACCGGACGGGACAGCCGGCACCCGGTCGCGACCGCCACGGGGGTGGTGACCTCGACCGGCTCGACCCGCACGTCGCGGGTCGCCTCGTACGCCAGCAGGGTCACGAGCTCGTCGGCCAACCGGCGGAAGGTCGGCGAGTCGGTCCGCTCGTCCCGCAGGGCGGTCAGCTTGTGCGCGACCAGCGGGTGGTCGACGACGAGGGTGCGCACTACAGCGGGCCGAGCTTGTCGTGCAGGTAGCGGGTCACCTGGTCCAACGACACGCGCTCCTGGGTCATCGCGTCGCGCTCCCGCACGGTCACGGCCTGGTCCTCGAGGGTCTCGAAGTCGACGGTGACGCAGTAGGGCGTGCCGACCTCGTCCTGTCGGCGGTAGCGACGGCCGATCGCACCGGCGTCGTCGAAGTCGACGTTCCACTCGCGGCGCAGCTTCGCGGCCAGGTCGCGCGCGACGGGCGACAGGTCGGCGTTGCGGGACAACGGCAGCACTGCCGCCTTGAGCGGGGCCAGCCGCGGGTCGAGCTTGAGCACGACGCGCTTGTCCACGCCGCCCTTGGCGTTGGGCGCCTCGTCCTCGGTGTAGGCGTCGAGCAGGAACGTCAGCGCGCAGCGGTCGACGCCGGCTGCCGGCTCGATGACGTAGGGCGTCCAGCGCTCGCCGGACTCCTGGTCGAAGTAGTCCAGGGCGACGCCGGAGGCCTTGCTGTGCACGGTGAGGTCGTAGTCGCCGCGGTTGGCGATGCCCTCGAGCTCGCCCCACGGCGAGCCGGTGAAGCCGAACTCGTACTCGATGTCGACGGTGCGCTTGGAGTAGTGGGAGAGCTTCTCCTTCGGGTGCTCGAAGAGCCGCAGCTTCTCCGGCGCAATGCCGAGGTCGAGGTACCACGCGAAGCGCTCGTCGATCCACTTCTGGTGCCAGTCCTCGTCCTCCCCCGGCTTGACGAAGAACTCCATCTCCATCTGCTCGAACTCGCGGGTGCGGAAGATGAAGTTGCCGGGGGTGATCTCGTTGC
>JBBSLB010000116.1:0-8382 GCA_038255675.1 Mycobacteriales bacterium
CGGCACACCGCGCTCCTGCAGCGCGGCGACGTGCGGCGCGGTGTGCCGTGGACTGCCCATGACGCCGACCCAGCGGGCCGGGGTCTCGAGGACCGCGGCGAGAACGTCGCCCAGCTCGGCCCGGTCGTGGTCGGTGACCACAACGTCGGTGTGCTCGTCGATGCCGGCCTCGGCCGCGGTCCGCACGCTGCGCACGCCCTCGAGGTCGCCGGCCGGGTCGAGCACCACGCAGGCGAAGCCGACGTGCGCCGCGAGGTGCACGAGCTGGGTCGCGACCGGTGAGGCGAAGACGGCCACCAGGCGGCGCTCGCCGGTGGGGGCCTCGACCTCCCCGTGCGCCATGGCGCAGGCGATGTCGGTCTCGGCGTCGGAGGAGTGCGTGTGGGCCATGGGGCCAGTCTGCCCGGCGTCGCGTGGCACGCCCACCGACACTGGGGGCGTGCCGAGCCGTGCCCCGTCCCGCATCGCCGGCGTCGACGTCGCCCGCGGCGTCGCCCTGCTCGGCATGGCGGCCGTGCACGTCCTGCCCGTCGAGGACCCGGACGGCTCCGCGTCGTGGACCGACGTGGTGTTCGCCGGCCGCTCGGCCGCACTGTTCGCCGTACTGGCAGGCGTTGGGCTCGCCCTGGCGTACCGCCGGCCGGGGACGCGTGACGCACTCGCCCTCGTCGTCCGGTCGGTGCTCATCGGGCTCGTCGGCCTGTGGCTCGGCGACGCCGACAGCGGCGTCGCGGTGATCCTCGCCTACTACGCGGTGCTGTTCGTGCTCGCGCTCCCGTGGCTGCGGGCCGGCCCCCGCCTGCTGCTCGCGAGCGCCGCGGTCGTCGCCGTGGTCGTCCCCTTCGTCAGCCTCGCCGTCCGCGACGAGCTGCCGGAGCGCGACACCGCCAGCCCCGTCCTGGGGGACCTGGCCGAGCCGGGGCAGCTGCTGAGCGAGCTGCTCGTGACCGGCTACTACCCGGCGAGCTCGTGGATCGCGTACCTGCTCGTGGGCATGGCCGTCGGCCGACTCGCCCTGCAGCGGACCCGCACCGCGCTGCTGCTGGCCGGCGCCGGGGCCGCTCTCGCGCTGGCCGCGCACGGGCTCAGCGCGCTGCTGCTCGGGCCGCTCGGCGGCGACGACCGGATCGCCGCTCAGCTCCGGCTGCCCGTCGGCGCGACGGTCGAGGAGGTCGTCCGCGAGGGCCGCTTCGGCTCGGTCCCGACGACCACCGCGTGGTGGCTGGCGACCGACGCCCCGCACAGCACGACGCCGCTCGACCTGGCCGCCACGGCCGGGACGGCGCTGCTCCTGCTCGGGTTCGCGCTGCTGGCGGCGGGCGTGGCGCCGCTGCTGCTGCACCCGCTGGCCGCGGCCGGCTCCATGCCGCTGACGCTCTACACCGCCCACGTCTGGGTTCTCGGAGCGACCGACACCGACGACCCCACGCAGTACTACTGGCTGCAGGTCGTCGTTGCCCTGCTGCTCGCCGTGCTCTGGCGACGGGCCGTGGGGCGGGGTCCGCTGGAGACCGTGGTGGCCTTCGCCGTGCGGCCCCTGAGGCAGGGCCGTTCCTAGCTGCGGACGTACTGTCGCTGCATGGACTCGGGCATGCGGCGCGCGCTGGCGCGGGCCCGGGACGGCAAGGCCCTCGACGCCGACGAGGCCACGGTTCTGCTCGGTGCGCGGGCCGAGGAGCTCGATGCACTGCTCGTCGTGGCGGGTCGCGTTCGCGACGCCGGGCTGGTCGACGCGGGACGCCCGGGCGTCGTCACCTACTCACGCAAGGTGTTCATCCCGCTCACGCGGCTGTGCCGCGACCGCTGCCACTACTGCACCTTCGCGACCGTCCCCGGCCGGCTGCCCGCGCCCTACCTGCCGGTCGAGGAGGTGCTGGACATCGCGCGCGAGGGCGCTGCGCTCGGCTGCAAGGAGGCGTTGTTCACCCTCGGCGACCGCCCGGAGGATCGTTGGGACGCCGCACGCGAGTGGCTCGACGAGGCGGGCTACGACAGCACCCTCGCGTACGTGCGCGCCTGTGCCGTGGCGGTGCTGGAGGGGACCGGCCTGCTGCCGCACCTCAACCCGGGCGTCATGACGTGGGCCGAGCTGCAGCGGCTCAAGCCGGTCGCTCCGTCGATGGGGATGATGCTCGAGACGACGGCGCACGTGAAGGCGCACGACGGCTCCCCGGACAAGGACCCCGCTGTACGCCTGCAGGTGCTCGAGGACGCCGGCCGGCACGCGGTGCCGTTCACCACCGGTTTGCTCGTCGGCATCGGGGAGTCGCTGCGCGACCGCGCCGAGACCGTCTTCGCGATCCGTGCGGCGCACCGCCGGCACGGCCATGTGCAGGAGGTGATCGTCCAGAACTTCCGCGCCAAGGACGACACCGCGATGCGGTCGGTCCCCGACGCGTCGATGGAGGAGTACCTCGCCGCGATCGCCGTCACCCGCGTCGTGATGGGGCCGCGGATGCGCGTGCAGGCCCCGCCCAACCTCGTCGACCTGGCCGAGACCGCGCTGCTGCTGCGCGCCGGTGTCGACGACTGGGGCGGCGTCTCGCCGCTGACGCCCGACCACGTCAACCCCGAGCGGCCCTGGCCGCAGGTCGAGGCGCTCGCCCGGATGACCGAGCAGTCCGGCTTCGTGCTGCGCGAGCGGCTGACCGCTCACCCGCCGTACCTGGCTGAGCCGTGGCTCGACCCGCGCCTTGCTGCGCATGTCGACGCGCTCGCCGGCCCCGACGGGCTCGCCAACGACGTCCTCCCGAAGGGGCTGCCGTGGCAGGAGCCCGACGGCGGGCTGACGAGCAGCGGCCGCACGGACCTGCACGAGACCGTCGACACCAGCGGCCGCACCGCCGACCGGCGCTCGGACTTCGACGACGTCTACGGCGACTGGGACGCGGTGCGTGAGTCGGTCCCGGCCGTCGTCGCGCGTCTGGACGGCGACGTCGCGGCTGCTCTGCGGGTGGCCCGTGACCGGCCGGCGGCGCTGACCGCCGAGCAGGCACTGTCCCTCATCACCGCCGACGGGCCCGAGCTCGACGCCGTCTGCGCGCTGGCTGACGACGTGCGCCGCGACACCGTCGGCGACGACGTGACCTACGTGGTGAACCGGAACGTCAACTTCACCAACGTCTGCTACACGGGCTGCCGCTTCTGCGCCTTTGCGCAGCGGCGCACCGACAGCGACGCGTACTCCCTGTCACTGGAGGAGGTCGCGCAGCGGGCCGCGGAGGCGTGGGACGTCGGCGCGACAGAGGTCTGCATGCAGGGCGGCATCGACCCGCAGCTGCCCGGGTCGGCCTACCTCGACCTGGCCCGCGCCGTGAAGGGCGCCGCCCCAGGGCTGCACCTGCACGCGTACAGCCCGATGGAGGTCGTCAACGGCGCGGCCCGGATGTCGCTGTCGATCGCTGACTTCCTCTCCGCGGCGCGCGACGCGGGCGTCGACAGCCTGCCGGGGACGGCCGCGGAGATCCTGGACGACGACGTCCGGTGGGTGCTCACCAAGGGCAAGCTGCCGACCGCGCAGTGGATCGAGGTCGTCACCACGGCGCACCGGCTCGGGATCGCGACGACCAGCACGATGATGTACGGCCACGTCGATCAGCCGCACCACTGGGTCGCTCACCTGCAGCTGCTCGCGCGACTGCAGGGCGAGAGCGGGGGCTTCACCGAGTTCGTACCGCTGCCGTTCGTGCACACCTCGGCGCCGATCTACCTCGCCGGCGTCGCGCGCCCCGGCCCGACCGCACGGGACAACCGCGCGGTGCACGCCGTCGCCCGGCTCCTGCTGCACGGCCGGATCGACCACGTGCAGGCGTCCTGGGTAAAGCTTGGCCCCGACCAGTGCGCGGCGGTACTCGCCGGCGGTGTGGACGACCTCGGCGGCACGCTCATGGAGGAGACCATCAGTCGCATGGCCGGTTCGGCCTACGGCTCGCGCCGGTCGGTGGCGGACCTCGAGGCGATGGTCCGGGACGCCGGCCGCACCCCGCGGCAGCGGACGACGACGTACGGGACGGTGCCGCAGGAGCGCTGGGAGGCCGCCCGGAAGGAGCGCGTGGTGCTCCCGCTGGCCTGACGGCCGGGACGTCCTCCCGCCACTACGCTGCGCTCACCTCGAGCCTGGGAGTGGGACGTGAGCACCGCTGACTACCCCGATGCGCTGACGCGGCGGATCGAGCAGCTGGCCGCCGCCTCCAGCGACGAGCCAGAGGGCGAGGGTGCTGCGGTCGCCGCGCTCGTCGGGGCCCTGCGTGCCGAGATCGGCGTTGTACGAACAGAACTCGGGTCGCTGCGCGCGGAGACCGGTGCAGTCCGTAGTGACCTTGACGGTCTGGGCGGCAGGCTCTCCGGCTCGGTGGCGGCCAGCCGCAACGAGACCGCCACCCTGGTGCGCCGCGTCTCCGAGCTCAGCACCCGCATCGACGGGGTCGGTGGCCGGGTCGACGACGTCCGCAACGGCCTGCCCAGCCTGGCCCGCGAGCTGCGCGAGGGGCTCGACGAGATCCCGACACGCACCGGTCAGCGGATCGACGAGCTCACGGACCGCCTCGCCGCCGCCGTGGGGCAGCGCGTCGACGTCGTGGCGGAGTCGGTCAGCAGCGCGCTCGCCCGCGAGGCCGAGACAGTCGTCGCCGCCCAGAGTGCGCTCGAGGACGCCCGCGGCGCGCTGGAGTCGCGCATGGCCGTTCTCGAGGACGCCCTGGACGGGCTCTGCGAGCGGATCGAGGCGCTTGCCCGTGACGGCGCCAGCACCACCACCGACCTGCTCGGCACCCTCGCCAGCACTGTCCGCGACCTCGACAAGCGGATTGCCGACGAGGGCCGCGAGGTCACCGACACGCGCCTGTCCGAGCTCGAGGACTCGCTGTTCGAGCGGCTGTCCGGCGTGCTGCGGCTCCACACCGACGAGCTGCGCCGCGACGTCCTCGGTGCCCTCGAGACCGCCCGCAGCGACGCCGTCGAGAGCCGCACCGCCGTCACCGAGCTGGCCGCGACCGTCCGCAGCGCCCTCGACGGCTTCGGCGACGTCCTGGACCGCTCGCTGTCCGGGCTCGGCGCATCGGTGACCGGCGCGCGGGCCGAGGGCCGCGACGAGACCCGGGCCGAGCTCGACGAGGTCGTGGAGCGGCTCAGCGGCGCGGTGGTCGCCCTGCGCACCGAGCTGGTCGCTCGCGACGACGTGGCCGCCGGACAGCTGTCGGGCCTGCAGTCTTCTGTCGAGGGCCGTGTGGAGGGCGTGCGGTCGCAGCTCAGCGACGCGATGGCCGCGCTGCGCAGCGATGTCGCCACCGAGATCGGCACGCTCACGCCACGCGTCGACGAGGTCGCCGTCGCCGGCACGGCAACCAGCGAGGCGCTGCGCGCGCTCGGCGGGCTGATCGAGGTCGTGCGCGACGACGTCATCGAGGCGGCCGGCGACCTGCACAGGGAGCTCATCACCCGCACCTCGGAGCAGCTCGCCGCGCTGGCCGAGCTCGACGTCACGGTGGGGCTGTCCACGTCGGCCACGGAGCGGTCGGTCCAGGGACTCGGCGAGCTGTCCGGCGTCCAGGAGCGGCTGACCGAGGCCGTCGAGGGCTTCCGGGCCGAGTGGCCCACGCGCACCTTCGAGGTCGTGCAGGGCGCAAAGGCCGTCGCGGAGAACGTCGTGCGCGACGTGCGCACCGAGATCGAGGTGCAGCTGGCGCAGGTCCGCGAGGAGCTGGCCCGTGCCGCCGACGAGGTGGAGGGCGCCCGCGACGGACTCGACTCCGGGACCGATGCCCTCTCGCGCGCCGGGAAGGTGCTCGTCGCCTACCTCGAGCAGCGCGACCGGCTGCTGGAGGCCGAGCGCGACCGGGTGCTGCACGACGTGCTGGACAGCTTCGCCTCCGGGCTGTCCGCCAAGGAGCGGACCGCGCTCGCCGGCCGCGTCGGCGATGTCGTCCACCGGCGGCGCGACGCCCGCGACGCCGAGCGCTACCGCAGTGCGGTCGGCCAGCCCACCCCTCCGGTGGTCGACGTCCCGGACGAGGTCACCCGGCTCGTGCCCGACGACGCTGCCGCCGCGGCTGCGGCCCGCGAGGTCCGCCTCCGCCGTGAACAGGCGGCCCGCCCGCCGCAGGCACCCTCGGTCGCGCGCGGGTCGGTGGCAACCCCGGGCAGCCCCGCCAAGCGCCCGGGCAGGACCGTCAAGGCAGCCCCGTCAGCGCGCCCGCCGTGGCGAGCCGGGGCGGCGGGGTCGCCCGCCGCGAAGACGGCGCCCGTGGCGAAGAAGGCCACCTCGGGGAAGACGGCCACCTCGGGGAAGACGGCTGCACCCGCGAAGGCGGCTCGGGCGGCCACGAAGGCCGCGCCCACGAGGAAGGCCGCTTCGGTGACGGCGCCGGCCAAGGAACCATCGACCAAGAAGGCTCCGGCCAAGGTCGGCGGGTCCGCCGGGCGGTTGGCCGAGATGCCGGCGGTGCCGGACGTCGGTGTCGCCCTCGCAGCCGCCGCGTCGCCGCTCGAGCCGTCGCCGGCCACACAGCAGGCGCCCCAGGCCCCGGCTGCAACGGAATCCTTGACCCAGGACTGGACTGCTCAGGCCGATGAGCCGGTGCAGGACAGGCCGGCTGAGCAGGTGGCTGCCGCCGAGGTTCCGGTCGAGGCCGTCGACCAGGCGCCGGAGGCAAGCTGGGGGAGCCGCACCGCCGACGCCGCTCCCGGCGAGGACGACGAGCTCGAGGAGACCGAGAACCGCAACCTGTTCCGACGTCCGTAGGAGCAGCGCCACTCCGCCGATCCGGGCCGCGCGGCGTTGTGGCGATCATCTCAGCGCCGCGAGAGTGCGTGATCGCCACATCCGGGGCGGGGTCAGCCGGCCGGCCAGATGATCACGATGCGCAGCAGGGCGATCACGCTGGGCTGAACGGCCTACCACGTCGTCCGCCAACTGTCTGTAGCACCCCTGGGCCTTGACGTGAGGGCAGGACACGCGTGTAATTCCACCAGTGTCGTTCCCCCCGGACAGCAGGCTCGCACGCCGACTGCCCGGTGACACCCACCGCGGTCCGGCGTTCGCCGGGCCGTCCGATCTCTGGTCTGAGGAGACGAGATGAGCGAGCCGATCTACCTGGCCGCCCTGGGTGCGGGTCCCGACACCGACGACACCGGTGTGCTGGGCTGGCAGGAGCAGGCGCTCTGCGCCCAGACCGACCCCGAGGCGTTCTTCCCCGAGAAGGGCGGGTCGACGAGGGAGGCCAAGCGCATCTGCGTCGGCTGCGAGGTCAAGGGCGAGTGCCTGGAGTACGCCCTTGAGCAGGACGAGCGCTTCGGCATCTGGGGCGGGCTGTCCGAGCGCGAGCGCCGTCGTCTGAAGCGCGCCGCCGGCTAGCCGGCGCGCCCGCACCTCCCCGCACGACGCCCGACCGCCGGACCGGCAGGTCGGTCGCCTCCTCGGTCCCGGTCCCACTCCGCCATGGCTGCACGGGTCGTCCCCGTCACCGCGGTGCTGGTCGCCCACGACGGCAGCCGCTGGCTGCCCGAGGTGCTCAGCGCCCTGGCTGACTCCACTGTCCGCCCCGCCCACCTCGTCGCCGTCGACACCGGCAGTACCGACGACTCCGTCGAGCTCCTGCGCCGCGCCCTCGGCCGCGTCGTCGAGCTCCCGCGACGCACCTCGTACGCCGCGGCGGTGGCGGCCGGCCTGCGCGAGGCGCCGCGGACGCGCTTCGTGTGGCTGCTGCACGACGACAGCGCCCCTGATCCCGATGCGCTCGAGCGGCTGCTGCGCGCAGCGGCGGACATCCCCACGGCTGGGCTGCTCGGACCGCGTGCCGTCGACTGGGCCGACCCACGGATGCTCGTCGAGGTGGGCCTGTCCGTCGACCGCGCTGGCCGCGCGGCGCACGGCGTCGAGCCTGGCGAGCTCGACCAGGGGCAGTACGGCGGCGTTCGCGACGTCCTGGCCATCGGCACCGCCGGCGCTCTGGTGCGGCACGAGACCTTCGGCACCACAGGGGGTCTGGATCCTGAGCTCGCGCTACGCGAGGACCTCGACCTCGGCTGGCGGGTGCGTGCCGCGGGCGGTCGTGTGGTGGTCGTCCCGCAGGCGCGGGTCCGGCACGCCCGTGCGCTGACCACCGGTGCGCGCCCCCTCGACAGTGCCCCCGGCAGCACCGCCCGCACCGACCGGGCGGCGGCGCTGCGCGTGCTGCTGGCGAACACCGCCGGGTGGCGGGCGCTGCTCCTGCTGCCCCGACTGATCCTCGGCTCGCTGCTCATGAGCCTGGTCCTGCTGCTCGGGCGGAGACCGGGCGAGGCGCTCGATGAGCTGGTGGCGCCGCTCCTCCTCCTGGGCCGGCCGGGGCGGCTGCTCGCCGCCCGCCAGGTGCGGGGCTGCGCACGCACCGCCGGTCCCGGCGA
>JBBSLB010000117.1:0-8356 GCA_038255675.1 Mycobacteriales bacterium
CGACGGCTCGACGGACGAGGTGCAGCTCGACGGCCTGGAGTACGAGGAGACTTTCACCGGAGACATCGTGATGGTGACAGCAAAGTCGGGCACCACGGAGGTCGAGGTGCTCGTCGAGGACTTCGCCGCGTGCGTTGTCAACCCGGGCAGCGGCGGTGAGAACCCGGCTGGTGAGAACCCGGCTGGTGAGAACCCGGCTGGTGAGAACCCGGCTGGTGAGAACCCGGCTGGTGAGAACCCGGCTGGTGAGAACCCGGTCGGTGAGAACCCGGCTGGTGAGAACCCGGTCGGCCCGGAGACCCCCGGTACCGCCGTCGACGGTGTCGAGACAGATGCCGGCACCGGGACCCCCCCCGTCGTGAATCCGCCAGCCAACGGCGGCGGCACCGTCGTCGAGACCCCGGTTGTGAACACGCCGGTCGTCCCGGTTCTCCCGATCAATGCCCAGCCTGCCCCGTCCGCTGGCCGTGGCGTGGTCATCACCGGTTCGCCGGCCCAGCAGGCCTTTGCGCCGACACGTGGCATCGGTCTTGCGACCGCGTCCCCGAGCGCACTTCCCTTCACCGGCAGCACGACCTCGCTGCTGCTGGCTCTCGGTGCCGGCCTGGTCGTCGTGGGTGGCGGCCTTGCCCTGAGCGGTCGCCGCGAGACGGTCGCCCCGATCGCCTAGCAGTACCCGCGCCGTCCCTGCACGACCGAGCCCGGCCCTTCTCGTGAGGGCCGGGCTCTGTGCTGCCCGGGAGGGCGTGCCCCGAGGCGTGCTCGGTCGGCCCCGAGCCCGGTCGTACTGATCCTTAGGACGGTTTCGGGGCCAGAACGGGCCGTTCGCCGTCATGATGATCAGTACGAGCGCCGGGGAGGGCGTACGGGTGCCGGTGACCGGGGTGGCCTCCCTGCGGGGGCCGGGCTCTGGCGGGCTTGCCGGCCGCCCGTCGGGTGGCCGGCCGTGCTTTCCGGGAGCGCGCGCCCCGAGGCGCGCTCGGTCGGCCCCGATTCCGGTCGTACTGATCCTCAGGTCGGTTTCGGGGCCTGAACGGACCGAGGACCGACATGACGATCAGTACGAGCGGCCGGAAGGGCGTACGGGCGCCCCTTGTCAGTACGGGCGCCCGGCCGACGGGGCCGGTCCGCCTACGCGGGGGGCCGGGCTCCGTCGCTCCACGACCGGGCCGGGCGCAGCATCGCCGGGTGCAGCGAGGTCGCCCCACCGCGGCGGAACAGCGCCGCGGGCCGCCCGCCCTCCGGCCCCACCGGCGCCGGTCGCCCCACCGGCACGAGAAAGCCCGGCGTGCCCGTCACCTTGCGGTGGAAGTTGCGCGGGTCGAGCAGCACGCCCCACACCGCCTCGTACACCCGCCGCAGCTCAGCGACGGTGAACTGGTCGCCGACGAACGCGGCGGCCAGCGGGGAGTACTCGAGCTTGGCCCGCGCGCGCTCGACACCCGCAGCGAGCACCTGCCCGTGGTCGAAGGCCAAGGCTCCCGGGTCCACCTGCTCGACGGGCACCCAGGCAACGGACCGGGTCCGGCGGCCCGGCACCGGCGGTGGCAGGTCGGGCGCGAAGACCAGGTACGCCACCGACACCACGCGCATCCGTGGGTCGCGGCGCGGGTCGCCGTAGGCCCCGAGCTGCTCGACGTGCGCCGCACCTCGCTGCACGCCCGTCTCGCGCTCGAGACGTCCCGCCGCTGCGGCCTCGAGGTCCTCGTCCGCCTGCACGAACCCGCCGGGCAGCGCGAGCGCGCCGCGGAACGGGTGGGTGTCCCGCTCGACGAGCAGCACGCTGAGGCGACCGCCGTGGACGGTCAGCAGCACGGCGTCGACCGTCACCGCGAAGGGCGGGAACGCCGATGGCTCGTAGGTCGCGAGCCAGGCGCGTTCGTCGTCCGGCGACACCCGGCTCACTGGTGCGCCCGGCTCACTCGACCTCGACCCCCGCATCGAGCAGCTCCTGCCGGGCGCGCTCGCCGTCGCCCGAGGAGAGGTCGACGGCCGCGACCGCGATCCACGGGACGACGACCGGCCAGCCGTGCTCGCGCCCCTCGAGCGCCGTCGCACGCACGCAGTAGTCGGTCGCGAGGCCGACGACGACCAGCCGCTCGATGCCGCGGTCGCGCAGCAGGCCGGCGAGCGGGGTCGGCACCGAGACACCGCTGACCGGGTCGCGCATCGTGAAGCCGGAGTAGCCGTCCTCGCCGTGCTCACCCTTGCGGACGACGTCGCCGCGCACCACGAGGTCGGGGTGCAGCTGCGCGCCCCACGTGCCCTGCACGCAGTGCACGGGCCACGTGCCGCCGTCCTTGGCGAAGTGCGGGGTGTCGGCCGGGTGCCAGTCCTGCGTGTAGACGACAAGGGCGCCCGCGCCGACTGCTGCCGCCACCTCGGCGTTCGTCGCCGTCACCACGCCAGGCCCGCCAGCGACAGCGAGACTGCCTGCGGGATCGGCGAAGTCGTTCTGAACGTCGACAACGACGAGCGCGGTCGCAGGGTCGTACGTCCGGGTCATGCGTCCTCCAGATGTGCGGTCCAGGCGGCGGTGCCGGGGCTGAGGTCGCGCGCCCCCGCGGAAAGCTCTGCCAGTGAACGCGCGCAGTGCGCACGCGCGGCGGCGACGTCGTCCGTCGTCGGCAGCGGGTGCTGCAGCAGCCGACCCTCACCACCGGGTTCGAGGCGCAGCACCTCCGCGCCGCTGTCTGTGCGGTAGGCCCACTTGCGTCCGCCGACGGTGTGCTTGCCGGACGAGGTCTTGGCCACCGGGATGAGCGGTGCGTCGGGTCCGGGCTCGCGCGCGACGGCCACGAGCTTGTAGACGAAACCGGCGGTGGGTGCGCCTGAACCGGTGACCACCGACGTCCCTACGCCGTAGACGTCGACCGGTTGCGCGGCCAGTGCCGCAATGCTGTGCTCGTCGAGGTCGCCCGTCACGATGATGCGCGTGCCGGTCGCGCCGAGCGCGTCGAGCAGTGCACGGGCACGCGGCACCTCCTCGAGCGGGTCGCCGCTGTCGAGACGGACCGCACCGAGTCCGGTGCCCGCGACGTGGACGGCATTCCGGATGCCCTGCTCGTTGTCGTAGGTGTCGACGAGCAGCGTCGTGCCGGCGCCGAGCGTGCGGACCTGGGCGGCGAAGGCGTCGCGCTCGTCGACGTGCGCAAGCGTGAACGCGTGTGCGCTGGTGCCCGCCGTCGGTACGCCGTGTCGACGCCCCGCCTCCAGGTTCGAGGTCATCGCGAAGCCGGCGATGTACGCCGCCCGCGCTGCCGCGACCGCCGCCTGCTCGTGCGTACGCCGCCCGCCCATCTCCAGCAGCGGCCGGCTTCCCGCGGCGAGCGTCATCCGGGCGGCCGCCGAGGCGACCGCGCTGTCGGCGTTGAGCACCGACAGCACGAGCGTCTCGAGCAGCAGCCCCTCGCCGAAGCACCCCTCGACGGTGAGCACCGGGGACCCGGGCACGAAGACCTCCCCCTCCGGGTAGGCGCTCACCTCCACCGACAGCTGCCGGTCGCGCAGCCAGGCGCACGCCTCGTGGCCGAGGAAGTCCAGCGCGGCGAGCTCGTCCTGGCCGTACCGCAGCTGCCGCAGCAGCATCGCGAGCCGGCCCTGGCCGGCGACAACCCCGAACCGGCGGCCTGGCGGCAACCGGCGGCAGAACACCTCGAAGACGGCGCGGTGCTCGGCCAGCCCGCCCGCCAGTGCCGCCTCGAGCATCGTCAGCTCGTACCGGTCGGTCAGCAGGGCGGTGGACATCGGGCTCCGGTCGTCGGTGTTGTCGTCACTCTGACATGCCCCCGTGGGACCGGGACCGTGAGCCCCGGGCCGTACCCGTGGTTGCGCATCCGCTATGCCGTCGAGGACGCTGCCGCTGTGCCGGAGCTGCCCGAGGTCGAAGCGCTCGCCTCCTTCCTGCGCGAGCGCGCGGTCGGTCGTGTCGTCGCCCGCGTCGACGTCGTGAGCATCGCGGTGCTCAAGACGTACGACCCTGCGCCGACGGCGCTGGCCGGTCTCGACGTGACGTCGGTCGCGCGGCACGGCAAGTTCCTCGACCTCGACGTGAGCGGACTGCACCTGGTCACCCACCTGGCGCGGGCCGGCTGGCTGCAGTGGCGCGAGTCGCTGCCGACCGCGCCGCCGCGGATGGGCAAGGGGCCGATCGGGCTGCGGGTGCACCTCGACGACGGCTCCGGATTCGACCTCACGGAGGCAGGGACGAAGAAGGGGCTGGCCGTCTACGTCACGACCGACGTGTCGTCGGTGCCGGGCGTGGCGCGGCTCGGCGTCGACCCGCTGTCGGCGGCGTTCACCGAGCAGGTCCTCGCCGGGCTGCTGTCCGGGGTGCGTGGTCAGGTGAAGGGCGTGCTCACCGACCAGTCGCTCATCGCGGGCGTCGGCAACGCCTACAGCGACGAGGTGCTCTGGGCTGTGGGGCTCTCGCCCTTCAAGCCCGCCGGCAACCTCACGCCCGACGACGTGCACCGGCTGCACACGGCGCTGGTCACGACCCTGGGCGACGCCGTCGGCCGGGCGGAGGGGCTGGCCGCCGGCAAGCTCAAGGCCGAGAAGAAGAGCGGCCTGTCGGTGCACGGCCGCACCGGGCTGCCGTGCCCGCGCTGTGGTGACACCGTCCGCGAGGTGTCTTTCGCCGACAAGTCGCTCCAGTACTGCCCCACCTGCCAGACCGACGGCAAGCCCCTCGCCGACCGCCGCCTCTCCCGCCTGTTGAAGTAGTCGGGCGGCGACGCGGGCCGGCGGCGTGTCGTCGCGAGGTGCGATGTGTGGTGCGGCGGGTGGTGCAGGACAGGTCAAGAACTGCCGGATGTTGACCGCTGGTGCACCGAGCGCTGCGACACACACGCCACGTCGGGGTGTCGGGGTATCGGGCCGCCCGGCCGTCCACAGGCTGATCGGGCAGGGGGACGCAGGCTGTCACGACATGCAGCCTTGAGGGCGTGGATGTCGGGGGGCTGCTGAGGACGGCGCGGTACGGCGTGGGGTTGAGCCAGCGCTCGCTCGCGGCGCGGGCGGGGGTCGCGGCCTTGTCACCCTCGCGGCGCTGCTGCAGCGGCACATCGCGCTCTTCTCCTGCGAGGGGCAGCTGAGCCCGCCGAACATCCGGCCGGCCCACGTGCGCGGGCCGCAGCCCGAGTGGCTCCTGCGCAACGTCGGGTGGTTCGCCACCAGGCTGGTGCCCCCCGGCGATCCGTGGCCCCGCGAGGTGCGGATCGACGCGGTCGCCGAGTGCAGGTCCAGGACGTGCAGGTGCTGCTGCGCGTCGTGCCCGCGGAGGACCTGGGCTCCGGCGACGGGGTGCGTCCGGAGGTGCTGGACCGGTTCCTCGCCAGGCGGGCGGCGAGCGCTCACGGGCGCTGACAGGATGCCGGGATGACGGACTACGACCTGGTCGTGCTCGGCGCCGGCGTCACCGGACTCGGGGCGGCCCGGACCGCGCGGGAGGCCGGGCGGCGGGTCGCGCTCGTGGAGGCCGAGCGGCCGGGCGGGGACTGCACGCACTACGGCTGCATCCCCAGCAAGGCGCTGCTGGAGACGGCGCGGCGGGTCCAGGCCGCGCGCTCCGGCCCGGCGTACGGCTTCACGGCGGAGCCGGTCGTGGACTTCGCCGCCGTCATGGAGCGCGTGCACCGGGTCATCGCGCAGGTCGAGCAGGACGAGTCGCCCGAGCTGCTCGCGTCGCAGGGCATCGACCTGCTGCGCGGCTGGGGCGTCGTCACCGGTCCGCACGCCCTTGAGGTGGACGGACGGGAGGTCGCCTTCGAGCGGCTGGTCGTGGCGACGGGGTCGCGCGCGCTGGTGCCGCCGGTCGAGGGTCTTGCCGACCTGCCGCACCTGGACAACCGCACGGTCTTCGACCTGCGCGAGCTGCCCGAGCACCTGCTCGTGCTCGGCGGCGGGCCGATCGGCGTCGAGCTGGCACAGGCCTTCCGACGGCTGGGCGCGCAGGTCACGGTCGTGGAGGGGATGCCCTCGATCCTCGGCCGGGAGGAGCCGGAGGCCCAGCGCGCCCTGTCCGCCGTGCTCGCGCGGGAGGGGATCGCGCTTCGCACCGGTGCGCAGGTGGTGCGCGCTGAGACCGGGCCGGTGCTGCACCTGTCCGACGGTACGAACGTCGCCGGCTCGCACCTGCTCGTCGCGGTCGGGCGCAGCCCCGCGACGGACGGCCTCGGGCTGGAGGGCGTGGGCGTCCGGCTGGAGAAGGGGCGCGTCGTCACCGATGCGAAGCTGCGTGCGGCGGAGACGGTCTGGGCGGCGGGGGACTGCACCAGCACGCTGCAGTTCACCCACGTCGGTGACGAGCAGGGACGGCTCGCGGCCAAGAACGCCTTCGCCGGTGAGCTGCCCTGGTCGGGCAGTGCGTGGGACGACCGGGTCGTCCCGTGGGTGACGTTCACCGAGCCCGAGGTCGCCCACGTCGGGCTCACCGAGGCGCAGGCCGTCGCGGCACACGGCGACAGCGTCCGGGTGTCGGTCGTGCACGACACCGCCGGCGACCGCGCCCGCACGGCCGGCGAGACGGACGGCTTCGTCAAGCTCGTCGCCGTCGAGGGGCGCGTCGGCGGAATGCTCCTCGGCAAGCTCGTCGGCATGACCGTCGTCGGCCCGATGGCCGGCGAGCAGATCGCCGAGGGTGCGCTGTCGATGCGCGCCGGCACCCTCGTGGGCCGGCTGGCGCAGACCGTGCACGCCTATCCGACCTGGTCGCTGTCCACCCGCATCGCCGCGGCACGCTTCTTCGGCCCGCACGGCGGCGAGACCGCACGGAAGGGTCGCGCATGACGACCGAGCCCGGCGGCGCGCCCTGGCGGGTGCTCGCCCTCCCGCCACTGCCGCACGACGTGCTCGTGTCGCTGTTCGACGTCCCGGGGACCGAGCTCGTGACACCGGTCGAGCGCACCCCGGCCGAGGTGGCCCGGCTGCTGCCGGACGTCGACGTCGTCGTCGGTGACTGGTCGCCGTCGCTGCGCCTGCTCGAGCCCGGACCGCGGGTCTGCTTCGTGCAGCAGCCGAGCGTCGGCACCGACGGCATCGCCCTCGACGCGTTCGCGGCCGCGGGGATCCCGGTCTCGAACTGCGCCGGCGCCAACACCGTCAGCGTCGCCGAGTGGTGCGTGTCGGCGACGCTCGCGATGCTGCGCGCCACCGTCGAGGGCGACGCGTCCGTGCGCCGGGGCGAGTGGAAGCAGACCGCGCTGGGCGGGCGCGAGCTGGCCGGCAGCCGGGTCGGCGTGATCGGCATGGGACCGATCGGCCGGCGCACCGCCGAGCTGTTCCGGGCGTTCGGCTGCGACGTCTCCTACTGGTCGCGCAGCCGGCACGACGACGCCCCGGCGACCTGGCTCGAGCTCGACGACCTGCTCGCCACCAGTGACGTCGTCGTGCTCGTCATCGCGCTCGGGCCGCTGACGCGCGGGCTGCTCGACGCCGACCGGCTGACCCGCCTCAAGCCCGGCGCGCTCGTCGTGAACGGCGCGCGCGGCGAGGTGCTCGACGAGGCTGCACTGGTCGCGGGGCTCACCTCCGGCGCCATCGGCGGCGCCGCGCTCGACGTCTTCTCCGCCGAGCCGTTGCCTGCGGACTCCCCACTGCGCACGGCCCCGCGGGTGCTGCTCAGCCCGCACATGGCCGGCTCCACCGGGCAGGCCGCGATGCGGATCCTCGGCCAGTCGACCGCCAACCTGCGGCGGGTCCTTGCCGGCGAGCCGCCGGTCGACGTCGTCAACGGGGTGGACCCCGCCGTCCAGCGGCGGTTCGGCTGACAAGCCGGCCCAGGGCAGGCACAGTCCTGCCGTGCCCCCCGCCCTCCGGAACGTGCAGGTCGTGGCCCACCGGGGCTCCTCGGCTGCCCACGCAGAGCACACCCTCGGCGCGTACGAGCTGGCGCTCGAGGAGGGCGCTGACGCGCTCGAGTGCGACATCCGGCTGACCCGCGACGGGGTGCTGGTCTGCGTGCACGACCGGCGGATCGACCGCACCAGCGACGGGCGAGGTGTGCTGTCCACGCTCGAGCTGTCCGAGCTCGAGGCGCTCGACTTCGCGTCGTGGAAGGCGCGGCAGGGCGACCCGCTGCTCGAGGCCGCGTGGTCGGAGGCCGAGCAGGACACCGAGCGGCGCACCGTGCTGACACTCGAGCGGCTGCTGCAGCTCGTGCTCGACAGCCGGACGCCCGCCGGGCGTCGCGTCGAGCTGCACATCGAGACCAAGCACCCCACCCGCTACGGCGGGCTGGTCGAGCGCAGCCTGGTCGACCTGCTCGGTCGCTACGGGCTGGCTGCCCCGCTGTCCCGCTCGGCCTCGCCGGTGACTGTCATGTCGTACGCAGCGACCTCACTGCGCCGGGTGCACG
>JBBSLB010000118.1:0-8356 GCA_038255675.1 Mycobacteriales bacterium
CGTCGAGGACCTCGTCGCGCGCGGCCGCGACCTGGAGGCGCTGGTGCTCGCCCGGGCGGTCCGACTGCACCTCGCCGCGAAGGTGCTCGTGCACGGCAACCGGACCGTCGTCTTCGGCTGACCCCGGCGCGGCGCGGCGCGGCGCGACACTGGACGGGTGCTGCGCCGCGTCGAGTCCTCCTTCACCGCCACCGTGCTCGAGCCGGCCGAGGTCGAGCTGCAGGTGGCGGTGGCCGGCCGGCCCGCCGACGAGCTGCTCGAGGTGACCCTCGACGGACGGTCGCTGGCCGTCACCGAGCACGCCACGACCGCCGGCGGCCGCCTGCACCTGTGCTCGGCGTCGCCCGGGGAGCTGTCCGTCCGCTACCGGGCGACCGTCGACGGTGCGGCCGACCCGTGGCCGGGCGCGCCGCTGGACGCGAGCACCTACCTGCGTCCGAGCCGCTACGCAGAGTCCGACCGGCTGGCGGCCGTCGCCCACGCCGAGCTCGGACATGTGCGCGGCGCAGCGGAGCTCGCGCCGGCTGTCGCCGCCTGGGTCGGCACCCGGCTGGCGTACGTCCCCGGCGCGAGCGCGCCCACGGATGGCGCGGTCGAGACGCTGCTGGCCCGACAGGGCGTCTGCCGCGACTACGCCCACCTGTGCGTCGCGCTGCTGCGCGCACTCGACGTACCGGCGCGGGTCGTGTCGGTGTACGCGCCGGGGCTGTCCCCGATGGACTTCCACGCGGTGACCGAGGCCCTCGTCGACGGCGCCTGGGTCGTCGTCGACGCCACGCTGCTCGCACCGCGCAGCACGCTGGTGCGGATCGCCACCGGGCGCGACGCCGCCGACACCGCCTTCCTCACCACGACCGGCGGCTCGATCGCCTTCCAGCGGCTGGAGGTCGGGGCCGTCGTCGACGGCGACCTGCCCGCCGACGACCCGGCTGACCTGGTCGCCCTTCGCTGACCCGACGTCGGCTAGCGGGCCAGCGCTCGCTCGGCCCGGATGCCGGGCACCAGCGCCAGGCTGCCGACCAGCGGCAGCACAGCCAGCAGCAGCAGGCTGCGGTCCAGGCCGAACAGCTCTCCGAAGCCGCCGACCACGGCGGACCCGACACCGCCGCCGACGAGGAAGACGAGCGTCGCGATGCCGAGCGCGACGCCGCGCACCTCCGGCGGGACGGCGTCGCCGACGGCGGCCATGAGCGCCGGCTGGCCGAGCCCGAAGGCGAAGGTCACGAGCACCACGGCGAAGACGAGCAGCACCGCGCTGCTGACTGCGGCCCCCGCGGCGGCCACGACCAGCGCCACGGCGGCGGTGGACCCGGCGACGACCAGCGAGCGGGCGGGCCGCAACCGGTGCAGCAGCGGACCGGCGAGCCGCGGCGCCAGGAAGCCGGTGACGGCCGACGGCACCAGCGCCAGGCCGATGCTCAGCGGCGTCCAACCTCGCGTGGCGAGCACGGCCGGCACCGCGATGAGCAGCGCGAACCACGCGGCCGGCACGGCGGAGGCGGCCAGCGCGCTGCGGACCACGACCGGCTCGCGGACCACGGCGTGGGGCAGGAAGCCCTCGGGCCGACGCCGCACCCGGCTGGCCGCGGCGGGCACGCCGAGCCCGAGCAGCACCGCGCCGATGACCGCCACGAGGACGCCGGAGGCCGGCGACTGCACGAGCAGCACCAGACCGGCGGCGGTGCCGGCCACCAGCACAGCGCCCAGCACGTCCAGCCGGGCGCCCGTCCCCTGCGTCGGGACGGCGCGCCAGAGCGCCGGGACGACGAGCAGGCCCAGCGCGGGCAGGGCGACGACAGCGCGCCAGCTGCTCGCCTGCTCGACGAGCCCACCCGCGAGCGGGCCAAGTGCACTGACCGCGGCCGCGGTGCCGGCGACCCGGCCGAGCGCCGCGGTGCGGACCCCGCCGTCGTACCGGGCGCTGACGATGGCCATGCCGAGGACGGGGACCGCCGCAGCGCCCGCGCCCTGGAGCAGCCGCGCCGCGAGCAGCAGCTCGTACGACGGGGCGAGGGCTCCCAGCACCGCACTGCTCGCCATCAGCCCGACGCCGACGACGAGCGGCAGCCGGATGCCGGCCAGGTCGGCGACCCGGCCGTAGACGGCGGTCGCGACGGCCAGCATCAGCGCGTAGAGGCTGATGATCCAGGACGCGCCGCCGGTGCTGAGCCCCAGGTCGTCGGCGATGGCCGGGAGGGTGACGGCGACCGCGGCGCTGCCCATGCCGGCGAGCCCGAACAGCGCGCCGACAAGCAGGGCGACGCGGCCGGCGTCGGAGGAGGGGCTCACCTCAGGGCCCAACCCTGGTGGCGGGCCGGCTAGTCCCGCAGGGACGTGTCGAGCATGCTGTCCTCAGGCCGGGGCGATGCGCACGACGAGGATGGCGACGTCGTCCTCGCCGGAGGACAGCTGGGCGACGAGCACGTCCGCGAGCTGCTCGGGGGTGAGGTCGGCGTCCTGCTCCACGGCCCGGCGCAGAGCCTCGAGCCGGACGTCGAGGGCGATGCGGCGGGTCTCGACCAGCCCGTCGGTGTACAGCACGAGCACGTCGCCCGGGATCAGCTCGACGTCGTGGTCGGCGCGGGACGTGCCGGCGCGCACGCCGAGCATGAGGTCGGGCACGGTCTCGAGCAGCTCCGCGCGGCCGTCCCGCAGCAGCACGGGCGGGAGGTGCCCGGCCGAGCTCCAGCGCAGCCGCCCGGCGGCCAGGTCGAGCTGGGCGTAGACGCAGGTGCCGGGCAGGTCGGTCGTCAGGTGGTCGGCAACGGCGTCCAGGCGGGACAGCGTCGCCGCGGGCGGCTGGCGTCCGTCGACGGCAAGGGCGCGCAGCAGGTTGCGCAGCTCGGCCATCCGCGCCGCGGCCTGCACGTCGTGGCCGGTGGCGTCTCCGACCACCAGCGCGATCTGACCGTCAGGCAGGACGAACGCGTCGTACCAGTCCCCGCCGACCGCCAACCCCGACTCGGCGGGGACGAAGCGCGCGGCCAGCTCCAGCCCGCGCACCCGTGGCAGCGGCGGGAGCAGGCTGCGCTGCAGCGCCGTGGACACGCTGCGCTGCAGCTCACGTAGCCGCAGGCCGGACAGGGCGAGCCCGGCGGCCGCGGCGACGTCGGTCAGCAGCTCCGACTCATCGGCGGCGAAGGAGCGGCCGGACCGGCCGAGCGAGAGCACGCCGAGGATCTCGTCGGCGCTGGCCATGCCGATCACCAGAGCCTCGGTCGTGCCGAGCGAGCGGGCCAGCGTGGCCTGCGCCCGGGTACGGACGTCGTCGCTGCGTTCCGCTCCCTCGATCGCGGCGGCGTCCAGCCGCAGCCGGCGGCCGGGCGCGTCGACCAGGCGGGCCAGCAGTCCGACGGCCTGCGCCGACGAGCGGCGGGCCGAGACCTCCCCCAGCTCGTGCGTCAGGTCGAGCCGACCGTGGGGCCCCTGCGCGACGACGCGCGTCACGAGGTCGGGCGGCTGCAGCAGGTCGACCAGGCACCAGTCGGCGAGCTCCGGCACCAGCAGCTCGGCCAGGTCGTGCATCGCGCGCGGCCCGTCCGTGGCCGTGGCCATCTGCCGCAGGGCGCGCGCGAGCAGCTGCCCGTTCACGCCGCCGTCCTCACGGCACGAACCCTAGGTCGGGAGCACCCCGGGAGAAGGCGGTTCCGCCCGTTCCACGGACGCGACACGCCGGACCGCAGGACCGGTGGGGCACGCTTGGCAGGTCGTTCGACCCTGGGCCACCGGTCCTGGCGCGGGGACGGTCGGTCCATCGGAGGTGTTCCCTTGGTCAGTCAGCACAGCGCCAGCCGTCCCGCCGGCTACCCGGTCGAGTGCGAGGCCGAGGTCGAGCTGGCGGACGGCCGCCGCGCCCACCTGCGCCCGGTCGTCCCTACCGACCAGGCCGAGCTGTCAGCGGCGATCGCCCGCGCGGACCCCGACACCCTGCGTCGACGGTTCCTGGGCGGCGCTCCTCCCCGGTCCCCGCGAGACCTGGCTCGGCTGGTCACCGTCGACTACGAGCGCCGGTTCGCCCTTGCGGCGTTCGACGATCTCGGCACCGGTATCGGCATCGCCCGCTACGAGGGCGAGCACACCTGGCCCGCGGTGGAGGTCGCCGTCGCGGTGGACCTCGCCTGGGCGGGCATCGGGCTCGGCCGCGAGCTCGTCGCGCGGGTGGTCCTGCGCGCCGCGGAGCAGGGCGCTGACCGGCTGACGGCAGACTTCTACGACGACAACCTGCAGGTGCTGGGCCTGCTCGCCGAGGCGCAGCTGCCCGAGCACCGCACCCTGGAGCACGGCGTCGTGGCGGACGAGGTGCAGCTCGACGGCCTCTCGACGGCCCGGTGGGCACGTCCGCTGACGTGACGCCGGCGAGCCCTCAGTGTCGCGGCGACAGGTCGCCCGGACCGCCGTACTTCCCGCGCGGAGTGATGATCGTCCCGGCGCGTCCCTCCAGGATCGCCACGGCGTCCTCCATCCGCCCGATCGCCGCCATGTCGCCGGTGACCTCGACGAACCGGCACGCAGCATCGACCTTCGGACCCATCGACCCGGCGGCGAAGTCCTCCGCCTGCAGCGACGCCGGCGTGGCCCGCAGCACCGGCTCCTCGTCGGGCTCGCCGAAGCGGCGCAGCACGTGCGGGACATCCGTCAGGATCATGAGGACGTCGGCATCCAGCGCCTCGGCGAGCACCGAGGTCGTCAGGTCCTTGTCCACGACCGCCTCGACGCCGGCCAGCCGCCCGCTCTCGTCCCGGATCACCGGCACACCTCCGCCGCCGGCGCAGACGACGACGGCTCCACTGCCGAGCAGCAGCCGGATCAGCCGTGTCTCGACCACCCGCTGCGGGCGCGGCGAGCCGACCACGCGGCGCCAGCCCGCGCCGTCCGCCTTGACCGCCCAGCCGCGCTGGTTCGCGAGCTCCTTCGCGCGCCGCTCGTCGTACACCTCTCCGATGAACTTGGTGGGGTTCGAGAAGGCGGGATCGGCTGCCGACACGAGGGTCTGGTTGATGATCGCCGCCACCTGACGACCGGGCAGGGTGTTCTGCAGCGCCTGGAGCAACCAGTAGCCGATCATCCCCTGGGTCTGCGCCCCGAGCACGTCGAACGGGTAGGGCGTCGTCAGCTGCGGGTCCGACGCGCTCTGCAGGGCGAGCACGCCGACCTGCGGCCCGTTGCCGTGCGTCAGGACCAGCTCGTGGTTCTCGGCCAACGGCGCCAGCGCCGCGACGGCCCGCACGACGTTGGCGGCCTGCACCGACGCGTCGGGCTTCTCGCCGCGCCGCAGCAGCGCGTTGCCGCCCAGCGCGGCGACGATCCGCATCTCAGCCGGCCAACGTCGCGACGAGCACGGCCTTGATGGTGTGCATCCGGTTCTCGGCCTGGTCGAAGACGATCGAGTGCTCGCTCTCGAACACCTCGTCAGTCACCTCGAGGGCGTCGAGCCCGGTTTGCTGGAACACCTGCTCCCCCACGACGGTGCTGCGGTCGTGGAAGGCTGGAAGGCAGTGCATGAAGCGGACGTCGGGGCGGCCGGTCGCCCGCAGCACGTCCATCGTGACCTGGTAGTCGCGCAGCAGGGCGACCCGCTCGGCCCAGACCTCCTTGGGCTCGCCCATCGAGACCCAGACGTCGGTGTAGACGACGTCGGCGCCGGCCACGCCCTCCGCGACATCACTTGTGACGGTAACGGAACCACCTGTTTGCGAGGCGATCTCACGTGCCTGCCGCACGATCTCGTCGTCGTTCCACAGCGTCTCGGGTGCGACGATGCGGACGTCCATCCCCGACAGGGCGGCACCGACGAGCAGCGAATTGCCCACGTTGTTGCGGGCGTCGCCCAGGTAGGCGACGGTGATCCGCTCCGACCGCACGTGCTCGCGCATCGTCAGCACGTCGCACAGCGACTGGGTCGGGTGCCACTCGTCGGTCAGGCCGTTCCAGACCGGGACGCCGCTGAACTCCGCGAGCGTCTCGACCAGCGCCTGCGCCGAGCCCCGGTATTGGATGCCGTCGTACATGCGTCCGAGGACCCGCGCCGTGTCCTTCATCGACTCCTTGTGGCCGATCTGCGAGCCGGTCGGGTCGAGATAGGTGACATGCGCGCCCTGGTCGTACGCGGCCACCTCGAAGGCGCAGCGGGTGCGCGTCGAGGTCTTCTCGAAGATCAGGGCGAGGTTGCGTGCGCGCAGCTGCTGCTGCTCCTGCCCAGCGCTCTTGGCCGTCTTCAGCTCGGCGGCCAGGGCGAGCAGGCCCTCCCACTCCGCCGGGGTGAGGTCGAGCTCCTTGAGGAAGCTCCGACCGCTCAGCGACGTCGTCATGGCTGTCTCCCTGTGGTGGTGGCCGTGGCGATCATGCGCTGTCGCGCTCGATCGGGCAGGTCATGCAGCGCGGTCCCCCGCGTCCCCGGCCGAGCTCGTTGCCGGCGATGGTGACGACCTCGACGTCGTGCTTGCGCAGGAAGGTGTTCGTCGTGACGTTGCGCTCGTAGGCGACGACGACGCCGGGCCGGACGGCCAGCACGTTGCACCCGTCGTCCCACTGCTCCCGCTCCGCCGACCAGACGTCCTGCGTCGGCGTCAGCACCGTGATGCTGGGCAGTCCCATCGCCTGCGCGATCGCGGTGTGCATGTCCTTCGCGGGATGTGCGGTGACCTCGAGCTCCTTGTCGTTCGGGCCGGGCGTGATCGTGTACGACGGCAGCATCCCGAGCCCGGCGTACTTGGTGAAGGTCCCTTCGGCCACCATCGTCATGACCGTGTCGAGGTGCATGTAGGCGCGCGAGCGCGGCATGTCGAGAGCAACGATGCGCTCGGCTCCTCCCCGGGCGAACAGCTCCCGGGCCAGCCGCTCGATGCCCTGGGCCGTCGTGCGCTCGCTCATCCCGATGAGCACCGCGCCGTGCCCGAGCACGAGGATGTCGCCACCCTCGGTCGTGGCGACGCCGTTGGCCGTGCCGGTCGACCAGGTCTGGAACGGCGCGTCGGCGAACAACGGGTGCCAGCGGTAGATCGCCTCGTAGTGCAGCGTCTCGCGCATCCGCGCCTTCTTGCGCATCGAGTTGATGGAGACGCCGCCGTAGATCCACGCCGAGGTGTCCCGGGTGAACAGGTGGTTGGGCAGCGGCGGGAGCACGAAGTCGTCCGGCTGCATCGCCCGGAAGGCCAGCGACTTCGGCTCGAGCACGCGCTCGAGGACCTCGCTCTTGGAGATGCCCCCGATGAGGTGGCGAGTGAGCAGCTGGTCGTCCATGGCGTCAAAGGAGTTGCGCAGCGCGTCCACGGCCATCGGACCGAAGACCCGCTCGTCGAAGACCCGCTCGAGCAGGTGGGCCTTGGCGTCCGGCAGCAGCACCGTCTGGTGCAGCAGGTCCTCGAACATGTGCACCTGCACGCCCTGCTCGCGCAGCGTCTCGCAGAACGCGTCGTGCTCCTGCTTGGCGCGCTTGACCCACAGAACGTCGTCGAACAAGAAGTCGTCCTTGTTGGCCGGCGTCAGGCGCTTGAGCTCGAGGTCCGGTCTGTGGACGATCGCCTGGCGGAGCGTGCCAACCTCGGACTGGACCGTGAAGCTCATCGCTCTCCCCTCCGCCCGCGGCTGTCGGGGCGCTCGACCCAGGCTGGTCGATCAAGGGCCTCGGCGCACAGGACCTTGGTCCTGCGCTCCGGGACCTTCGGCCCGTGATCATGGCCCCTCCCGCTGCGAACGTCGGTTCCGCACCCTTCCGACTGCTGAGGAGACCGCCGTGACCACCACCGCCACCCGAGCACCGGAGGTGCCGGAGGAGAAGTCGCACCGCTTCCGCTTCCCCAGTGCCTTCACGGTGCTGTTCGCCGTGACCGTCGCCGTCTGGCTGCTGGCCTTCATCGTCCCCACGGGCCAGTACGAGACGGACGCGGACGGCCGGCCGATCGCCGGCAGCTACGCCGCGGTCGACGCCGACCTGTCCTTCACCGACCGGCTGTACCAGCTGTTCATGGCGCCGGTGAACGGCCTCTACGGCGTGGCCAACGGCGAGACCGGCTTCATCGGCCCGTACGAGAGCGGTGAGCTCTTCGGCGCCGCAGGCGTCTTCCTGTTCGTCCTCGCGATCGGCGTCTTCATCACGATGACGATGCGCAGCGGGGCCATCGACGCCGGTCTCGCCCGCGTCGGCGCACGCTTCGGCGGTCGAGGCGTCCCGCTGATCATCATCCTCATGCTGCTGTTCTCCATCGGCGGCACGACGGAGGGCATGGCCGAGGAGACGCTCGGCTTCTACGCCCTCGTCGTCCCGCTCGTGCTGAGCCTCGGCTACGACCGGCTGACCGCAGCATCCGTCATCCTGCTCGGCGCCGGGATCGGCACCCTCGCCTCGACCGTGAACCCC
>JBBSLB010000119.1:0-8335 GCA_038255675.1 Mycobacteriales bacterium
GCTCTCGCGCGACACGACGTTCAAGGACCTCGGCCTGGTCATCGTCGACGAGGAGCAGCGCTTCGGCGTCGAGCACAAGGAGTTCATCAAGCAGATGCGCACGGCCGTGGACGTGCTGACGATGTCTGCCACGCCGATCCCGCGCACCCTGGAGATGAGCCTGACCGGCATCCGCGAGATGTCCACGATCCTCACCCCGCCGGAGGAGCGGCACCCGGTGCTGACCTTCGTCGGGCCGTACGACGAGAAGCAGATCAGCGCGGCGATCCGGCGCGAGCTCCTGCGCGAGGGGCAGGTCTTCTTCCTCCACAACCGGGTCGAGTCGATCGACCGGGTGGCCAAGCGCATCAACGAGCTGGTGCCGGAGGCGCGGGTGGCGACCGGCCACGGCCAGATGAGCGAGGACGCGCTCGAGCAGGTGATGGTCGGCTTCTGGGAGAAGGACTTCGACGTCCTGGTCT
Source organism: Mycobacteriales bacterium (assembly GCA_038255675.1). Classification (GTDB taxonomy): domain Bacteria; phylum Actinomycetota; class Actinomycetes; order Mycobacteriales; family SCTD01; genus SCTD01. The sequence goes on from JBBSLB010000119.1 coordinate 462, forward strand.
GCACGACGATCGTCGAGTCCGGGCTCGACATCCCCAACGCCAACACGCTCATCGTCGACCGGGCCGACGCCTTCGGGCTCTCGCAGCTGCACCAGATCCGCGGTCGCGTCGGTCGTGGCCGCGAGCGCGCCTACGCCTACTTCACCTACCAGCCGGACAAGCCGCTGACCGAGCTCGCGCACGACCGGCTGGCCACCATCGCGCAGAACACCGAGGTCGGCGCGGGCATGGCCGTGGCGATGAAGGACCTGGAGATCCGCGGCGCCGGCAACCTGCTCGGCGGCGAGCAGAGCGGACACATCGCGAGCGTCGGCTTCGACCTCTACATGCGCCTGGTCGGCGAGGCGGTCTCGGACTTCAAGCGCGGCGGCGCCGAGGACGAGGAGCCGGTCCGCGACACCAAGGTCGACCTGCCCGTCGACGCGCACCTCCCACACGACTACATCCCCGGGGAGCGGCTGCGGCTCGAGGCCTACCGCCGGCTCGCGTCGGCCTACGACGAGGCCGCCATCGAGGCCGTGCGCGAGGAGCTGGCCGACCGCTACGGGCCGCTGCCCGACCCGGTGCAGCGGCTGCTCGCCGTCGCCCGTTTCCGCGCCTACGCCCGGCAGTTCGGGCTCACCGAGATCAGCGTGCAGGGCACCTCGATCCGCTTCGCCCCGCTGCAGCTGCGCGAGAGCCAGACCATGCGCCTGCAACGGCTCTACCCGCGTTCTGTCGTGAAGCCGACCGTCGGGACGGTGCTCGTCCCGCGTCCGACGACGGCGCGCATCGGCGGCCAACCGCTGCGCGACGAGCCACTGCTCGACTGGGTCCGCACGCTGCTCGACGCCGTCCTGGGCGACACCGTCGCCGCGAGCGCCGCGGCCGCCCAACAGTGACCACACACGCCTTGCGGCATCCTGTAACCCGTACCTCGACCTCTCTCGGAAGGACCGCGTTCTCGTGACCCGCACCCCTCGTCGGCTGGCCCTCGCCGCCGGCGCCACCCTCCTGCTGCTCACCGGGTGCGGTGACAACGGCCAGGCGCGCCCCGGCGCGGCTGCCGTGGTCGGCGAGACGAGCGTCAGCACCGACGACCTGCAGGGCCTGGTCGAACGCGGCCTGTCCGACCCCCAGGCACAGGCGCAGTTCGGCGCGAACCGGGTGGAGTTCCAGCGCCAGGCGCTGACCCGCCTCATCAACGCCGAGGTGCTCGAGCAGGCCGCCGCGGACAACGACGTGACGGCGACCGACGGCGACGTGGCCGCCCGGCTGGCCGACCTGGAGCAGCGGTCCGGCGGCCGCGAGGCGCTGCTCGAGCAGGCTGCGCAGAACGGCATTGCCGCCGAGGACCTCGAGCTCTTCGTCCGCAGCGTCGTGCTCGACCAGAAGCTCGGCGACGCCCTCACCGAGAGCGTCGATGTCCCCGAGGAGGACCTGCGGGCCCTCTACACGCAGAACATCGCGGAGTACGACCAGGTGCGCAGCCGTCACATCCTGCTCGAGGACGAGGCAACCGCCCGCCAGGTGCTGGCCGACGTGACCGCCGACCGGTCCCGCTTCGCGCCGATCGCCGCCGAGCTCTCGATCGACACCTCGAACAAGGACAGCGGTGGCGAGCTGGGCCTGGCCGGCCCGGGGCAGTTCGTACCAGAGTTCGAGAACGCCGTCTTCGGCGCGGAGGTGGGCGAGGTCGTCCTGGTGCAGACGCAGTTCGGCTGGCACGTCGTCGAGGTCCAGGAGCGGCAGACGACCACCTTCGCGGAGGCCAAGCCGGAGCTGCGGCGCGCCTCGCTCCAGGAGGAGCGGCAGACCCGGGTCTCGGCAGAGCTCCAGGCGACCGCGGCGCGCCTCGGCGTCACGGTCAATCCGCGCTTCGGTGAATGGGACAGCGAGACCGGCAGCATCATCGCCGTTGACAGCCCCAGCGGCGTGGTCTCGCCCGGCCAGGGCGACGGGACCACCGGCGGGAGCTCCGGCGCGTCGGAGGCGCCGCCTGCTCCGACCGAGTCACCCGCCGCGCAGTAGGCCTGCGGTGACCGGGCGGCTGGTCCTTGTCGTCGTCTCTCCGCGGGTGCCGCCCGGCCTGCTGTCCTGGCCGGCGTGGGCGGCGCTGCGGGCGGGCGCCGTGCTCACCGGTCAGGACTCGCCGCAGCTGCCGTTCCTGCGCGACGCCGGCATCGACGTGCGCGTCGCTGACGCCTCCGCCGAGGTGCTGCACGACCGGGCCGCCGCCGGGGAGACGGTCGTCTGGCTGACCACCGGGGACTCCGACGCCGAGCTCGTCCGAGCGGTCGGGCGGCGCGCCTTCGCGTCGGGCGTCGTGGTGGAGCAGGTGCACGGCTCCTACGACCCGCCCGGTGCGCGCCTCCTGGACGTCGTGGCGGTGATGGACCGGCTGCGCTCGCCGGGCGGCTGTCCCTGGGACGCCGAGCAGACGCACGCCTCGCTGATGCCCTACCTGATCGAGGAGGCGTACGAGGCCTACCAGGCGCTGGAGGACGGCGACCTGGTCGACCTGCGCGAGGAGCTCGGCGACGTCCTGCTGCAGGTCGCGTTCCACGCCCGGCTGGCGCAGGAGGCCGAGGCGCCGTGGTCGATCGACGACGTCGCCGGCGACCTGGTCGACAAGCTGGTCCGCCGCCACCCGCACGTCTTCGCCGACGGCGACGCCGACGACCTCGAGGGCACCTGGGAGGCGCTCAAGGCCGCGGAGAAGGGCCGCACCTCGGTGACCGACGGCGTACCGCTCGCGCAGCCGGCGCTGGCCCTGGCGGCCAAGCTGCAGAAGCGGGCCGCCCGGCTCGGTGCGCCGGTGCCGGCGTACGACGGCCTGGGCGGGGAGCTGTGGGGCCTGGTCGAGCGCTGCCGCGCGGCCGGGCTCGACCCGGAGGTGGAGCTGCGGACCGTCGCGCGCAGCTTCCGGGACCGACTGGCCGAGCTCGAGCGGGTGGTCCGCGCGGAGGGCCGCGAGCCGTCCGCGTTGTCGTCGAAGGAGTGGGAGGCGCTGTGGAGCTGATCGGCACCGTCGTCCGGCTGCAGGTGCAGCGCTCGCGCCTCAAGCCGGGCCCGAAGGCGGCCCGCGCCTTCGACCCCTCGCCGCTGCTCGAGGTCGACGCGCTCGAGCTCAGGCCGTCCGGCGTCATCGGCCACCTGGACGGCGAGGCGCTGCTCGACGTGCACCACGCCGACCACCCCGACACCCGCTTCCGCGGCGTCAACGGGCTGTCGCTGCTGCCCCGCGCCCACTACGACCTGCTGCGCTCGCGCTTCGGCGACCACCTCGTGGACGGCGTCGCGGGGGAGAGCCTGCTGCTCGACACCGCGGGGCCGTGGGGTCCGGACGCGCTCGACGGTCCGCTCGTGCTGGAGACCGCCGGCGGTCGGATCGAGCTCGTCGACGGCCAGCCCGCACCGCCGTGCGTGGAGTTCAGCCGCTTCTGCCTCGGTCGCGGGCCCGGCGGTGCGGACGACGAGGAGCTCGTGGCTGCACTCGATGCTCTGGGCCGCGGCCTGCGCGGCTTCTACGCGACGCCGACCGGCCCCGGCCGGGTCGAGGCCGGAGCCCGGCTGCTTCGCGGCTGAGCAGGCGCGGCGGGTCGGCCGGAGACCCTCGCAGGTCGGGGATAGGCTCGCCGCCGTTCCCCACCCCCCATTGCAGCAGGAGAACCGTGCCCTCCATCGAGGCCGTCGGCGCCCGCGAGATCCTCGACTCGCGCGGCAACCCCACCGTCGAGGTCGAGGTCGCCCTCGACGACGGCACGCTCTCGCGCGCGGCCGTGCCGAGCGGCGCGAGCACGGGGGCGTACGAAGCGGTGGAGCTGCGCGACGGCGACGACAGCCGCTACGGCGGCAAGGGCGTCGGCCAGGCGGTGGACGCCGTGCTCGACACGATCGGCCCGGAGCTGGTCGGCATCGAGGCCAGCGAGCAGCGCATCGTGGACCAGGTCCTGCTCGACCTCGACGGCACACCGGACAAGAGCCGGCTCGGCGCCAACGCGATCCTCGGCGTCAGCCTCGCGGTTGCCCGGGCGGCGGCGGACTCCAGCGGACTGCCGCTGTTCCGCTACATCGGCGGTCCGAACGCCCACCTGCTGCCCGTGCCGATGCTCAACATCCTCAACGGCGGCGCGCACGCCGACACCAACGTCGACGTGCAGGAGTTCATGATCGCGCCGATCGGCGCGGCCAGCTTCTCCGAGGCGCTGCGCTGGGGCGCCGAGACCTACCACGCGCTGAAGAAGGTGCTCAAGGGCCGTGGCCTGGCCACCGGGGTCGGCGACGAGGGTGGCTACGCGCCGGACCTGCCGAGCAACCGCGACGCCCTCGACCTCATTCTCGAGGCCATCACCGCCGCGGGCTTCGAGCCCGGGCGTGACATCGCGCTCGCGCTCGACGTGGCGGCAACCGAGTTCCTCGGCGACGACGGCTACCGCTTCGAGGGCGGTGTGAAGACCGCCGACGAGATGACCGACTACTACGCGGGTCTGCTCGCCGACTACCCGATGGTGTCGATCGAGGACCCGCTCGGCGAGAGCGACTGGGAGGGCTGGGAGCGGCTCACCGCCGCTCTCGGCAGCCGCGTCCAAATCGTCGGCGACGACCTGTTCGTGACCAACCCGACCCGGCTGGCCGACGGCATCGGCCGCGGAACGGCCAACGCGCTGCTCGTCAAGGTCAACCAGATCGGCACCCTCACCGAGACCCTCGACGCGGTCGACCTGGCGCACCGCAGCGGCTACCGCTGCATGATGAGCCACCGGTCCGGCGAGACCGAGGACACGACCATCGCCGACCTCGCCGTCGCCACCAACTGCGGTCAGATCAAGACCGGCGCACCGGCGCGCTCCGAGCGGGTCGCGAAGTACAACCAGCTGCTCCGCATCGAGGAGGAGCTCGACGCCGCCGCGCGCTTCGCTGGGCGCGCCGCCTTCCCGCGCTTCTCGGGACAGGCCTAACAGCCCGTGAGCACGCCCCGCCGTCCGACCGCGGGCCGCCGGTCCGCGCGGCCGGGGGCGCGCCCTGCCCGCACCACGGCACGCGGTACGACGACCCGTCCGTCCAGTCGTACCCGCGCTACGGCCGAGGTCCCCGCCGAGACCCCCGCGGTCGCCGGCCGCAGGGCCAGGCGTGCCGGTGGCGGCCCGCGCCGCACCCCGCTCACGCCGCGCGCCGCCGTCCTGGCGCTGCTCGTCGTGGGGCTGATGGTGAGTGCCGCGCTCCCGCTGCGGGAGTACCTCGCCCAGCGCGGTGAGATCGCCGCGCTCGAGTCCGAGCAGGCCGCGGCCCGCGTCCGGGTCGGCGAGCTCGAGGCGGAGAAGGAGCGGCTGCAGGACCCCGCCTACATCGCCGCCGAGGCCCGCCGCCGGCTGCACTTCGTGCTCCCCGGCGAGACGGCGTACGTCGTGCTCGCCCCGGAGGAGACGGCCGTCCAGGCCGAGGGCGAGGGGCCGGCCGGTGCCGACGCGCCCTGGTACTCCCAGGTGTGGGGCAGCGTGCAGGAGGCCGACCGGCCCTCGACCGACGCGCCGTGACCGACCCCGACCCGCGCGACGTCACCGCTGTCGGGCTCCAGCTCGGGCGCACCCCACGGGCGATGACCGGCGTGGCGCACCGCTGCCCCTGCTCGCTCCCCGACGTGGTGGAGACCAAGCCGCGTCTGGACGACGGCACGCCGTTCCCGACGCTGTACTACCTGACCTGCCCGCGGCTGGCGTCCGCGATCGGAACGCTCGAGGCCGACGGGCTGATGAAGGAGCAGACGGCGCGGCTGGCCGAGGACCCCGAGCTGCGGGCGCGGTACGAAGCGGCGGCGCAGGACTACGTCTCGCGGCGGGACCGGCTCGAGGTGCTCGAGGGCGTTCCGGCCCAGGGCGGCATGCCCGTACGGGTCAAGTGCCTGCACGTGCTCGTCGCGCACAGCCTTGCGGTCGGGGAGGGAGTCAACCCCTTCGGCGACGAGGCGCTCGAGCGGCTGCCGGAGTGGTGGGCCAAGGGGCCTTGCGTGGACCCGGACGATCCCGACGCGGTGCCGGGCAAGCGGACCCGCTCATGAGGCCCAGCTCGTCGTGAGGGTTGCCGCGATCGACTGCGGGACCAACTCGATCCGACTGCTGGTCGCCGACGTCGACGGCTCGGTCAAGACCGACGTGCACCGTGAGATGCGGGTCGTCCGGCTCGGGCAGGGCGTCGACCGGACCGGCGAGCTGTCGCCCGAGGCGATCGAGCGCGCCCGTGTCGCGCTGGTCGACTACGCCGCGACGTGCCGGGAGCTGGGTGTCGAGAAGACCCGCATGGTCGCGACGAGCGCTACCCGAGATGCCAACAACCGCAGCGTGTTCCAGTCCATGGTCGTCGGTGTGCTCGGGGTGGAGCCCGAGGTCATCAGTGGTGAAGAGGAGGCGGCGCTGTCCTTCGACGGCGCAACGCGCGGCCTCGACCCGGCCGAGGGCCCGTTCCTGGTGATGGACATCGGCGGCGGCTCGACCGAGCTGGTGCTGGGGACGACCGCCGCGGAGGCGGCCCGGTCGGTCGACGTCGGTTGCGTGCGGCTCACCGAGCGCCACCTCGTCGACGACCCGCCGACCCGGGAGCAGGTGAGGGGCGCCGTCGCCGACGTCGAGGACGCGCTGGCGCTCGTGCGGCAGGTCGTCCCGGTCGAGCAGGCCCGCACGACGATCGGCCTGGCCGGATCGGTGACGACGGTGGCGGCGCTCGCGCTGGGCCTGCCGGCGTACGACGCCACCCGGATCCACCTGTCGCGCATCCCGGCGGCGGACGTGCAGGCCGTCAGTGACCGGTTGCTGCAGCTGACCCGCGCGGAGCGGGCGGCGCTGCCGGTCATGCACCCGGGGCGGGTCGACGTCATCGGGGCGGGCGCGCTCGTGCTGGCCGTGCTGGTCGACCGGTTGGGCCTGAGCGAGGTGCTGGTGAGCGAGTCCGACATCCTCGACGGCATCGCCTGGAGCGTGCCCGCGTCGTGATCGCTCCCGGGACGGGCCACCCACGGGACCGCGCGACGCCTGACACCCCCGTCGCGCGCACCAAGGCGCAGGTGGCGCGGCTGGCGGGCAGCGCCGGGTCGGTCGAGGAGGTCGACGCCCGGTCGTCGGTGTGCCGGGCCTGCCCGCGGCTGGTGGCCTGGCGCGAGGAGGTCGCCGAGGTGAAGCGGGCCTCCTTCGCCGGCGAGGACTACTGGGGACGGCCGGTCACCGGCTGGGGCCCGACCGACGCGCGGATCGCCGTCGTCGGGCTGGCGCCGGCGGCCCACGGTGGCAACCGGACCGGGCGCATCTTCACCGGCGACCGCAGCGGCGACTGGCTGTTCGCCGCGCTCCACCGGGCTGGGCTCGCCACCTTGCCCACGTCGGTCTCGGCGTACGACGGGCAGTCGCTCGTGGACCTGCGGATCACGCTGCCCGTCCGCTGCGCGCCGCCGGCGAACAAGCCGACGCCGGCCGAGCGCGCCACGTGTGCACCGTGGCTGTCCGCTGAGTGGCGGCTGCTGCAGCCGACCGTGCGTGCGGTCGTGGTGCTCGGCGGCTACGGCTGGGCGGCGCTGTGGCCCACCCTGCGCGGGGCGGGGGAGAACGTCCCGGCGCCGCTGCCGAAATTCGCGCACGGCGCAGAGGTGGTGCTGCCGAGCGGCCTAGCGGTGCTGGGCTGCTTTCACGTCAGCCAGCAGAACACTTTCACCGGACGGCTTACCGCGTCGATGCTCGACGGCGCCTTCGCCCGGGCCAAGGAGCTCGCCGGAGTCGGCTGAGCGGCCCATCAGGGGGTGCCCGGGGTCTGCAGGTGGCCCTGTGGGGGAATCGTGGCGGGTGAGGTTCTCGGCCACGCGAGGTGCGTCCACCCTCTCGAGGGGCTGCTGAATAGGCCAATCGGGTGAA
>JBBSLB010000120.1:0-8275 GCA_038255675.1 Mycobacteriales bacterium
GCAGGGCGCAGCGGACCTGCCCGTCGTCCTCGCGGCCGGGTGCGGAGCGCAGCCGCGGGACCGGTACGCCCTCGCTCCGCAGCTGGTAGGAGACGCGGTTGGCCAGGCGCAGGATCCGCCCGCCGCTGCGGTAGGTCGTGCTCAGCGTCCGCGGGTCGGCCGGGGATGCGCCGAACGACGACGGGAAGCGGCGCAGGGTGCCGGCGCTTGCGCCGCGCCAGCCGTAGATGCTCTGGCAGGGGTCGCCCACCGCGGTGACCGGGTGGCCGTCGGCGAACAGCGACGACAGCAGAACCTCCTGCGCCGCTCCGGTGTCCTGGTACTCGTCGAGCAGCACGACCCGGCTGGCCGACCGCTCGACCTCGCGCACCTGCGGGCAGTCGCGGGCCAGCTGCGCGGCCAGCGCCACCACGTCGCCGAAGTCGAGCAGCTCGCGCTCGCGCTTGAGGGCGGTGTAGCGGTCGACGAGCGGCAGCAGCTGCTCGCGGGCGCGGTGGCTGGCCACGACCCTGCGGCCCGGCGCCTGCAGCTTCACCGCGCCGGCCGCCATGGCGTCGAGGCGCCGGCCGACATCGCGGACAGCATCGGCGTCGACAAGGTGTTCGGCCAGGTCGCCGGCCAGCGACAGCACCGCCTGCACCACCGTCGACTCGGCCCAGGTGACGGCCTCCATCGGCCCGTCGTACGACCCGACCGCGCGGGCGGCGAGCTGCCAGCTCGTGGCGGGTGTGACCAGGCGGGCGCCGGGCTCGCGGCCCAGCCGGAGGGCGTGGTCGCGGACGAGCCGGGCGGCGTAGGCGTGATAGGTCGAGACGGTCGGCTCGAGCTCGGCCTCGCCCTCGGGCGGCGCGGGCAGCAGCCCGGCGGCCCGGAGCCGACGCAGGCCGGACCGGACGCGCACAGCCAGCTCGTCGGCGGCCTTGCTCGTGAAGGTCAGACCGAGCACCTGGTCGGGCTGCACCTGACCGGTGCCGACCAGCCACACGACGCGGGCGACCATCGTCGCGGTCTTGCCGCTGCCGGCACCGGCGACGACGACGCCAGCCTCGAGCGGCGCGGTGACAACCCGCGCCTGCTCCTCGCTGACCGGGCGACCGAGCACCTCGACCAGCCGCTCCAGCGTGAGCGTCACCGGACCACCCCGTCGCCGTCGGGCCACGCCGGACAGCTCGCGCGCACCTTGCAGGTGCGGGTGCAGTGCGGGTTGACGGTCGCCGGGAAGGCGCTGCCGCTCATGCCCTCGACCACGCGCTGGACGAGCTCGGCGGCCCAGCCGGGGTCGTCGTCGTCGGGCAGCGCTCCCTGCAGCTGCTCGTCGGCGGTCTTGCCGGTACGGAGCTGGAGCAGGGCCGCGCCGCCCGGCTCGGTCAGTCCGTGCTCCTCGGCGAAGGCGCCGAGCGCGACGGCCAGCTGGTAGACCCCGAGCTGGGGGTGGCGGGCCAGCTCGGCCTTGCTCGGCTTGCTGCTGCCGGTCTTGAGGTCGACGACCACGGCCCGGCCAGACGCGTCGCGCTCGAGCCGGTCGACCCGGCCGGAGAGCTCGGCGCGCTCGCCGACGGGCACCCGGACGGCGAGCTCGGTGCCGACCAGGGTGCGCCCGCTCGCGGCCTGCCAGAGCAGGAAGCGGCGCAGCTGGTCGACGGCCTCCTCGCGGCGCCGGCGGACCGACCACGGGGCGCCCAGGTCGAGCTCGGGCAGCACCTGATCGAGCCGCGCGGTCAGCGCCGCCTCGTCGAGCGCGTCGGGGCCGCTGCCGAGCTCGGCGAGGGCGTGCACGAGGGTGCCGACGACCTGGGCCGGACCGGTGCTGCTGGACACCCCGACGGCGCTCTCGAGGAACCAGCGCAGCGAGCAGATGTCGAAGGACTCGACCTTCGAGGGCGAGACCCGGACGCTCTCGCCCTCGCCCACGAGCGGCGCGTCGTCGGAGAGCGGGTCGAGCCCCCACCAGCGCGAAGGGTGGGCGGCCGCGACGTGGGGCACCAGGCCGGCGGCGGGGCCGGCACCGAGGCCGGCGTCCGGGCCGGCGGCGAGAGCCAGACGCGCGCAGGCGGCCTCGCGCAGCGCCGGGTCGGGCGAGCCGGCCGCGACGGCGCGCAGCTCGGCGACCAGCCCGCTCCCGGTCAACGGCCGACCGGCGGCGCGGACCCGCTCGGGCAGCGCGACACCGAGCTCCTCGACGAAGCGGCTCGGCCGGTCCTCCCCCTCGTCGCCCGCGACGGCGGTGACGACGAGCCGTTCCTGCGCGCGGGTGATCGCGACGTAGAACAGCCGACGCTCCTCGGCGAGGAGCTCGGCGCGCCGGTCGAGCGCCGAGCCGCCGGGGGCGCGGGACTGGGCCAGCGCGGCGAGGTCGTCGGCGCCGAGCAGCGACCCGCGCAGCCGCAGGTCGGGCCACACGCCCTCCTGCACCCCGGCAACGACCACCAGCCGCCACTCGAGCCCCTTGCTGGCGTGGGCGGTCATCACCCGCACCGCGTCGCCCTCGGGGGTGCGCTGGGCGAGGGTGTCGCCGGGGACCTCCTGTGCGTCGACGTCGTCGACGAAGCCGAGCACCGCGGCGTGCGGCAGCCGGTCGACGTAGCGGCCGGCGGCGTCGAACAGCGCGAGGACGGCGTCGAGCGCCCGGTCGGCCACCGCCCCGCGGGTGCCCCCGGCCGCGCTGTCCTGCTCGAGCCGCGGCGCCAGCCGGCTGGCCTCCCAGGCGGCCCACAGCGCCTCCTCGGCGCTGCCGGTCGCGGCGGCGCCCTGCACCGCGCTCACCAGCCGGTGCAGCACGTCGAGCGGCCGACGCGCCCGGTCCGGTACGGACAGCAGCACCCGAGGATCGAGCAGCGCCGCGACCAGCAGCTCGTCGGAGCTCGCCGTCCCGCGGGCGGTCTGCTCCACCTCGCGCAGCGCCCGCCGCAGCCGGCGCACGGCCAGCGCGTCGGCGCGCACGAGCGGACCGCCGAGCAGCGCGACGACGCCGTCGGCGCTGACCAGCTCGGGACGCAGCGCCGCCGTCATCAGGTCGAGCAGCGCGCGCACGACCGGCTCCTCGACCAGCGGCACCTCGTCGGCGGGCACCCTCACCGGGACGCCGGCGGAGAGCAGACCACGCCGCAGCACGGCCAGCGAGCGCGGCGTGGACCGCAGCAGGACGGCCATCTCCGACCAGGCGAGCCCGTCGTGCAGGTGGGCCCGGCGCAGCACGTCGGCCACCAGCGCGGCCTCCCCCGTCGGCGAGGAGGCCAGCAGCACCTCGACCCGCCCCTCACCCCGGACCACCCCCGGGTCGGGGCGCAGGTCCCGGAAGGCCGGCGTCAGCCCGCCGGCCGGCAGCCGCCGGGCGACCGACCGGCTCGCGGCCAGCAGCGCCGGCCCGGACCGCCGGCCGGTGCGCAGCTCGACGACCGGCGCGGGCTCACCCCGCACGGTCCGGAAGGCGTCCGGGAAGGTGAGGATCCCGCGCACGTCGGCGCCGCGGAAGGCGTAGATGCTCTGGTCGGGGTCGCCGACGACGACCAGGTCGCGCCCCTCGCCGGCCAGCGCCTGCAGCAACCGGACCTGGGCCGGGTCGCTGTCCTGGTACTCGTCGACGAAGACGACGGCGCGGGCCTCCCGCTCCCGGGCCCGCAGCTCGTCGTCGGTCTCGAGCAACCCGGCCGCGGCCCGCACCAGCCCGCTGTGGTCGAGCACCTCGGCCGACGGGTCGAGGGCGAAGCGACCTTCGTAGGCGTCGAGGAAGCGGCCGGCCGCCGTCCACTCCGGGCGCTCGGCCGTCTCGCCGAGCGCGCGCAGGACGCGGCCGTCGACGCCACGCTCCTGGGCCCGCTGGAGCAGGTCACGCAGCTCGCGTCGGAAGCCGCGCAGCGGCAGAGCCGGGCGCAGCGCCTCGGGCCAGTCGAGCCCACCGTCCTCAATCTCGCCCTCGAGCAGGCGGGCGACCTCGAGGTCCTGCTCCGGGCCGGACAGCAGCCGCAGCGGCGGCCCGCCCGCCGCGGCCAGCTCACGGCGCAGCAGCGCGAACGCGTAGGAGTGGAACGTCATCGCGAGGGCCCCGCGGGTGGTGCGGCCGAGCCTGGCGGCCAGCCGCTCGCGCAGCTCCTGCGCCGCCTTGCGGCTGAACGTCAGGACGAGCACCCGCTCGGGCGCCAGCCCCGCCTCCACCCGGCGGGCCACAGCCTCGACCATCGTGGCGGTCTTGCCGGTGCCGGGACCGGCCAGCACGAGCAGCGGCCCGCCGGCGTGGTCGAGCACCCGCGCCTGCTCGTCGTCGGGGGCAAAGGCGCGCGGCACCGCGCGCGGCGCCCGGACCAGGCGGTACGGGTCGGCGGGGACGCCGTCACGGGGAGGGGGTGGCACGGCCGAACACTCCACCACGCGGGTCCGACAGGCGGACGTCAGCAGCGCCGTCGCTCGGCACGACGGCAGGCCAAGCGCCCGTCCCAGCGGGCCGCCTCGAGGTCCACCCGCTCGCCACGGACCGGGCAGCCCTCGGCGGCGAGCAGCTGCAGCGCCTCCTGCAGGTACGGCTCGGCGGGCCGGCCGGACGCCTGCACCACGCGCTGCCACGGCACCTCGCGGCCGTGGTCGCTCATGACCGCTCCGACCGTGCGCGGCGAGCCCCGTCCCATCAGCTCAGCCACGTCGCCGTACGTCAGGACCTTGCCGGGCGGGATCCGGTCGACGACGTCGAGGACCTGCCGGGCGTACGGCGTCGGCGGCGCCCCGGCCCGTGCCCGCACGCCGAGCCCGGCCGACGCGCTCGGGCTCCGATGCTTCATCCCGTCCAGTGTCGGGCACTCACCTACCGGATGCGCGGCTTTCGCGTGTCCGGACGAGGAAGGTGGCGCACCCATGACCTGCCAGCGTGTGCTGCCCGCGGCCCTCCTGTCCGGCGACACCGTGCAGTCCTCGCACCACTTGCACCTCGACCCCGTCCCGCGACTGGTCGGCCAGGCCCGGGCCTTCGTCCGCGAGCACGCGCCGCCGCTGCCCGACGACACCGCCGACGTCCTCCTGCTGCTCACCAGCGAGCTGGTCACCAACGCCGTCCTGCACGCGCGCACCTCCATCGAGGTCGGCATCACCGTCGGGCAGAGCTCCGTGCTCGTGACGGTCCACGACGAGGACCTCGCCCGCGCCGAGCAGCTCCCGTATGCCGAGCGCGAGGGCGGCTGGGGGCTCGGCCTGGTGCGCGAGCTGGCTGAGGCGTCGGCCATGGAGCGGCACCCCGGCGACGGCAAGACAGCGTGGTTCCGACTGCCCCGGACCAGTGTCAGCACCCCAGCACCGGGCTCGGCGCGGCGGGAGGACCCGGCGGTCACGAGAGGCGTGCCGGCCTGAGCGGCAGGTCGTGCCAGGCTGCGCAGATGAGCACCTCGCCGCCCGGCATCGCCGGCGTCTTCGACCGCGCCGCCGAGACCTACGACGCCGTCGGCGTTCCGTGGTTCGGCCCGATTGCCGCCGGCCTGGTCGAGGCGCTGGACGTGCAGCCCGGCGAGCGGGTGCTCGACCTCGGCTGCGGCCGCGGCGCCGCGCTCCTCCCGCTCGCGAACGCGACCGGTCCGACCGGCTCGGTGCTGGGCATCGACCTGGCCCCCCGCATGGTGGCGCGCACCGCCGACGACGTCGCGCACCTGCCGCACGTCGAGGTCCGGGTCGACGACGCGTCGGCCCCCGACCTGCCGGAGGCGGCGTACGACGTCGTGGCCTGCTGCCTGGTGCTGTTCTTCCTGCCTGACCCGCTCGCAGCGGTGCGCGCCTGGCTGCCGGCCGTTGCGCCCGGCGGGCGGGTCGGTGTGACGACCTTCGGGGCTCAGGACCCCCGCTGGAAAGTGGTCGACGGCGCCTTTGCGCCCTACCTCCCGACGACGATGCTGGACGCCCGGACCAGCGGGGCGAAGGGCCCCTTCGCCTCCGACGAGGGCGTCGAGGCGCTGCTCCGGGACGCCGGCCTCATCGACGTCCGGACCGTGCGGCGGGAAGTCGTCACGGAGTTCGCCGACCCCGAGCACTGGATCCGCTTCAGCTGGTCGCACGGACAGCGCGCGATGTGGGAGGCGGTGCCGGAGCCCCAGCACGACGCGGTCCGCGCTGGGATCGTCCGGCGACTCGAGGAGCTCGGCCGGCCGATCCGGTTCACGCAGGGCGTCCGGCACACCCTGGGGCGCCGCCGCTAGTAGGTCGGCAGGCTCGGGTCGACCTGCGCGGCCCAGGCGAGGACTCCGCCCTGGACGTGGACGCTGTTGCTGAAGCCGGCGGCCTTGATCGCCGCGAGCGCCTCGGCGGAGCGGACACCACTCTTGCAGTGCAGGACGATCTGCTTGTCCTGCGGCAGCTGCGACAGCGCCGTGCCGTTGAGGATGTCGCCCTTGGGGATGAGGACGGCGCCCGGGATGCTGACGATGTCGTACTCCGCCGGCTCGCGGACGTCGACGAGCAGGAAGTCCTCGCCCCCGTCCATCTTCGCCTTGAGCTCGGTCGCAAGGATGGTGCTGCCGGCGGCCGCCTCCTGGGCCTGCTCCGACACGACCCCGCAGAAGGCCTCGTAGTCGATGAGCCCGGTGATCGTCGGGTTCTTGCCGCAGAGCGGGCACTCGGGGTCCTTGCGGACCTTGATCTTGCGGTACTCCATCTCGAGCGCGTCGTAGACGACCAGCGCGCCGACCAGCGGCTCACCGATGCCCATCAGCAGCTTGACGGCCTCGGTGGTCTGGATCGAGCCGATGCTCGCGCACAGGATGCCGAGGACGCCGCCCTCGGCGCAGCTCGGGACCATGCCGGGCGGCGGCGGCTCGGGGTAGAGGCACCGGTAGCAGGGCGCGTTGCCGCCCGGCGCGGTCGGCCAGAACACCGACGCCTGGCCGTCGAAGCGGTAGATCGAGCCCCAGACGTAGGGCTTGTCGAGGAAGAACGCGGCGTCGTTGACCATGTAGCGGGTCGCGAAGTTGTCGGTGCCGTCGACGATGAGGTCGTACTGCGCGAAGATCTCCATGACGTTGCTCGAGTCGAGCCGCTCCTGGTGCAGGACGACGTCGATGAGCGGGTTGATCTCCAACACGCTGGCCTTGGCGCTCTCGGCCTTGCTACGGCCGATGTCGCTCTGGCCGTGGATGACCTGGCGCTGCAGGTTGCTCTCGTCGACGGTGTCGAAGTCGACGATGCCCAGCGTGCCGACGCCGGCGGCGGCGAGGTACATCAGCGTGGGGCTGCCGAGGCCGCCCGCGCCGACGGCGAGCACCTTGGCGTTCTTCAAGCGCTTCTGGCCGTCCATCGCGACGTCGGGGATGATCAGGTGACGGCTGTAGCGCATGACCTCTTGGCGGGTCAGCTCGGCGGCCGGCTCGACCAGGGGCGGCAGCGACACGGGTACTCCTTGGATCGGCGTGGGTGCTCGGTGCAGTGGGTGCTCTGCTGCGGTACTCAGGTGCAGCGGCGGTACTCAGGTGCAAAGGCCCGCGGGCCGGACGTGATTCCCGTCGCGGTCGGTGTTTGGTGCCCTTCCCGGTGCTTGCACGGGCCAGCGCGGGGAAGACCGTCCGCTGACCCCAAGGAGGCACCATGAGTGGCATCGACAAGATCAAGAACAAGGCTGAGGAGCTCGGCGGCCAGGGCAAGGAGCACGCCGGCAAGGCGACGGGCAACGAGCAGCTCGAGGCGGAGGGCCACAAGGACCAGGCCTCCGGCAACATCAAGCAGGCCGGCGAGAAGGTCAAGGACGTCTTCAAGTAGTCCGCTCGCACTCTGCGGCCGGGTCCCCTAGGGGCCCGGCCGTCGCGCTGCCCCGGGTCCGGAGCCGCGGAGCGCGGCTGGTCGCGGGGGCGGTCCCCCACCCGGGAGGCCCGACCGTAGGTTGCCGGGCATGGACCACCTGCCAGCCCTGCTCCCCGGGGCCCTGGTGCGGCGCGAGGACTGGGAGGGGGCGGACCTGTCGCCCGCGGCCTGCGAAGCGGTCGAGCTGACGGAGGTCGACCTGACCGAGGTGACCGCCACCGGCGGCAGCTGGGTGGACTGCACCTTCCGCGACTGCCGCTTCTCCGGCGCCGTCTTCACGCGCACGGCCCTCACCGGCTGCACGTTCAGCGGCTGCGACTTCGCCGGCGCGAGCTTCACCGACTGCAAGCTCGTCGGAAGTCGCTTCGACCGATGCCGCTACGACCGGCTGACCGTCGAGGGCGGGGACTGGTCGTTCACGGGGCTGCCCGGGGCCGACCTGCGACGGGTCCGGTTTGCCGGGGTGCGGATGCGCGAGGCCGACCTCAGCCGGGCCCGGCTGCAGGGCGCCAGC
>JBBSLB010000121.1:0-8184 GCA_038255675.1 Mycobacteriales bacterium
GGGGTCCAGGCGCACGTCGCGGATGACCGCCGCCTCACCGCTGGCCACCACTCGGCCGATGACGCCCGCCTCGGAGGTGAAGCCGTCGACGACCTGGAAGTAGCCGCGGGCGGCCTGGCAACGCAGCCGGCCGTCGACGAGCAGGTAGATGCTCGGCAGCTCGTACCGCTCGTGCAGGTCATCCACCAGGCCCTGGCAGGCCTCGCTGAGGGTCGTCGCAGCAGCGCAGCGCAGGTGGGCGGTGCTGCTCGGCGACGGCACCGTCACG
Source organism: Mycobacteriales bacterium (assembly GCA_038255675.1). Taxonomy (GTDB): domain Bacteria; phylum Actinomycetota; class Actinomycetes; order Mycobacteriales; family SCTD01; genus SCTD01. Next base: position 269 of record JBBSLB010000121.1, read on the forward strand.
CGGGTCATGGGTGGAGGCGTCGGCCGTTGCGGCGTCCGGCTGTAGGCCCACCGGTCCAGCTGGCCCTCCGGGTGGTGCCACCTGGTCCGGACAGGCGGTCTGCCCCGCCCCCGGTAGCCTGGGAAGGTCCGCGCCGCCGCGCAGGACCGACCCTGCACCGCCGGACCCCCGGGAGCGACGTGTCCACCGCCGAGCGGGCCCTGCTGCTCGAGAACATCCACTCGGACGCTGCGTGGACCCTCAAGGACAGCGGTTACGACGTCGAGCGGCTCGACCGCGCGCTCGGGGTCGACGACCTGGTCACGATGCTGCCCGGCGTGCGCCTGCTCGGGCTGCGTTCCAACACCACGATCACCGCCGAGGTGCTCGACGCCGCGCCCGACCTGCTCGCCATCGGTGCGTTCTGCATCGGCACCAACCAGATCGACCTGGGTGCCGCGGCCGCCCGGGGCATCGCGGTCTTCAACGCGCCGTTCAGCAACACCCGCAGCGTCGTCGAGCTGGCCCTTTCGGAGATCATCGCGCTGACCCGTCGGCTCACCGAGAAGAACGTCGCGATGCACGCCGGCGTCTGGGACAAGAGCGCCGTCGGCAGCCACGAGGTGCGCGGCCGACGGCTGGGCATCGTCGGCTACGGCAACATCGGCAGCCAGCTGTCCGTCCTCGCCGAGTCGCTCGGCATGTCGGTGCTGTTCTTCGACACCACCGACAAGCTCGCGCTCGGGAACGCCCGCCGCTGCGGAACCCTGGACGAGCTGCTCGCCGAGTCCGACGTCGTGACGTTGCACGTCGACGGCCGAGTCTCCAACGACAGCCTGTTCGGCGAGGAGCAGTTCGCCCGGATGCGCCCGGGCAGCATCTTCCTGAACCTGTCGCGCGGCTTCGTGGTCGACCACGCTGCGCTGCGAGCCCACATCGAGAGCGGCCACCTCGTCGGGGCAGCCGTCGACGTCTTCCCGGTGGAGCCCAAGAGCAAGGGCGAGGAGTTCGTCTCCGAGCTGCGCGGGCTGGCCAACGTCATCCTCACGCCCCACGTCGGCGGCTCGACCGAGGAGGCGCAGCAGGACATCGGCGCGTTCGTGTCCGGCAAGCTGCGGGACTACGCCCAGGACGGCACCACCGCGTTGTCGGTGAACCTGCCGCAGGTCGGGCTCCCGCGTGCCGCCGGCACGCGGCTGCTGCACCTGCACCACAACACCCCCGGCGTGCTGGCGACCGTGACGTCCCTGCTCGCCGAGCACGGCATCAACATCGAGGGCCAGCTGCTCGCGACGCGCGGCTCGCTCGGCTACGTCGTCACCGACGTCGGCGCGGCCCTCGTCGAGCCGCTCGCCGGAGCGCTGCGCGCCTTGCCCGAGACCGTGCGCCTGCGCGTCCTCTCATGACCGATCTGCCGCTCGAGGAGCTGCGCGCGGCCGTCGGCGCGGAGCATGTCCTGCTCGACGCCGACCTCACCGCGTCGTACGAGACGGACTGGACCGGCCGCTTCACCGGCCGGGCCGGCTGCGTCGTGCGGCCGCGGGACACAGAGCAGGTCGCCGCCGTCCTGCGCGCCTGTGATCGCTCTGGCGTCCCGGTGGTGGTGCAGGGCGGCAACACCGGGTTGGTCGGTGGCGCGACCCCGGCCGGTGGCGAGGTGCTGCTCAGCCTGACCCGGCTCGACGAGCTCGGCGACGTCGACGTGGCCGCCGGCCAGGTCACCGCCGGCGCCGGCGTCACGCTGGCCGCGCTGCAGACCCACGCCCGCGCGTCCGGCCTCGACTTCGGCGTCGACCTGGCTGCCCGCGACAGCGCGACCCTTGGCGGTCTGGTGGCCACCAACGCCGGCGGCGTCCGGGTGCTCCGCTACGGCTCGATGCGCGCTCAGCTGCTGGGCGCCGAGGCGGTGCTGGCCGATGGCTCGGTCATCAGTCGGATGGCCGGGCTGCTCAAGGACGGCACCGGCTACGACCTGGTCTCGCTGCTCGCCGGCAGCGAGGGCACCCTGGGTGTCGTGACCCGGGTGCGGCTGCGGCTGGTGCCCCGCGCGACGGCCCGCTGCGTCGCGCTGCTCGCCCTCGCGTCCACGCAGGCAGCGCTCGACCTGCTGCCCGGCCTGCGTGAGCGGCTGCCGTCGCTGTCCGGCGCCGAGCTCGTCTACGCAGACGGGATCGCGCTGGTGCGCAAGCACTCCGGGCTGCCTGCGCCGTTCGAGCAGGACTTCCCGGCCTACCTGCTGCTGGAGTGCGCCGACCGCACCGATCCGACGGACGCGCTGGTCGAGGCGGTGGGCGAGGCCGAGGGCCTGCTGGACGCGCGCATCGCCAGCGACGCCGCCGGGCAGCGCGCGCTGTGGGCCTACCGCGAGCAGCACACCGAGGCCATCAGTGCCGAGGGGGTCCCGGTCAAGCTCGACGTGTCGGTGCCGCTGCAGGCGTTGCCCGACCTCGTCGCCCGGCTCAGGCCGACCGTGGCCGGCGTCGTGCCGGGGGCGCGCACGATCGTCTTCGGACATGTCAACGAGGGCAACCTGCACGTCAACGTGCTTGACGCCGGCGACGACGACGAGCAGGTGACCGATGCGGTGCTCAACCTCGTCGCCGAGCTGTCCGGCTCGATCAGCTCCGAGCACGGCGTCGGCCGGGCCAAGGCCGCCTGGCTCGGGCTCTCGCGCAGCCCCATCGAGATCGCTGCCATGCAGGCCATCAAGACCGCGCTCGATCCCCGCGGCACGTTGAACCCGGGGGTTCTGCTCCCCGCCCCCTGACGCACGAGAGGGGCGGCGCCGACCGGCACCGCCCCCTCGTACGAGCCGGCCCTACTTCGTGAAGATCTCGTTGAGCGCGACGATCTCGTCGGTGGTGGAGGTCGGGACGAAGGAGCCCTCGCGGTCCTCGATCTGCTCCAGGTGGGACTGGATGTCCTCGGCGGTGGGGGTGCTGTCCTTGCCGGCGAACCAGCCGTTGTTCAGTGCCCAGTTCACCCGGGCGTAGCGGCCACCGGCGGCGGAGTACGCGCCGTGCGTGGTGGTGCAGGCCTCCGAGGCGAGGTAGGTCACCATCGGCGTCACGAACTCGGGCGCAAGGTAGTTCGCGAAGTCGCCGAGCAGCTCCTCGGTCATCCGGGTCTTGGCAACCGGCATGATCACGTTGGACAGGATGCCGGCCCGAGCGCCCTCGACCGCGATCGTGTTGGACAAGCCGACCAGGCCCATCTTGGCGGCGGAGTAGTTGGTCTGGCCGAAGTTGCCGAACGTGGCATTCGAAGCGGTGAAGATGAAGCGGCCGTAGCCGTTCTCCTTCATCACGGCGAAGGCCGGCTGGCTGACGTAGAAGGCGGCCTTGAGGTGGACGTCGATGATCGCATCGAGGTCGTCCCAGGTGAGCTTGAGGAAGCTCTTGTCGCGCAGGAAGCCGGCGTTGTTGATGACGACGTCGACCTTGCCGAAGGTGTCCACGGCGGTCTGCACGATGGCCGCGCCGCCCTCCGGCGTGGAGACCGAGTCGAAGTTCGGGGCGGCGTCGCCGCCGGCCGCCTTGATCTCGTCGACGACCTTCTGCGCGGCCGTGTGGTCGCCGCCCTTGCCCTCGACGCTGCCGCCGAGGTCGTTGACGACCACCGCGGCGCCGCGGCGCGCGAGCTCGAGGGCGTAGGTGCGGCCGAGGCCGCCGCCGGCGCCGGTGACGACGGCGACGCGGCCGTCGAAGCTGATGTCGGACACGGAGGACTCCTGGCATTCGGGGATCGGAAGGGTGCGGGCCGGGCCCGCGTCGCCCGCCATCGTCCCGCGCCCTCCCTACCGGCCGGTAGCCACCCCCCTCCCGGGCGAGACAAGCGAGAGAAGATCACCTGCGGAGGAGCAGCAGAGGCCTTACCGGGGTAGTGAGCGCCGCATGGACTTCCTGTCACGGCTTGGCGCCAGCTGGGAGACGATCGGCGCCATCCTCGTCTCGACCGTGCTGGTCTACCTGGCCGTCATCGTGCTGACCCGGATCGCCGGACCGCGGGCACTGGCGAAGATGTCGAGCTTCGACTTCGCGGCCACCGTCGCGGTCGGCTCGACGGTCGCCTCCACGGCGCTGGCCAACACGCCGCTGGCGAACGGCATCATCGCCCTCGTCCTGCTCTACGGGCTGCAGTACCTCGTGGCCACGCTGCGGCGCAAGGACGCCTTCGGGGGCGCGGTCGACAACTCGCCGCTGCTGCTGATGGTGGACGGGCAGGTGCTGGACGGCAACATGCGGCATGCCCGGATCAGCCGTGAGGAGCTGTGGAGCCAGCTGCGGAGGAACGGCGTCCGCCGGGTCAGCGCCGTGCGGGCCGTGGTCCTCGAGACCACCGGGGACATGAGCGTGCTGACCGAGGCCGAGGGCAGCTGGGACGACGACCTGCTCGAGGGCGTGCGGGACGGCGACCTGCTCCGGGCGACCCGGTGAGGAGCCGGCTCAGTACTCTGGTCGAGCAGCTGCGCACCGGCTTCTGGGCGGTCCCGACGCTGTTCGTCATGCTCTCGGTCGCTCTTGCGATAGGCATGGTGCAGGTGGACCGCTCGCTGGCCGAGGGCCTGGGGCGGGTCACCTTCGGCGCCGGTGCGGACGGTGCCCGGGAGGTGCTGGGGGCGATCACCACCTCCATGATCACTTTCACCGGTCTGGTCTTCTCGATCACCATCGTCGTGCTGTCCCTGAGCAGCAGCCAGTTCTCGCCGCGGGTGCTGCGCACCTTCCTGCGCGACCGGCAGACGCAGGTCTCGCTCGGGGTGTTCATCGGCACGTTCGTCTACGCGGTGCTGGTCCTGCGTACCGTCAGCGGGCTGGACGACGAGGTCTTCGTACCGGCGCTCTCCACGACGGTCGGCGTACTGCTGCTGCTGGTCTGCGTCGGTGTCTTCGTCGCCTACATCCACCACATCACCTCGATGATCCAGATCTCGTCGATCCTCGCCTCGATCTCCGGTGAGACCCGGACGGTCCTGGAGAAGGAGCTTCCGACCGGCCTTCCCCCGACCCCGCTGGTGATCCGGCCGCGCGGGCCGGTGGCGGTCCTGCCCGCCCCTCGCTCGGGGGTGCTGCTCGACCTGGACATCGGCGGCCTGGTGCGGCTGGCCCGCGACGCGGACGTGGCCCTGGTGAGCAAGCTGCACTACGGCAACTTCGTCCCCGAGGGCGCGCCGCTGCTCGAGGTGCACCGCGGGGACGCCGCCCGGCTGGACGCCAAGGCGGCGGTGCACGCCTTCCGCCTCGGGCAGGAGCGCACCATGCAGCGCGACGTGGCCTTCGGCTTCCGGCAGCTGGCCGACATCGCGGCCAAGGCGCTCTCACCGGGGGTGAACGACCCCACAAGCGCTGTGCAGGCGCTGGACGGCTTGCACGACATGCTCCGACGGCTGGCCACGCGGACTCTTCCGACCGGCGCTCATACCGACGAGGAGGGGCAGATCCGGCTCTACCTGCCGCAGCCTCGCTTCGAGGACTACCTGAGCCTGGCCCTGGACGAGTCGGACCAGTACGGCGCGGAGTCGATCCAGGTGCAGCAGCGCATCACCGCGCTGCTGGAGGACGTACGCGCCGCCGCGCTGCCGGAGCACCGGGCGCCCCTGGACGCCCGCATCGCGGCGCGAGCCGAAAAGGGCTTGCCCAGCAACCCATCCTGATCTCCGTGACCCTCAGGACCGAGCGGCTTGACCTCCACCGCCTGCCGCTCCCCGTGCTGGAGTCGCTGCTGGCCGGAGACCTCGAGCGCACCCGTGAGCTGGTCCCCTTCCGGGTCGATGCCGACAGCTTTGCCGACGACGACCACGTGCTGGGACTGCGCGTCGACCAGCTGCGAGCCGATCCGTCAGAGCTGCCGTGGCTCTACCGCGCCGCAGTCCTCCGCAGCACCGGCGAGGTGGTGGCCCGCGCCGGGTTCCACGCCCCGCCGGACCCGGTCGGGACGGTCGAGATCGGCTACCGCGTCGCCACGCAGCACCGACGTCAGGGCCTGGCGACGGAGATCGTCGCGGCAATGCTGTGCTGGGCCGCGGAGCAGGGGGCGACCCGCTGCCTGGGGAGCACGCAGCCGGACAACCTGGCCAGCCAGGCAGTCCTGGTCGGGCTCGGCTTCGTCCGGACGGGGGAGCAGCTCGACGAGGTCGACGGGCTCGAGTGGGTCTTCACCCGGGAGCCGCTGCCGGGCCGCCGTGGGCTTCGGTAGAGTCTGCGCCGGCGGCCGCGAGGCTGCCGGGGAGGCGTCGCCTAGTCCGGTCTATGGCGCCGCACTGCTAATGCGGTTTGGGTCTCAAGCCCATCGGGAGTTCAAATCTCCCCGCCTCCGCCCCAGGTCCGCGACAGCGGACCGCGCTCAGAGCACCTGGCCCGGAGCGCCGTCCTCCCGCACGACGGGCAGGCCGGTAGCGGCCCAGTCCTTCATGCCGCCGGCCATGTTGACGACGTCGCGCCCGGCGGCGACGAGCGCGGCGGTGGCCTGGCCGGACCGGTTGCCCGAGCGGCAGACGGCGACGACCGGCCGGTCGGCCGGCACGTCCTCGAGCGTCAGTCGGCTCATCGGTACGTGGACCGCCTGCGGCGCGTGCCCGGCCGCCCACTCGTCGTCCTCACGGACGTCGAGCAGCAGCACCTCACCGGCCTGGGCGCGGGTGGCGGCGCGGGTCACGTCGGTCTCGGGCACGGTCACGGGTCCTCCAGGAGCATCGGGGCGGGCCGGACCGGGAAGGTCCGGGGGTGGCCTGCTGTTGCGAACAGTACCCCCTAGGGTATGGGGCAGGAAGATCCACCTGAGGAGAAGCGGAGCGCCATGAGCAACGAGGTCCTGGAGCGCGACGGCCTGACCATCACCATCCTCGAGACACCCAGCCTGGGCGACCGGAGCTACGTGGTCGACGACGGGACGACCGCGCTGGTGATCGACCCGCAGCGCGACGTCGACCGCGTCCACGCGGTGCTCGCGGAGCGCCGCCTGACCCTCAGTGCAGTCGCCGAGACGCACGCTCACAACGACTACGTCAGCGGCGGTCTGGAGCTGGCTCGCAGCGCTCAGGTCCCGTACCTCGTGCCCTGCGAGGCGGAGGTCGCGTACGAGCGGGTGAGGGTCTGCGACGAGGACGTCACGCAGGTCGGGACCATGACGGTCCGCACGATCGGCACCCCCGGTCACACCCCGCACCACGTCGCCTTCGCGGTCGGGACCAGTGACGGCCCGGCGATGGTGTTCACCGGTGGGTCGATGCTCTTCGGCGCCGTCGGCCGCACCGACCTGGTCGACCCGTCGCTCACCGAGGGCCTGACGCGTGCCCAGCACGCCTCGGTCCGCAAGCTCGCCGCCGACCTGCCGCCGGACACCGCGGTGCTGCCCACGCACGGCTTCGGCAGCTTCTGCTCGGCGACGCCGACCACCGGCACGTCGTCGACCATCGACGAGCAGCGCACGCAGAACCCGGCCCTCACCCAGGCCGAGGAGGAGTTCGTGCAGGGCCTGCTCACGGGCTTTGATGCCTACCCGGCGTACTACGCCCACATGGGGCCGGCCAACCTCGCCGGACCGGCTCCGGTGGACCTGTCGCCGGCCTCGGAGGCCGATGCCCACGAGGTGCGCGAGCGCATCGAGGCCGGCGAGTGGGTCCTTGACCTCCGCTCGGGGGCCGCCTTCGCCCGTGGCCACGTGCCGGGCACGTTCAGCTTCGACGCGAGCGGCAACGTCGTCACCTACCTCGGCTGGCTCATCCCGTGGGGCACGCCGATCACCCTGCTGGGCGCGTCGGCAGAGCAGGTCGCCGAGGTGCAGCGCGAGCTGGTGCGGATCGGCATCGACCGCCCGGCCGCGCAGGCGACGGCTCCGGTAGCGGAGCTCGCCGGCGACCAGCCGCTCAGCAGCTACGAGACCGCCACGTTCGTCGACCTGGCCAAGGCACTCGAGGTCGGAGCGGCGCAGGTCCTCGA
>JBBSLB010000122.1:0-7919 GCA_038255675.1 Mycobacteriales bacterium
GCGCCCGCACCCTCGGCCCCGCCGGCCAGGCCCTGGATCGTGGTGATGTCGGCGCCGTCGGCCTGCACGGCCAGCACCGAGCAGCTCTTCACGCTGTCGCCGTCGATGAGGACGGTGCAGGAGCCGCAGTTCGAGGTGTCGCAGCCGATGGGCGTGCCGACGCGGCCGAGCCCTTCGCGCAGGTGGTGGGTCAGCAGCTTGCGGGGTTCGACCTCGTCCTCGTACTGGACACCGTCGACCTTCATGCGTACGCGCATCTGTCGCCTCTCCAAAGCTCGCCGAGCGTGCGGGGCCAGCGGCTGGCGAGCGGCGGAGAGGGAGGCGAGTGGTCGCTGAGATCTGTCGTGGGACAGGGTCAGCGGTCCCGCGCGCCTCCGGACCGGAGTCGGCAGTCGCGTCGTTCTTCGGTGTGACTCAGGTCATGGACCTGCGTCACACGCGGAACCGTACGCGAGAACGCGCCGAGCGCAACACAGCGATCAGGTACGGGTCGCGCGCACCGCGAAGTGGGCGCCGGGCGACCCGACGGTGAGCATGACGAGCGTGAACCACGCGGCCCAGCGCAGGCGCTCCAGGTTGGCCAGGACCAGCACCACCAGCCCCACGAACAACGCCCCGTGCACCGGCCCGAGCACAGGGACGAGGTCCGGGCCGGTGGTGCGCTTGAGGACCGAGCCGAGCAGCAGCACCGCGAACGACAGCGACTCCAGCAGCGCGACCACGCGCAGGGCCTGCATCACGGCAGCGCGTCCACGAGCACGTCGGCCGCGGTGTACGGGTCGAGCTCGCCGTCCACCACCCGCTGGGCCAGCTCGCCCAGCGTCGCCCCCGCGGTGGCGCCGCCGCGCAGGTCGCCCATCCGCTCCCGCAGGGTGGTCAGGGCGATCGCCTCGACCTCGTCGGAGGCGCGGGTGCGGCGGCGCTGCTCGAGCACGCCGTGCTCGGCCATCCACGCGCCGTGCTGCTCGATGCGGTCCACCACCTCGTCGGCCCCCTCGCCCTTCGCGGCAATCGTCTTGACGATGGGCGCGACCCACTTGCCCTCGACCTTGGCCTGGCTGGGCGACTGGGTGCCGAGCGACTGCATGTAGCGCAGGTCGCGCACGACCTGGTCGGCGCCGTCGCGGTCGGCCTTGTTGACGACGAAGATGTCGGCCACCTCGAGGATCCCGGCCTTGGCCGCCTGGATCCCGTCGCCCATGCCGGGAGCGAGCAGGACGAGGGTCGTGTCGGCGAGAGAGGCCACCTCGACCTCGGCCTGGCCGACGCCGACCGTCTCGACGAGCACCACGTCGCAGCCGGCGGCCGACAGCACGCGCAGTGCCTGCGGGGTCGCCCACGACAACCCGCCGAGGTGCCCCCGCGAGGCCATCGAGCGAATGAAGACCCCCTCGTCGGTCGCGTGCTCCTGCATCCGCACGCGGTCGCCGAGCAGCGCCCCGCCGGAGAACGGCGAGCTCGGGTCGACGGCGAGCACCCCTACCCGCATCCCGCGCCGGCGGTAGGCCGCGACGAGCGCGCTGGTGGAGGTGGACTTGCCGACGCCGGGCGAGCCGGTCAGACCGAGGACGCGGGCGTGGCCGGCGTGCGGCGCGAGCAGCGCCATGACCTCGCGCAGGGCCGGGCTCGCGTCCTCCACCAGGCTGATCAGCCGCGCCACCGCACGCGGCTGCCCCTCCCGCGCCGAGTCGACCAGGGAGGGGATGTCCAGCGTGCGGCGCGAGCGCGCCGTGGTCACGGACCCGGGAGCAGACGGACGGGGGTCACGCGGAGGGGACGTGCAGCAGCAGGGCATCGCCCTGCCCGCCGCCGCCGCAGAGCGCGGCTGCGCCGAGTCCGCCGCCGCGACGGCGCAGCTCGAAGGCGAGGTGCAGCACGACGCGCGCGCCGGAGGCGCCGATCGGGTGGCCGAGAGCGATGGCGCCACCGTTGACGTTGACCTTGTCGGGGTCGACGCCGAGGGCGCGGGTCGAGGCGATGCCCACCGCGGCGAAGGCCTCGTTGAGCTCGAACAGGTCGACGTCCTCGACCGACTTGCCCTCCTTGGCCAGCGCCTTGTTGATGGCGTTGGCCGGCTGCTCCTGCAGGGAGTTGTCGGGGCCGGCGACGATGCCGTGGGCGCCGATCTCGGCCAGCCAGGTCAGGCCCAGCGACTCGGCCTTCGCCTTGCTCATGACGACGACCGCGGCTGCGCCGTCGCTGATCTGCGAGGCGTTGCCGGCGCTGATCGTGCCGTCCTTGGTGAAGGCGGGCTTGAGCTTGGCCAGCGACTCGGCGGTGGTGCCGGGGCGCACGCCCTCGTCCTCGCGCACGACGACCGGGTCGCCCTTGCGCTGCGGGATCTCGACGGGGACGATCTCCTCGTCGAAGCGGCCCTCCTTGATGGCGGCGGCAGCGAGCTCGTGGCTGCGGGCGGCGAACTCGTCCTGCTCCTCCCGCGTCTGCGGCGCGAAGTTCTTCTGGTGCCGCTCGGTGCCCTCGCCCATCGGCACCTTGTCGAAGGCGTCGAACAGGCCGTCGTGGAAGGTCGCGTCGACGATCTCGGCGTTGCCGTAGCGGTAGCCGGCGCGCGCCTTCGGCAGCAGGTACGGCGCGTTGGTCATCGACTCCATGCCGCCGGCCACGACGATCTCGACCTCGCCCGCGCGGATGAGCTGGTCGGCCAGCGCGATCGCGTCGAGGCCGGACAGGCAGACCTTGTTGATGGTCAGCGACGGGACGTCCATCGGGATGCCGCCCTTGACGGCGGCCTGGCGGGCGGTCATCTGACCCTGACCGGCCTGCAGGACGTGTCCCATGATCACGTAGTCGACCTGGTCGCCCGTGACCCCGGAGCGCTCGAGCGCGCTCTTGATGGCAACGCCGCCGAGGTCCATGGCCGAGAGGTCCTTGAACGCTCCCGACAGCTTGCCGATGGGCGTGCGTGCGCCTGAGACGATGACGGACGTGGTCACGGGGTGCCTCCAAGGAGCGCTTCGGGGTGTGCTGCGACGATACAGAGCAACGCCCCGCCGCCTCCAAGGAGTCCGTCCCCGTGAACCTGCCGCCCGCCCGCATCCTCGGCATCGACCACGTCGGGATCGCCGTCGCCGACCTCGACGCCGCGATCGCGATGTACGAGAGCGCGTTCGGCATGCGCTGCGTGCACACCGAGGTCAACGAGGAGCAGGGCGTGCGCGAGGCGATGCTCGAGGTGGGCGACTCCGGCTCCTACCTCCAGCTGCTCTCGCCCCTGTCGCCGGACACCACGATCGGGCGCTTCCTGGACAAGAACGGCCCCGGCATCCAGCAGATGGCCTACCGGGTGGACTCCATCGACGAGGTGAGCGCCCACCTGCGGAGCCAGGGGCTGCGGCTCCTCTACGACGAGCCCAGGAGCGGCACCGCCGGCAGCCGGGTGAACTTCGTGCACCCCAAGAGCGCCGGCGGGGTGCTCGTCGAGCTGGTCGAGCCCGGCCCGGACGGCATGGGTCACCAGGCTCAGGCGTCGGGCGGTTAGCCCGGATCCGGCCGGTTGCGCCCCAGCGCGTCGTGGCTGGTCACCCACTCCCCGGCCAGGATCGCCGAGGTCAGGGAGATGTCGTCGGCGAGGTCGTGCACACCCCGCCGCACTCCCCGAGCAGCCGCATGCCCCGGTTGTAGCTCGCCACGAGAGTGCCCTCCGGGGTGGCCAGCGGCACGGAGAACTCGCCCCGCGCGTGCTCCCCCTCGATCCGCAGCGGGCCGGCCACGCCGACGGGCACCTGGGCCACCCCGGTGAAGTTCTCGAGTTGCCCGGCAGCAGGCCGGGGTCGATCGAGTAGCCGGACGTGTGGCGCAGGTCGGCGCCGGTGCGTTCGAGCAGGAAGTCGCGCCGGCGGGCGGCAAGCTCCTCGGTGTCGTCGCGGGCCGCGTCGCGCGGGACACGGGCCCGGGCCTGCCCCTCGTCGCTGGGCGGCGGCGAGTCGGGAGCGGCCGAGTCGGCGGCGGTCACGGGTCCTCCAACGGGTCGCTGCCCCAGCCGTACCGCGGCGTGGCCCACGTCACACCACGCGGTGACCGACACACCCACCGCCTAGCCGACGGCTACTCGTCGGTAGCCTCCGCCACACCACCGAGACCCCAGGAGCACCCGCGTGAAGCAGATCCTCGAGGCCATCCAGAGCGGCGACGCGTCCGCGGTCCAGGGCCTGTCGGTCCCTGAGAGCTACCGGGGCGTGGTGGTCCGCAAGGACGAGCAGGGCATGTTCGAGGGGCTGGCCACCAAGGACAAGGACCCGCGCAAGAGCCTGCACCTGGACGAGGTGGCCACCCCCGAGCTCGGCCCGGGCGAGGCGATCATCGCCGTCATGGCCAGCTCGGTGAACTTCAACACCGTCTGGACCTCGATCTTCGAACCGGTCTCCACCTTCGGCTTCCTCGAGCGGTACGGCCGGCTGTCCGAGCTCACCAAGCGGCACGACCTCCCGTACCACGTGGTCGGCTCCGACCTGTCCGGTGTCGTGCTGGCCGTCGGGACCGGCGTCACGAAGTGGAAGGCCGGCGACAAGGTCGTCGCGCACTGCCTGTCGGTCGAGCTCGAGGACCCACAGGGCCACGACGACACGATGATGGATCCGCAGCAGCGCATCTGGGGCTTCGAGACCAACTTCGGCGGCCTGGCCGAGCTCGCGCTGGTGAAGTCGAACCAACTGATGCCCAAGCCCGAGCACCTCACCTGGGAGGAGGCCGCCGCGCCCGGCCTGGTCAACTCCACCGCCTACCGCCAGCTGGTCAGCAGGAACGGCGGCAACATGAAGCAGGGCGACACCGTCCTGATCTGGGGCGCCAGCGGCGGCCTGGGCTCCTACGCCACGCAGTACGCCCTTAACGGCGGCGCGATCCCGGTCTGCGTCGTGAGCTCGCCGGAGAAGGCCGAGATCGTCCGGCGCATGGGCGCCGAGCTGGTCATCGACCGCAGCGCCGAGGACTACCGGTTCTGGAAGGACGAGCACAACCAGGACCCCAAGGAGTGGCAGCGCTTCGGCAAGAGGATCCGCGAGCTCACCGGCGGCGAGGACATCGACATCGTCTTCGAGCACCCCGGCCGCGAGACCTTCGGCGCCTCGGTCTACGTGACCAAGAAGGGCGGCACGATCACCACCTGCGCGTCGACCAGCGGCTACCTGCACCAGTACGACAACCGCTACTTCTGGATGAACCTCAAGCGGATCGTCGGCTCGCACTTCGCCAACTACAAGGAGAGCTGGGAGGCCAACCGGCTCATCGCCAAGGGCCTCATCCACCCGACCCTGTCCAAGGCCTACAGCCTCGAGGACACCGGCCAGGCGGCGTACGACGTCCACAAGAACCTGCACCAGGGCAAGATCGGCGTGCTGTGCCTGGCGCCCGAGGAGGGCCTGGGCGTCGAGCCCTCCGCGCAGGAGTTCCGTGCCAAGCACCTCGACGCGATCAACCGCTTCCGCGACGTCTGAGGCACTGTCCGTGAAGGGGTGTGGCGGTGCGGGTCCGCAGGCCCCCCGGGTGGTAGACCAGGCACCATGACGACGGCTGACTTCCCGGACGACCTGGTCCCCCTGCAGCAGACCGCGGAGGCGAGCGGGTTCGACGTCGTGCTGCGCGGCTACGACCGGCGTCAGGTGGACGACTACCTCGACCGGGTCGAGGTGGCGCTCACCGAGGCCGACGAGCGGCACGCCCAGGACGGCGAGCGGATCACCGCGCTCGAGGAGCAGGTGGCGCAGGTCCAGCAGGAGCTGGCCGACAGCGCGCGGCGTGCCGCCGGCCAGCCCGAGCCCGCGTCGCTGCTCAGCGCCCGGCTGACCGAGATGCTGCGGCTGGCCGAGCAGGAGGCGGTGGCGATCCGTGCGGAGGCCACAGCCGAGGCAGAGCGCGTCGTGGGCATCGCCAAGTCGCAAGCCGCCCGGGAGAGCAGCGAGCGCGATGCCGCGCTCCGCAAGCGCGAGCAGGACGTCGCCCGCGCGGCCGAGACCGCCGAGAGCTCGACGCTCCAGGCGCAGAAGGACGCCGAGGCCCTGCGCGCACGCGCGCAGGCCGAGGCCGACGCGCTGGGCAAGGCCGCGGAGCAGGAGGCCCGCACCGTGCGCGGCGACGCCCGCAACGAGGCGGAGAAGGTCGTCGGGCAGGCGCGCCAGGACGTCCAGGTGCTGCACGAGCAGGCCCGCCAGGAGGCCGCCGTGATGACCGCCGAGGCGCGCCGTCAGGTCGAGGAGCTGTCGGCCCAGCGCAACGCCATCGCCGGACAGCTGCAGAACCTGCGCGACGCGGTCTCGGCCGCCGTCGCGCCGCTGGGGGGCTCTCCGGTGCAGACCGGAGGCGGTTCCGTCCGCGTCCCACCCCGTGACTAGCGACCTGGATGGCTGACCGGCCGGCGGCGGGTGAGGATCCGGCCGACGCCCTGCCGGACCTCGAGGCCGTGGTCGAGCAGGTGGTCGACGAGCAGGTGGACGAGCGGATCGGCGAGCAGGTCGGCGAGGTCGAGCAGGTCGTCACCGAGCGGGTCGCGTCGGCCGAGCGGGCCGAGGCCGGGGCGACGCGGGCGCGGGCCGGCGCCGAGCGGGCCGAGGAAGGTGCCCGCGCCGCCGGGCAGGTCGCGGTCGAGGCCGCCGCGCTCGCCGCCCCACCCGACGACCCTGTGCTCGACAACGCCATCCGCAAGCTGGAGGCGCGGGTCGACGACGACAACCCCTACGGCGTGCCGGGCCGGCCGCTGTCGCGCCGCTCCCCCTTCCGGCTGGCCTTCACCGCCTCGCTCGGGGTGGCCGTGGCGTACGGGCTGGTCATGTCGCTCATCGCGGTCCGCTCGATGCTCGTGCTGCTGCTCACGGCCGCCTTCCTCGCCATCGGACTCAACCCCGCGGTCGAGGCCCTGGAGCGCCGGAGCATGCGGCGTGGCCTCGCCGTCGGGCTGGTGCTGGCGGTGGTGCTGACCTTCTTCGTCGGCTTCGGCTTCGCCGTCGTGCCACCGATCGTCGAGCAGGTCCAAGAGCTCGTGGAGCGGGCTCCGGACTTCGTCGAGCAGCTGCAGGACAACGAGCGGATCGCGGCGCTCGACGAGCGCTTCGGGCTGCTCGACCGGGCGGGGCAGGCGCTCGAGGACCCCGAGCGCATCGGCGTGACCGCCGCCGGCGGCGTGCTGGGCCTGGGCCGCTTCGTCGTTGGAGCCTTCTTCAGCACCCTCACGGTGCTCATCGTCACGCTCTACTTCCTTGCCAACCTGCCCGCGATCAAAGCCAACGCCTACCGGCTGGTTCCCCGCACCCGGCGCGCTCGGGTGGGGCTTCTGAGCGACGAGATCCTCTCCCGCGTGGGCGGTTACGTGGCCGGCGCGGTCACCATCGCTGGGCTCTCGGCCAGCCTCACCTACCTGCTGCTGCAGGTCCTGGGCGTCGACTACGCCATCGCGCTGTCGATGGTCGTCTTCCTCACCGGGCTCATCCCGCTCATCGGTGCAACCATCGGCGCCGTCGTCATCACCGGTGTCGCGCTGTTCACCTCGGTGCAGGCTGCCGTGGTCGTCGCGATCTGGTTCCTCGTCTACCAGCAGGTGGAGAACTACGTCGTCTACCCGCGCATCATGCAGCGTTCGGTCGACGTCTCCCCCGCCGCGACGGTCGTTGCCGTGCTCATCGGCGGCTCGCTGCTCGGGGTGCTCGGTGCCCTGCTCGCGATCCCGATCGCCGCCGCAGTGCAGCTGGTGCTCAACGAGGTCGTAGCCCCTCGCCAGGACCAGTCCTAGCCGCTGTCCTCGCCCGGCAGCCCCTGCAGGAAGGGGACCGCCGCGGCGGCAAAGGCCGCCGGGTCCTCGACGGCGGTGAGGTGACCGGTGCCGGGCAGCACGACCAGCCGGCCCTGCGGCAGCACGTCGACCATCTCCTGCGCCTGTGCGACGGGGGAGAGGGAGTCTTCCTCCCCGACGA
>JBBSLB010000123.1:0-7850 GCA_038255675.1 Mycobacteriales bacterium
CCGCGCTGGCGGACGAGGATCTCGCCGGCCTTGACGACCTGGCCGCCGAAGCGCTTGACGCCGAGGTACTGGGCGTTGGAGTCGCGACCGTTGCGCGAGGAGCTCGCGCCCTTCTTGTGAGCCATGGAGGGATCCTCTACTTCGCGCCGGCAGCGGCGCCGGTCTCAATGGCGGTGACGCGCACCTGGGTGTGCTTCTGACGGTGACCGAGACGGCGCTTGTAGCCCGTCTTGTTCTTGTACCGCATGATGTTGAGCTTGGGGCCCTTGGTGTGGGCGACGACCTCGCCGGTGACGCTGACCTTGGCCAGCGCGGCGGCGTCGGACGTCACGTCCGTGCCGTCGACGACGAGCAGCGCCGGCAGGGCGACGGTGGCACCGGGCTCGCCGGCGACCTTCTCGACCTCGACGACGTCACCGACGGCGACCTTGTACTGCTTGCCGCCGGTCTTGACGATGGCGTACACGAGGAGCTCCTACCTGGTCTGCACGTGGGGCCGCGCGCGGGGCGCGGCAGAAGGGCGCGTCGAGGACGCGACCCCAGGAGACTACCGGACGGCCCGGCGGGCCGTCGAACGTCGCCGGCACGAAGGCACCCGCCTGCACCCGCACATGATCGACAGAAGGACCGATGAACTCAGGGCCATTCCTGCGCGCTGAGGAGCTGGATCCTTCTGTCGATCAAGGGCGTGCCGGGCCTAGGCCGCCGGGGGGCCGGCGGGGCGACTGGTGGCGCGGCGGCGACGCTTGGGGGCGGGTGGTGCTGCCTCGACCTCGGCCGCTGCCTCGACCGGCGCCTCGGCCGCGACCTCGTCGACGCCTGGGGCAGGGACGCCGGTCCCGAGCTCCAGGTCGTTGTCGACCACGGCACCGACAACCTCGTTCGGCGGGGCGTTGGCCGACAGGTCTCGCGCGGCCGGCTGGTTGCCCGCTGCCGACACGACCGCGTCCACCTCAATGACGGCGGCCTGGACCGCGTCGACCTCGGCGGGCGACGCGTCGGCCAGCAACTCAGCCATCTCGTCCTCGGGCCGGACCGTGGCCGAGCCGGCGCCGCGACCACCACGACGACGGCGACGCGGGGCGGCCGGAGCGTTCTGGTCGGTCGGGTCGGCAGCGGTCGGCTCGGCAGAGGTCGGGTCGGCGTCCGCCGACGGCTCGGCGTCGGCCACGGCAGGGCGCGGCTTGGGGGCATCGGCCGGGGTCGGCTTGCGCTTGGGAGCGCGGTCGCGCCGGCCCTCGTCGCCGTTGTCGCCGCCACCTCCGCGGCGCTCGTCCACCGGCTCGGGGTGCACGTGCACGCCCCGGCCGTTGCAGGACTCGCACGGCTCGCTGAAGGACTCGAGCAGGCCCTGCCCGACCCGCTTGCGGGTCATCTGCACCAGTCCGAGCGAGGTCACCTCGGCAACCTGGTGCTTGGTGCGGTCACGGCCCAGGCACTCGACGAGGCGTCGTACGACCAGGTCGCGGTTGGACTCAAGCACCATGTCGATGAAGTCGACGACGATGATCCCGCCGACGTCGCGCAGGCGCAGCTGGCGGGCGATCTCCTCCGCCGCCTCGAGGTTGTTGCGGGTGACCGTCTCCTCGAGGTTGCCGCCCTTGCCGACGAACTTGCCGGTGTTGACGTCGATGACGACCATCGCCTCGGTCCGGTCGATGACCAGCGAGCCGCCCGACGGCAGGTAGACCTTGCGGTCCAACGCCTTGAGCAGCTGCTCGTCGACGCGGTGCTCGGCGAAGACGTCCTTCTCGGAGGTGTGCCGGGACAGCCGCGGCGCGAGGTCCGGGGCGACGAACTCGACGTAGTCGCGGATGGTGTCCCACTCGCTGTCGCCCTGGACGACGAGCTGGGTGAAGTCCTCGTTGAAGACGTCACGTACGACGCGGATGACCAGGTCGGGCTCGGCGTGCAGCAGCACCGGGGCGCCGCCCTTGGCGGCCTTGGTCTGGATGACCTCCCACTGCGCCTGCAGACGGCGCACGTCGCCGGCGATCTCCTCCTCGGAAGCCCCCTCGGCAGCGGTGCGGATGATGACGCCGGCGCCGTCCGGGACGACCTTCTTGAGGATCTTCTTCAGTCGGTCCCGCTCGGTCTCGGGCAGCTTGCGGCTGATGCCGGTCATCGTGCCCTCGGGCACGTAGACCAGGTAGCGGCCCGGCAGGCTGACCTGCCCGGTGAGCCGGGCGCCCTTGTGGCCGATCGGGTCCTTGCTGACCTGTGCCAGGACCTCCTGACCGGACTTCAGGACCGACTCGATGCTGCGGCCGCGGCCACCGGCGGCAGCGTTGTAGTTGACCTCGCCGGCGTAGAGCACGGCGTTGCGGCTCTTGCCGATGTCGACGAACGCCGCCTCCATGCTCGGGAGCACGTTCTGCACCCGGCCGAGGTAGACGTTGCCGGCGTAGGACTGGGCGCTTGCCTTGGTGACGTAGTGCTCGACCAGGACGCCGTCCTCGAGCACGGCGATCTGGGTGCGGTCGCCCTTCTGCCGGACGACCATCGTGCGCTCGACGGCCTCGCGACGGGCGAGGAACTCAGCCTCGGACAGGATCGGCTTGCGACCCCGACCGGAGTCGCGGCCCTCCTGGCGGCGGACCCGCTTAGCGGCCATGCGGGTCGAGCCGGTGATGCCGCGCACGCCGTCCTCGTCAGCGCTGGTGGCGCCGGACCGGCTGCGGGTGCGCGGCTCACGGGCCTCGCGCGGCTCGCGCGGGGCGGTCGCGACGTCCTCGGAAGGCTCGTCGCCGTTCCCCCCGGAGCGGCTGCGGCTGCGGCGCCGGCGGCGGCGGGTGCCGCTGGGCTCGTCGTCGTCCTCGTCGGCGTCGCCCTCGCCGGCCGGGGCGCGGGTCGGCTCCTGCGCCGGCTCGGCGTCGCTGGTCTCGTCCTCGCCCTCGGCGCTCTCGCCGCCCTCGTCCTCGCGACGGGCGCCGCGTCCGCGGCGGCCGCGGCGGCGGCGGCGCGGGCGGTCACCGGAGTCCTCGTCGTCCTCGTCCGCCTCGGCGGCCGGGCCCGACTGCTCGCCAGTGGCCTCGACCGGCTCGATCAGCTGCGGCACCAGCGCGCTGGCCGACACCGCCCCGCTCGTGCCGGCGCGGCGGCGCCGGCGCGGGGCCGGGGCGTCCTGGTCGGACGGCTCGGCGCTCGGCTCGGCGGCCTCCGGCCTGTCCTGCTCGGCGGCGGGCTCGGGCGCCTGGAAGGTCACGGAGGTGGCGCGGCGGGTGCGGGTCCGCTTGGCGGGGGCCTCGCGTGCCTCGACCTCGGGGGCCTCGGCGGCCAGCACCTCGCGGGTGGGCTCGGCGAGCAGCGCGGCTGCGGCGGCGAGCTCCTCCTCGGTGAGGGGGACCTCCTCGGCCGGGAGCCGCTCCAGCGGCGCGGCGGGCGGCGCCGCCTTCTTCGCGACGCGCTTGCGGGGCGCCTTCTTCGGCGCCTGCTCGGGGGCCTGCTCGGGGGCCTGCTCGGGGGCCTGCTCGGGGGCCTGCTGGGCGGCCTCGGGAGCGGGCGCCTGGTCGGGAGCAGTCTTGGGGGCGGTCTTCTTGGCGGTGGCCTTGCGGGTCCGCTTGGCCGGGGCGGCGGGCACCTCGGCCGGCGCCTGAACCGTGTCGGGGGCGGCGTCAGGCGCTGCTGCCGTCTCGGGCGCGGAAGCGGCCTTGGTCGCACGGCGACGGCGGGCGGGCTTGGCCGGCTCTGCGCTGTCGGTCGGGGGGGTGTTGCTGTCGGTGGGCTCGTCGAGCACCGGTTCTCCGGATCCGGTCGGCGCGCGACGCGGGCGCACCGACCCGGGTGGGGGGTCGTACCGGAGCCGGCCGGGGGTGGTCGGCGCCGGAGCAAGGTCTGTGTTGCGCCCCTAGGAAGGAGCGCCGGCGGCTTCCTGCTCGAGGTCGGCGGCTGCTCGCGTTGGCCCGTCGGCGGAAAGCCGGTCGGGTGCGAGCGGGTCGCCGACCTCGCCGGACTCGGTGAGCGGCCCCTGCGCCAGCCGGGTTGCCTGTGGAGGCATCGGCGGCGCGAGGTCGGCCACGATCCGGAGTCCGGAGAGGACGTCGTCGGGTCGAACTGCAGGCGTCACGTGCCGTACGACCACGTCGAGTGTTGCACAGGAGCGATCACCGTCCGTCGCCGACGCGCTCATCGCCACCACGGCGGCCCGTGCGTCCATCTGCCGCTTGCCGTCCTTCATGAGCCGCTCGACCACGACGGACTCGGACGTGAGGAAGGCGTTGACGGCCTGCAGCGCCGCGTCGAGCGGGACGCCGGGGAGCAGGATCGACCAGGCGGAGGCCTCGATCCGGTCGGGCAGGCTGCTCCCGACGGGGGCCTCGACGACCTCGGTGATGTCGATGCCCGCGGGCAGGCTCTCGTCCAGCGCCGCGCGCAGCCGGTCGAGGTCGACCCGCTCCGCCACGCTGATCTCGACGTACTCCGCCTCGGACGCGACGCCGGTCGGCGCCGCCCCGACCCAGCTGATCTTGGGGTGCGGCGAGAAGCCGGCCGAGTAGGCCATCGGGACCTGCGCCCGGCGCAGCGCGCGCTCGAAGGCGCGCGCGATGTCGCGGTGGCTGGTGAACCGCAGCCGGCCGCGCTTGGTGTACCGCAGCCGCAGCTTCTGGACGGGCGGCGGCGGCGGCGGTCCAGTCGGAGTGTTGCGGGCCACCTACGCCACGCCGAGGGGGTTCTTCACGACCGTGAGCGGCAGCAGCGTCTTGCCCGTCGGGCCGATCTGGATGTCGGTGCCCATCTGCGGGCACACGCCGCAGTCGAAGCACGGGATCCAGCGGCAGTCATCCAGGTCCTGCTCAGCCAGCGCGTCCTGCCAGTCGCTCCAGAGCCACTCCTTGTCGAGCCCGGAGTCCAGGTGGTCCCAGGGCAGGACCTCGCTCTCCTCGCGCTCCCGGGTGGTGTACCAGGCGACGTCCACGCCGGCCTTCTCGGCAGCGGTCATCCAGCGGTCGTAGGAGAAGTGCTCGCTCCAGCCGTCGAACTTCCCGCCGTCGCGCCAGACCTGCTCGATGACCGGGCCCACCCGGCGGTCGCCGCGCGACAGCAGTCCCTCGACGATGCCGGGCTTGCCGTCGTGGTAGCGGTAGCCGATGGCCTTGGCGGTGCTCCGGTCGCTGTTGATCGCGTCCCGGAGCAGCTTGAGGCGGCGGTCGGTCGTCTCGTGGTCGAGCTGGGAGGCCCACTGGAACGGCGTGTGCGGCTTGGGCACGAAGCCGCCGATCGACACGGTGCACCGCACGTCGCGGGTGCCGGTGATGGAGCGGCCGGCGCGGATGACGTCGCGGGCCATCTCGGCGATCTCGAGGACGTCCTCGTCGGTCTCGGTCGGCAGCCCGACCATGAAGTAGAGCTTCACCTGCCGCCACCCGGCGCCGTACGCCGTGGTCACGGTGTTCACCAGGTCGTCCTTGCTGACCATCTTGTTGATGACCTTGCGCAGCCGCTCGGACCCGCCCTCGGGGGCGAAGGTCAGCCCGGAGCGGCGGCCGTTGCGGCTGATCTCCTGGGCCAGGTCGATGTTGAAGGCGTCGACGCGGGTGCTCGGCAGCGACAGCGAGGTCTGCGTGCCCTCGTAGCGGTCGGCCAGGCCCTTGGCGACCGCACCGATCTCAGAGTGGTCGGCGGAGGACAGGCTGAGCAGCCCGACCTCTTCGTAGCCGGTGGCGTCGAGACCGGCCTTGACCATGTCGCCGATGCCGGTGAGCGACCGCTCGCGGACCGGGCGGGTGATCATGCCGGCCTGGCAGAAGCGGCAGCCGCGGGTGCAACCACGGAAGATCTCCACGCTCATGCGCTCATGCACCGTCTCGGCCAGCGGCACCAGCGGCTGCTTCGGGTACGGCCACTCGTCAAGGTCCATGACGGTGCGCTTGTGCACCCGGAACGGCACGTCCGGGCGGTTCGGCACCACGCGGGCGATCCGGCCGTCCGGCAGGTACTCGGTGTCGTAGAAGCGCGGGACGTAGACCCCACCGGCACGGGCCAGCCGCAGCAGCGTTTCCTCGCGGTCGACGCCGTCCAGCTTGGCCTGGCGCAGCACCGCGGTCATCTCGAGCACGGCCTGCTCGCCGTCGCCGAGCACGGCGGCGTCCAGGAAGTCGGCGATCGGCTCGGGGTTGAAGGCCGCGTGCCCGCCGGCCAGCACGATCGGGTGGCTCTCGTCGCGGTCCTTGGCATGCAGCGGGATCCCGGCGAGGTCGAGCGCCTCGAGCATGTTGGTGTAGCCGAGCTCGGTGGAGAAGGAGATGCCGAGGACGTCGAAGGCCCGCACCGGCCGGTGCCCGTCGACGGTGAACTGCGGCACGCCGGCGGCGCGCATCTTCTCGGCCAGGTCCGGCCACACGCTGTAGGTGCGCTCGGCCAGCACGCCCGGCTGCTCGTTGAGCACCTCGTAAAGGATCATGACGCCCTGGTTGGGCAGACCGACCTCGTACGCGTCCGGGTACATGATCGCCCAGCGGACGTCGCAGCTGTCCCAGTCCTTGACGTGGGAGTTGAGCTCGCCGCCGACGTACTGGATCGGCTTCTGCACGGTGGGCAGGAGCGGCTCGAGACGGGGGAACAGGCTCTCGACGGGCATCTGGCCAGGCTACGTCCGGTAGGGGACCTGCGCGAGGGCGCTCCCCGCCCGCCCTGCCCGCCCGCCCTGCCTGCCCGGCCTGCCCGCCCGCCCTGCCTGCCCGCCCGCCCTGCCCCGCCCCTTCTGGTGATCATCAGGGTGATCACGCCCAACACGCTCGGCGCGGCGGACGTGACCATCCTGATGGGCTGTCCACAACCTCGACGTCGGGCCTTCTCGTGGACGGTCTCGCGGCGAACCGTGGCCAGATGGTCGACCTCAGCCGCCTCGGCGCCCGCTCGCTCGGGGTGTGGACGCGCCCCCAATCGCTGGCACTGCTCACGCCCGGACAGGTCGACGCCCTCGTCCGCACCCGTCAGTGGCAGGTGCTGTGGCGCGGCACCTACGCGGACGGCGGCGTGGTCGTCAGCGCCGAGCAGCGAGCGATCGCGGCGGTGCTGTGCGCAGGCGGCACCGTGCGTGCGCGCTCCACGGCCCCGCCGGGTCCGATGAGAGCCGTGGCGGCCGGCCGCACGGCCGCGCGCGTCTGGGCCCTGCCGCTCGTCGACGACGACGACCCGGCCACCGGGGCCCGCGAGCACCTGCTCGAGGACGTCGCAGTGGACCGGCACCTGCCCTGTCAGTCGTACGACGACCGACGCCTGGTCCCACACCAGCTGGCGCTGCGGCGGACGGACGTCGTCACGCTGCCCAGCGGCCTGCTCTTGACCTCGCCGCTGCGTACGCTCACCGACCTCGCCCGGCTGGTGCCGCACGAGGCGCTGGTCTGCGCCGCCGACGCCGCGCTCCACCGTCGGCTCGTCACGCCGCAGGCGCTCGCTGACCAAGTCGAGGTGCGCAGCGGCCGGGAGGGCGGGCCAGCCCTGGCCGCCGCCGCGCGGGTCTCCGACGGCCGGGCCGAGGCGCCGTCCGAGACACTGGCCCGGCTGCTGCTCAAGCCCGTGCTGCCCGGGCTCGAGCCTCAGGTGCGGCTGTTCGACCGCACTGCCCGCATCGTCGCGCGCTTCGACCTGGGCGACCCCGCGGTCTGCTTTGCCGTGGAGGCCGACGGCAAGCGGCGGCACGCCGGCACGGCGATGGTCGCCCGGGACCGGCGGCGGGACCGCACCAGCCGAGCTCTGGGCTGGACGACCGAGCGGGTCACGTGGTTCGAGCTCCGACGCGAGCAGCGGCCACTCGTACGACGGGTGGTCCAGGAGCACGGCGCGCACGCCGCCCGCCGAACGGCGTGAGCGGCCGACGGGTCCGCCGCCGCAGCTGCCGCCGCGGGCGC
>JBBSLB010000124.1:0-7815 GCA_038255675.1 Mycobacteriales bacterium
CCCGGCGGTGCGCGTCGTGCCGTCTTCGTCGAGGTGGGCCAGCAGCGTGGCGATGTCGTGGACGACCCGTCCGTCGATCGGCAGCGACATGTGGCCGACGCCGTGCAGCAGGACGTTGCGGGCCGACAGGTCGGGGTGGACAACCCGGGCTGAGCGCTTGGGCACGATGAGCTGGTCCAGGTCGCTCCAGTAGGCCACGAAGCGGGTCCGGCAGCCGGGGGCCGGCGCCTCGAGCTCGGTCATCAGGTCCGACCCGGGACGCAGCTGGCGGACCACCCGCGAAGGGAGCAGGTGGGCGGCGTAGGTCCCGGCGTGGGGGCTGCCCAGGGTGACCAGCGTGTGGACGCGCGCGTCACCGCCCATCCGCTGCACGTAGTAGCGCGCGACCACCCCGCCGAGGGAGTGCCCGACGACGTGCACGCGCTCGTAACCGGTCTCCTCGCAGGTCTTCTCGACCAGACGGGCCAGCTGCACGGCGGCGGTGCGGACGTCCTGGGTGAAGGGGCTGTAGTTGACGGTGAGCACCTGGCCGAAGCCGCGGCGCCGCAGCGCCCGGCGCAGCAGGGTGAAGACCGAGCGGTTGTCGACCAGGCCGTGCACGAGCAGGATCGGCGTGCCTGCGGCGACGACGTCGCCGAGCAGCAACCCGCGCTGAGCCGGGGGCAGGTCGTCCAGGGTGAAGCGGTCGGCCATCGCCCGGTGGTCCGGCCGGGCCTTCTCGCCGAGCACGCCCATCGGGTAGAGAACGGTGTGGGCGGCCACCCAGGCCAGCTCGGTGCCGGCGCCGCGAAGTCCCGCGGGCGTGCAGATCGTGCGGACGCCGCGGCGGGTGGTCCGGGCGGCCCGTGCCAGAGCCGGTCGGGGGTCGCGCACGGCCGTCCTCTCGCTGCGGGTCAGGGCACGCCACCTGCACGTACGAGGCCGACGTTAAGCCCTGTCCTGCCCGCAGGGTGGCCGATGTCACATGACGATGTCGTCACGGTCGTCACAGCCGACCCGGCAGCGGCCCCCTCCAGCGGGCGCGTCGGGCTGCGCGTCGCGCCGTGTCGTCGTGGCCGGCCAGCGCGACCAGGTGCGCGACGACGTCCGCCGGGTCCTCGACGAGCGCGTCGGCGGCGCCGAGGGCCAGCAGGTCGGCCGGCGTGATGCGCATCAGGTCCGCGCACTCCCGGGCCGGCCGCCGGAGCGCCGCCTCGGCGCCCTCCGGACCGATCGCGGCGAAGTAGGCGTCGGGGGTGATGAGAATCCGGTCGGCGGCGGTGGCCGCGAGGGCCCCCCCGGAGCCGCCCTCGCCGTGCACGACGGCCAACGTGGGGGAGGGGCAGGTCAGCAGGGCGTCCATCGCCTGGCCCATGGCCGGGGCGACCCCGTCCTGCTCGGCGGCGGTGCCGGCGTCCGCACCCGGGGTGTCCACCAGCGACAGCACTGGCAGTCCCAGCCGCCCGGCCAGCAGGTAGGCCCGGGTCGCCAGCCGGTAGCCGTCCGGCGTGGGCCGCCCGCCCACCTGCGCGGCCAGGGCCACTCCGACCACGGGCAGTCCTGCGACCCGGCCCACCGCGGCGGCGACCGTCGTGTCGCCACGCGCCCCGCGCAGCGGCACCGGCCCCTGGAGGAGCGTGCCGAGCAGGTCCGCGCCCGAGCGGGTGCGGGCCCGCGCCTGGTGCACCTGCTCCCAGCCGCTCGCCGTCGCGTCCGCCGCGCCGGACGCCGGTTCAGCCGGGTCGGGGCGGACGTCAGCGGGGGCCAGCGCGGCGAGCGCGCGGTCCAGCCACGCGCACACCTCCTGCTCGGGCAGCACCTCATCGACCAGCCCGGCGGCGTAGGCGGAGGTCGCGGTGCGGCTGCCCTCTGCCGGCCGCACCCCGGTCACGGCCTCGGCCACGCGCGGCCCAGCGAAGCCCACGGTCGCCCCTTCGACGGCCACCCGCAGGTCGGCCGCAGAGGCCACGCTGATCCACACCCCGCCGGTCGTCGGCGCGTCGGCGACCGAGAGGTGCGGCAGCCCGGCGGCGGCGAGGTCGAGCAGTGCCAGGCGCGCCCGCGGGATGCCGACCAGCGCCGCCATCCCCTCCTGCAACCGGGTCCCGCCGGAGCGGACCAGCGTCAGCAGCGGCCGGCGCAGCTCCGCGGCCAGCGCGGCTGCGGCAACCAGCGCCGTCGCGTCGTCCTCGCCGAAGCTGCCGCCGTACGCAGAGAAGTCCCACGTTGCTGCGACCGGCCCGCTCGCCAGTCGCCACACCGAGACCGCCTGCCGGGGGACGTAGCCGGGCCACGCGGCGGGGTTGCGCCCGTTGCACGGGACCTCGACGCGGGTGGCCCCGGCCAGCAGGGGGGCACGCCAGTCCGGGGTCGCCGTCATGGCGGCGTACTCTCCCATCGACCTGATCGCTCCCGCATGGAGGCTCCGTGACCACCCCCGGCCGCATCCGCGTCGTCGTCGCCAAGCCGGGCCTGGACGGTCACGACCGCGGCGCGAAGGTCGTCGCCCGGGCGCTGCGCGATGCCGGCATGGAGGTCATCTACACCGGCCTGCACCAGACCCCTGAGCAGATCGTGGAGACGGTCGTGCAGGAGGACGCCGACTGCGTCGGGCTGTCGGTGCTGTCCGGCGCGCACCTGACGCTGTTCAAGCGGGTCATGGAGCTGCTCCGCGCGCGGGGCGCAGACGACGTCGTCGTCTTCGGTGGCGGCATCATCCCTTCGGACGACATCCCGCTGCTGCGCGAGATGGGCGTCGCCACGGTCTTCACCCCCGGTGCCACGACGATGTCGATCGTCGAGTGGGTCAACACCCACGTCGGCGGCTCCTCGACCGCCGCATAGCGACGCGCACCAGGAACGGCCCGCGGAGCGGGTGTGACGTGCCCACGTGCACTGGGCCACAGGCGCGTTGACCGGCAGGGCCGCCGTCACCTGCCGGACACGCCGTGGCTACCCTCGGCGCAACGTCAGCGCCGCACCCTCGACAGGACAGGACCCCTCGTGGACCTCATGGAGTACCAGGCGAAGGAGCTCTTCGCCAAGCACGGCGTGCCCGTGCTGCCCGGCGAGACGGTCGACACGGCCGAGGCCGCGCGCGGTGTCGCCGAGCGCATCGGCAAGCCGGTCGTCGTCAAGGCCCAGGTCAAGACCGGCGGCCGCGGCAAGGCCGGCGGCGTGAAGCTCGCCGAGACGCCCGACGAGGCCGTCGAGAAGGCCCAGGGCATCCTCGGCCTCGACATCAAGGGCCACGTCGTCCACAAGATCCTTGTCACCGAGGCCAGCGACATCGACACGGAGTACTACGTGTCGTTCCTGCTCGACCGGGCCAACCGGTCCTACCTGGCCATGGCCAGCGTCGAGGGCGGCGTGGAGATCGAGCAGCTCGCCGTCGAGCGCCCCGACGCCCTCGCCAAGGTCCAGGTCGACGCGATCATCGGCTGCGACGCGGCCAAGGCGAACGAGATCGTCGAGGCGGCAGGCTTTCCCGCCGACGTCAAGGACGAGGTCGCGAAGATCCTCGTCAGCCTCTGGAAGGTCTTCGTCGAGGAGGAGACCACCCTCGTCGAGGTCAACCCGCTGGTGAAGACCCCGGACGGCCGCATCGTCGCCCTGGACGGCAAGGTGACCCTGGACGCCAACGCGGAGTTCCGGCACAAGGACGTCTTCGAGGCCTACGCCGACATCGTCGCCGAGGACGACCTGGAGGGCCGGGCCAAGAAGAAGGGGCTGAACTACGTCAAGCTCGACGGCCAGGTCGGCATCATCGGCAACGGTGCAGGGCTCGTCATGAGCACCCTCGACGTCGTGGCCTATGCCGGCGAGGCGCACGGCGGCGTGAAGCCCGCCAACTTCCTCGATATCGGCGGCGGCGCCTCGGCGCAGGTCATGGCCGACGGTCTGGAGATCATCCTCGGCGACCCGGACGTCCGGTCGGTGTTCGTCAACGTCTTCGGCGGCATCACGTCCTGCGACGCGGTCGCGGACGGCATCGTGCAGGCGCTCGAGATGCTCGGCGACAAGGAGACCAAGCCGCTGGTCGTGCGGCTGGACGGCAACAACGTCGAGGAGGGCCGACGCATCCTCGCGGCGGCGAACCACCCCCTGGTGACGGTCGTCGACACCATGGACGGCGCGGCCGACAAGGCCGCCGAGCTGGCGAACGGCGGCAACTAAGCATGGCGATCTTCCTCACGGAGAACAGCAAGGTCATCGTCCAGGGCATGACCGGCTCGGAGGGCATGAAGCACACGCGCCGCATGCTGGCCTCCGGCACGCAGGTCGTGGGCGGCGTCAACCCGAAGAAGGCCGGCACCTCTGTGGACGTCGACGGCACCGCCGTCCCCGTCTTCGGTGGCGTTGCCGAGGCGATGGACGCCACCGGCGCGGACGTGTCGGTGCTCTTCGTGCCGCCGGCCTTCGCCAAGGCTGCGGTCGTCGAGGCGATCGACGCCGAGATCGGGCTGGCCGTCGTCATCACCGAGGGCATCCCGGTGCAGGACAGCGCCTGGTTCTGGCAGTACTCCCAGGGCAGGAAGACGCGCATCATCGGCCCCAACTGCCCTGGCCTCATCAGCCCAGGGAAGTCCAACGCCGGCATCATCCCGGCGACGATCGCGCCGACGCCCGGCCGCATCGGCCTGGTGTCGAAGTCCGGCACGCTGACCTACCAGATGATGTACGAGCTGCGGGAGTTCGGGTTCTCGACCGGCATCGGCATCGGCGGTGACCCGGTCATCGGCACCACGCACATCGACGCGCTCGAGGCGTTTGAGGCCGACCCCGACACCGACGCGATCGTCATGATCGGCGAGATCGGCGGCGACGCCGAGGAGCGCGCGGCCGACTACATCAAGGCCCACGTCACCAAGCCGGTGGTCGGCTACGTCGCCGGCTTCACCGCGCCGGAGGGCAAGACGATGGGCCACGCCGGCGCGATCGTCTCCGGCTCCTCCGGCACGGCGCAGGCCAAGCAGGAGGCCCTGGAGGCCGCCGGCGTCAAGGTCGGCAAGACGCCGTCCGCGACCGCCGAGCTGATGCGCGCCATCATGAGGGACCTGGCCTCCGCCTAGCCCTCCGCACGTGACCGACCGGCCCGACCCCGCTGCTGGGGTCGGGCCGGTCGGCGTACGAGGGGTCGACGCGGGTGAAGGCGGTCACGGCGCGGCGAGCCGCCACGGATCAAGCAGCCGCGGCTGACACAGTCGTCAGGCGATGACCTCCACGATCGAGCGCCCCGTAGGCCCGGCCCGTCCCCCGCGCCGGCCGGGTGCCGACGAGCCCGCCCGCAGTCCGCGCGCCCTCGGCGCCGCGGCTGCCCTGTGGGCCGCCGCCGCCGGACTGCTGCTGGTGCTCCTGCCGGTCCTGCTGGTGTGGGGGACCGACAGCCGCTCGGGCACCGGGGCGGTGGACGCCGCCCGCTCCGCGGGCCGGATCTGGCTGTACGCCCACGGTGCCACGCTCGAGGTCCCCGGCGGCCGGCTCGCGCTCACCCCGCTCGGCCTGCTGCTCGTGCCGCTGCTGCTCCTTGCCCGGCTCGCTGCCTCGGCGGCGCACGCCTCCGGGCCGACCACGCCGGCGCAGGCGCTGCGGCTGGCGCTGTGGACCGGCGGTCCTTATGCCGTCCTGGCGCTGCTCGTCTCGCTGCTCGTCAACGGGCCCGACGTGCAGGTCTCGCCGGTGCTCGCACTGCTCGGCGGGCTGGTCACCGGCATCGTCGGCGCGCTGGCCGGCGCGCTTCGACCGGCCCGGCTGTGGCGGGCGGCGTGGTACCTGCTGCCGCGCCGCGCCCGCCGGCTCGCGGCCGCGACGGGCGGTGCGCTCGCGGCCGTGCTCGGCGCGGGTGCGCTGCTGGTCGGGGCGTCGCTGATCGCGCACGTCGGCCAGGCCGTCGACCTGGCCCGCGCGAGCGACCCCGGCGCTGCCGGCGGGGCGGGTCTGCTGCTGGCCGGGCTGGCGCTCGTCCCGAACGCTGTTGTCTGGGGCGTCAGCTGGCTGGCCGGCCCGGGCTTCGCCGTGGGCGTCGGCACGGCCGTCGGTCCCTACTCCCACGAGCTCGGCCCGGTGCCCGCGCTGCCGCTGCTGGCCGGACTGCCGGGCTCGGGCGTGCCGGAGTGGATCGCGGTGCTCGTGCTCGCGGTGCCGCTGCTCGCCGGCGCGCTGGCCGGCCTGGTCGTCGTCCAGGACCTGTCCGACGAGCTGCCGTCCTGGGGTCGCACCGCGCTGGAGGCCGCGGCTGTCGGCCCGGTGGCCGGCGCTGCGCTCGGCCTGCTGGCCTGGTTGTCCGGCGGCGCCGCCGGCGGCGAGCGGCTGGCCCAGCTCGGCCCGTCGCCCTGGCGGGTCGCCCTTGCCGCGACCGCGACGGTCGCCGTCGGCTCGGCCGTGGCCGCCCTCGCCCGCCGCCAGCGACTCCTGGAGCGCCCGCACAGCACGAGCTGAGCCCAGAGCCCTGAGCCCCTGCCCGCCGCTGCTCGCCTGCCCGCCGCTGCCCGCCTGCCCGCCGCTCAGAGATCATCAGGGTCATCACGCGCGACATGCGTGGCGCGGCGGGCGGTGACCTCCTGATGATCTCCCGGTCGGGGCGCCCGTCAGGCTCGAGCCGCCGCCGCCGCCGCCGCCCGGCGGGTTAGCCGGTGGTGACGCTGTCCTCGAAGTCGGCGGCGCACTGGTCGGCATCGGCCTGCGTCTCGGCCTGCTGGACGCACTCGGTGAAGCTGCCGAACTCGCCGTTGCTGAACAGCGCGACGGCGCCCGCGACGACCAGGGCCGCGATCAAGACGGCGACGACACCGGTGATGATCCCGGCCAGCGCCACCCCGCCGTTGGTGGCCGCGCCGCGCTTGGCCCGCCCCCGGCCGATCACGCCGAGCACGATCGCGCCGATGCCGAGCAGCCCGCCGACGAGCAGCCACGACGTGAGGATCCCGATGACGCCGAGCACCAGCGCGGTCGTGCCGAACCCGTTGCGCGGCGACCCCTGCGGCCCGGCGCCGTAGGGCTGCTGCCCGTACGCCGGCGGCTGCTGCCCGTATGCCGGCGGCTGCTGCCCGTACGGCTGCCCGTATGTCGGTGGCTGCTGGTCGCCGTACGGCTGCTGCGGCGGCTGGCCACCGGGCGGCGGGGCGAACGGGTCTTGAGGAGAGGTCACGAGGCAGTCCTTACGGGCCGGGTCGGGCGGGCGGAGGTCCCGCCGCAGCGCCAGCCTCCTACCCGGCCCGCACGGCTGCACGACCGGCCTCGGTAGCCTCGCCGGACCGCCCGCCCTGCACCGCCCTGCCCGCCGCTGGAGGAGCCCTGACCGCCCGCCTGGTCGTGCTGGCCTCCGGCAGCGGCACCACCCTGCAGGCGCTGCTCGACGCGGCCGACGACCCGGCCTACGGCGCGAACGTCGTCGCGGTCGGCTCGGACAAGCCGGCGGCCCGTGCCCTCGAGCGTGCCCGGGCGGCCGGCGTCGCGGCCTTCGCGGTCGCGCTGACCGACTGCCCCGACCGGGCTGCCTGGAACACCGCGATGGCCGACGCCGTCACGGCCCACACCCCCGACCTCGTGGTCTGCGCGGGCTTCATGCGGATCCTGTCGGCGGACTTCCTGGCGCGCTTCCCCGCCCGCGTCATCAACACCCACCCCGCGCTGCTGCCGTCCTTCCCCGGGGCGCACGCCGTCGCCGACGCGCTCGCCTACGGCGTGCGGGTCAGCGGGGTCACCGTCCACCTGGTCGACGAGGGCGTCGACACCGGTCCGGTCGTCGCGCAGGCGGCCGTGCCCGTGCACGCCGAGGACGACGAGGCCGCGCTGCAGAGCAGGATCCAGGACGTCGAGCGACCGCTCTACGTCGAG
>JBBSLB010000125.1:0-7803 GCA_038255675.1 Mycobacteriales bacterium
CGAACTCGCGTGGGACCGGCGCCCGCCCCCCGCGGGAACGCCGCCCGCCGCCCCGCGCGCAGACGGTCGCTAGCCTGGAGACCGTGACCGAGCCCCAGCCCGCAGCGACCACGCCCGACCCCGAGAGCAGCACCGGCAGCTCCCCGGAGCCGTCCCTCAGCCTCGGCAAGGCGTTCCTCGTCTACACGGTGCTGCGCCTGCTCGTGCTGCTGGTCTCCTTCGTCGTGCTCCGCCTGGTCCTCGGCCCGGACAACCCGCTGCTGGTCGTCGGCGGCGCGGTGCTGCTGTCCGCGCTGCTCAGCCTGGTGCTGCTGCGGCGCCAGCGCGACGCCTTCACTGCCGCCTCGATGGCCAAGGCCGACCGCCGCCGGACCGAGCGGGCGGCCCGCCAGGCCCGCCTCGACGAGGGGCGCAGTCCCGAGGTGTGAGCGGCGTCCCGGCTACCGGCCCGACAGCGAGAAGTGCTGGTAGTCCTTGATCGAGGAGAAGTCGCCGCCCCAGCCCCAACCGGCCGCGCGGAAGGCCCGGACCACCACGTCGTCGCGCACCACCATCCCGGTCCGGACGTCGGCCCGGTCGAGGTAGGCCCGCCCGGCCTCCGGCAGCACCGTCGTCCCGCGGACGTAGGGGTTCTGCGCCGGGTTGATATCCAGCGCGGTCCCGTGCGCGTGCTCGGAGAAGCCGCTGCCGCTGGTGGTCGTCCGGCAGTTGTAGGCCGAGGTGTTGTTGGCGGCCATCGAGGCGTCGTCGTCAGCGCCGTACTGCTCCACGGTCACCATCTGCGCGACCGGGAAGCGCGCGGCGTGCAGCTGCCGGAACACCTCGACCACCGCGCCGGCCTGCGCGGCGCTCACGACCAGCTCGCCGGTGCGCGGGCGACCGTCGAAGCCCCAGTGCGACAACCGGACCAGCCGCAGGTCGGCGACCGCGACGGGGCAGCCGGCGCGGTGCGAGGCGCCCAGCCGCTCGGCGGTGACCGGGGCCACGCTCCAGTGGAACTGACCGCGCCCGGTGGATCGGAAGGGCCCGCGCTGCGGCACGACGGGGGAGGTCTGGTCCAGCGTGCCGGCCGCCGGTCGCTCCGGCGCCGGCCCGACCGTGCTGCCGCAGCCGGCCAGCAGTCCGGCGAGCAGGACCGCCGGCAGCAGCCCCGCTCCTGGCCCCTTGCGCATGCCGGTCATCGTGGCACGCACCCGGGCAGGACGGGCGCGCACGGCGGCCGAGACCCGATCGTTGCCGGACGTTGCACGATCGCGACCCGCCGACCGGTCCAGACGCCCCGCGGGGTGATCTGTCCGGACTATGTTCCCGCCATCCTTCGGCGCCCGACCGGGTGGCCGATGCACTGCACGAGGTGGAGACGCGATGCGCAACCTTCGACGCCAGGGCGTTGTCGCCCTGGGTCTGGCCGGCCTCCTGGTCGGCACCGCCGCCTGTGGCGGCGACAGCGGCACCAACGACGACGGGGCCTCCGGCAGCGACGAGGGCGGCGGCGACACGCTCGTCTTCGGCGCGTCGGCCGACCCGGTCAGCCTGGACCCGGCCTACGTCAGCGACGGTGAGTCCCTGCGCGCGGCCCGGCAGATCTACGAGACCCTCGTGACGACCGAGGCCGGCGGCACGGACATCGTCGAGGGCCTGGCCACCGAGTGGGAGGCCGACGAGGCCGGCACCGAGTGGACCTTCACGCTGCGCGACGGCGTGACCTTCCACGATGGCACCGAGTTCAACGCCGAGGCGGTCTGCTTCAACTTCGACCGCTGGTACAACTTCGAGGGCGTGCAGCAGAGCCCGTCGGTGTCCTACTACTGGCAGACCGTGTTCACGGGCTTCGCCACCAACGAGGACCCTGAGCAGGGCGAGAGCCTCTACGCCTCCTGCGAGGCGACCGACGCCACCACGGCGGTCATCGAGCTGACCGCGCCGTCCGCCTCCTTCCTGCCCGGCCTGGCGCTCGCGGCCTTCTCCATCGCCAGCCCCACCGCGCTCGAGGAGTTCGGGGCCGACGAGGTCACCGGCACCGGTGAGGAGCCCCGCTTCGACGGCGCCTACGGCCTCGAGGAGGCCGTCGGCACCGGTCCGTACATGCTCGAGTCCTTCGAGCCCGGCAACCGCCTGGTCATGACGGCCTACGAGGACTACTGGGGTGACGCGCCCGCCATCGAGACGATCATCTTCCGTCCCATCGCGGACGGCCCGGCCCGCCGCCAGGCGCTGGAGGCCGGCGAGATCCAGGGCTACGACCTGGTGGACCCGGCCGACTACGAGGCCCTCGAGGGTGCCGGCTACCAGCTGCTGTCCCGCCCGGCGTTCAACGTCGGCTACGTCGGCATCAACACCGCCAAGCCGCCGCTGGACAACCCGCAGATCCGCCAGGCCATCGCGCACGCCCTCAACCGCGAGGCCCTGGTCCAGGCGCAGTACCCGGAGGGCTCGGAGGTGGCGACGCAGTTCATGCCGCCGGAGCTGTTCGGCTACGCCGACGACGTGACCGAGTACGAGTACGACGTCGAGAAGGCCAAGGCCCTGATCGCCGAGTCCGGCGTCGCGAACCCGACCATCGAGTTCTGGTACCCGACCGGCGTCAGCCGGCCGTACATGCCGAACCCGGAGGCGAACTTCCAGGCCTTCCAGGCCGACCTCCAGGCCGCCGGCTTCACCGTCACGCCGCAGTCGGCGCCGTGGAACCCGGACTACCTCGACGCGGTCAACACCGGCGGGGCGGGCCTGTACCTGCTCGGCTGGACCGGCGACTTCGGTGACCCGGACAACTTCATCGGGACGTTCTTCCGCACCGACCAGCCGTCCTGGGGCACCATCCCGCAGGAGATCCAGGACCAGCTCGAGGCCGGCCGCACCGAGACCGACGAGGCCGCCCGGACCACCCTCTACGAGGAGACCAACCGCGCGATCATGGAGCAGCTCCCGGGTGTGCCGTACGTCCACACCTCGCCGCGTCTGGTCTTCGCCGAGAACGTCGAGGGCTACGAGCCGAGCCCGGTGAGCATCGAGGAGTTCGCCCGGGTCTCGTTCTCCGACTGATCTAGCAACTCGACGACAGAAGGGCCCGCCGTCTCGTGCTCAGGTTCGCCGCGCGGCGGGTCCTCCTGCTCGTCCCCATCCTGATCGGCCTGTCGATCCTGGTCTTCCTGTTCGTCCGGGCCCTGCCCGGCGGGCCGGAGACCGCGCTCCTGGGGGAGAACGCCACCCCGGAGCGGGTCGCCCAGGTCCGTGAGCTGTACGGGCTGGACCGCCCGGTGTACGAGCAGTACGTCAGCTACGTGCAGTCGGTTCTCTCGCTCGACTTCGGCACCTCCATCACCACCCGCCAGCCCGTGGCGGAGGAGATCGCCCGGAGGTTCCCCGGAACGGTGGAGCTGACGGTGACGGCGATGCTCATCGCCGTCACCGTCGGCGTCCCCCTCGGCTTCATCGCCGCCCGGCGCTACGGCTCCTGGGTCGACAACCTCTCCACGGCCGGCTCGCTGCTGGGGATCGCGATCCCGGTGTTCGCCCTCGGCTACCTGCTGAAGTACGTCTTCGCCCTCAAGCTCGGCTGGTTCCCCACCCAGGGGCGCGAGGACAGCCTGATGTTCCGCAACGAGCACCCGACCGGCTTCTACGTCCTGGACGGGATCGTCACCGGCAACCCCGAGGCCGCGGTCGACGCGCTGCGCCACCTGATCCTGCCGGCGCTCGCGCTCGCGACCATCCCGCTGGCCTTCATCACCCGCATCACCCGGGCTTCCGTGCTGGAGGTGGCCGGCGAGGACTACGTCCGCACCGCCGAGGCCAAGGGCATGACGCGCCCGGTCATCACCCGGCGGCACATCCTGCGCAACGCGATGCTGCCGATCGTCACCGTGGTCGGCCTGCAGACCGGTCTGCTGCTGTCGGGTGCGGTGCTCACCGAGACGGTCTTCGCCTTCGACGGCATCGGCCGCTTCCTGGCGCAGGCGGTCTTCGCCCGCGACTTCCCGGTCATCCAGGCCGGCATCCTGTTCCTGGCCGTGATCTTCGTCCTGGTCAACCTGCTGGTCGACCTGTCCTACGGCCTGCTCGACCCGAGGGTGAGGACCCGATGAGCCTGTCCGGGGCAGAGGCGCAGGAGACGACGCTCAGCCAGCCCGAGGAGGCGCGCGGCGGGCTGCTGCGCGACGCCGTACGCCGGCTGCGCCGCAGCCCGCAGGCGATCGTCGGCGCGACGCTGGTGCTGCTCTTCGTCTTCGTGGCCGTCTTCGCGCCCTGGCTCGCGCCGTACAGCCCCACCGCGCAGGACCTGTCGCAGGTGCGGCCGGGGAGCTTCCCCGGGCCGTCCGCCGAGCACCTGCTCGGGCTCGACCAGCTCGGCCGCGACGAGCTCAGCCGGATCATCTACGGCGCCCGCTACTCGCTCATCATCGGCATCGTCTCGGTGACGATCGGCGCGACCGTCGGCATGGCGCTGGGCCTGCTGGCCGGCGCCTTCGGCGGCTGGGTCGACAGCCTGGTCATGCGCGGCGCCGACATCATGCTGGCCGTCCCGAGCCTGCTGCTGGCCATCGGCATCGCCGCGCTGCTGGGCCGCAGCATCATCTCGGTGATGATCGCCATCGGCGTGGTCAACATCCCGGTCTTCGCCCGCCTGCTGCGCGGGGCGATGCTGTCCCAGCGCGAGAGCGACTACGCCCTGGCCAGCCGCTCGCTCGGCGTCACCAAGGGCCGGGTCGTGCTCAAGCACGTCTTCCCGAACTCCCTCGCGCCGGTCATCGTGCAGGCGACCCTCGCCCTGGCGACGGCCATCACCGAGGCGGCCGGCCTGGCCTTCCTCGGGCTCGGCTCACCCGACCCGAGCATTCCTGAGTGGGGCCGGATGCTGGCCGAGACCAACGCCTACCTGGCCAGCGAGCCGCTGCTGGCGCTGTGGCCCGGGCTCGCGATCGTCATCTCGGTGCTCGGCTTCTACCTGCTCGGCGAGGCGCTGCGCGAGGCGCTCGACCCGAAACTCCGGCGATGACCGCCCCGGGCCCCGCTGTCGCCGACGCCGTCCCGGGCGCCGGCGCGGGCACGCCGCTGCTCGAGGTCCGCGATCTGCAGGTCACCTTCTCCAGCCGCGGCCGCCGCCCCGTCAAGGCCGTCGACGGCGTCAGCCTCGACGTCGCTGCCGGCTCCACCGTCGGGATCGTCGGCGAGTCCGGCAGCGGTAAGAGCGTCACCTCGCTGGCCGCCCTCGGCCTGCTCGGCACGCGCGGCGTCCAGGTGAGCGGGTCGGTCCGCTTCGACGGCGAGGACCTGCTCGGCATGCCCGAGGCCGAGCTGCGGGCGCTGCGCGGCCGCGAGATCGCGATGGTCTTCCAGGACCCGATGAGCTCGCTCAACCCGGTGCTCACCGTCGGCCGGCAGATCACCGAGATCCTCGAGCGGCACCGCGGACTGAAGGGCCAGGACGCCCGCGACCGGGCCGCCGAGCTGCTCGTCTCGGTCGGGATCGGCGACGCCGTGCGCCGGCTCAGGACCTACCCGCACCAGCTGTCCGGCGGCATGCGCCAGCGGGTGATGATCGCGATGGCGCTGGCCTGCGAGCCGCGGCTGCTCATCGCCGACGAGCCGACCACCGCCCTCGACGTGACGATCTCGGCCCAGATCCTCGAGCTGCTGCGCGAGCTGGTCGTCGGCAGCCAGACCGCGCTGGTGCTCATCACGCACGACCTCGGCGTGGTGGCCGGGCTGTGCGACCAGGTGCACGTCATGTACTCCGGGCGCATCGTGGAGTCGGCCCCACGCCGGCCGCTGTTCGCCGACCCGCAGCACCCGTACACGAACGGGCTGCTGGCCTCGGTGCCGCGGTTGGACCAGGCGCGCGGCACCCCACTGCTGCCGATCCCGGGCTCGCCCTCGGACACGCTGCCGTGGGCGGAGGGCTGCGCGTTCGCGCCCCGCTGCACCCGTCAGGTGCCGGACTGCCTGGGCTCACCGCCCGCGCTGCTTCCCGCCCGCGGGGCCGCCCGCGGGGCCGCCCGCGAGGCGCACCTCGTCCGCTGCGTCAACCCGGTGGAGGACGGCTCATGAGCCTGCTGGAGGTCCGCGGGCTCAAGGTCCACTTCCCGATCAAGAAGGGGATCCTGCTCGAGCGCACCGTCGGCCACGTCCGCGCCGTCGACGGCGTCGACCTGTCGGTCGAGAAGGGGCGCACGCTCGGTGTCGTCGGTGAGTCCGGCTGCGGCAAGAGCACGCTCGGTCGCGCGATCCTGCAGCTGGAGCCGACCACCGACGGCTCGGTCGTCTTCGACGGCACCGACCTGTCGACGCTCAACGGGCGCGACCTGCGGGCGATGCGCAAGCGGATGCAGATGGTCTTCCAGGACCCGCTGGCCTCGCTCGACCCGCGCCAGTCGGTCGAGTCCGCGCTGTCCGAGCCGCTGCGCACGCACGGCGTGAAGGGCCCGTACGACACCCGCGTCCGCGAGCTGCTCGACCTGGTCGGGCTGCCCGCCACCGCGGCGAACCGCTACCCGCACGAGTTCTCCGGCGGGCAGCGACAGCGCGTCGGCATCGCCCGGGCCATCGCACTGAACCCCGAGCTCATCATCGCGGACGAGCCGGTGTCGGCCCTGGACGTGTCGATCCAGGCGCAGGTGGTCAACCTGCTCGAGGAGCTGCAGGAGCGGCTCGGGCTGACCTACGTCGTCATCGCCCACGACCTGGCCGTCGTGCGCCACATCAGCGACGACATTGCCGTCATGTACCTCGGCGCGGTCGTCGAGATCGCCCCCTCGGACGGGCTGTACGACGCGCCGCTGCACCCGTACACCCGCTCGTTGCTGTCGGCGATCCCCATCCCCGACCCGGAGGTCGAAGACAGCCGCGAGCGGATCCTGCTGCGCGGGGACATCCCGTCTGCCGCCGCACCGCCGTCCGGCTGCCGCTTCCACACCCGCTGCCCGTGGCGGCAGCCGACTCGCTGCCACGACGAGGTGCCGTTGCTGCGCACCCTGCCGGGCGTGGCCGTCGATCACACCGTCGCCTGCCACTGGGCCGAGCAGATCCAGGCCGGCCAGCTGCAGCCGATGTCGCCCGAGGAGGCTCTGGGCGGCGCGGCTGGCCGCGCGTCGGAGCCTGGGTTCGACGCGTCGAGCCGGGCCGACTCCGGGCTCGTGCCGCCGGCCGCCGACCCGCGCTAGCGCTGCGGCGCACCGTCGGCCCGTGATCGACAGAAGAACTGGTGCCGTAGCGCGGCTCGCCGTCGGCTGACGGCACCAATCCGTCTGTCGATCAAGCGAGCAACGGGAGTCGCCGCCGTCTGCTCCCCGCCCGTGGCCCCGGCTGGCGGGCGGCGATGCCTGCGTGGGGAGGGCTCACGCCGTACCACTCGCATCCGACAGAATGGAGGATGAGAAGCACTGCTGTGGAGTGCTTCTCGTTATCCACACCCCTTGCTCACGTGGGCCGTCCGGCGTAGCATCGAACACGTGTTCGCACCCGACGTCGAGGACGTCTTCGCCGCTGATGAGCCGGCTCCGCCGCGCCCGGCCGCGGGCGAGCCTGTCGCGGAAGAGGTGCCGGTCTCGGACGCGGTGCTGGTGCTGCGCCGCACGATCGCCGCCCTGGCCGGGGTTGATCCGGTCGCTCTGCCGCAGGCGCAGGCGTTGGTCGATGCGACCGCGTTGCTGAGGGCCCGGACCGAGCTCGATGCGGTGCTGCTGCGCCGGCTCGGTGATGTCAACACCCGTCAGCTGCACCGCCTTGATGCCTCCCCGACGACCTCGGCGTGGGTGCGGGCCCAGGGCAGCCCGGTCGATGCCGCGACCATCACCCTGGCGACCC
>JBBSLB010000126.1:0-7760 GCA_038255675.1 Mycobacteriales bacterium
ATCAGTCCCCAGCCGGTGCACCACGGCTGGAAGCCGCTCAGCGACCAGCCGCCGTCCACCCGGGTCGCGGTGACCGTCGGCGTGGCGGTGCGCAGGTGGCTCCACGCAACGCCGCCGAGCTCGCGTCCCGCGCACAGCGCGGGCAGGTGCTCCTCGACCAGCGCGGTGTTCTCGCTCACCTTCAGCATCCTGACCACGGGCCCGTGCTGGAACCACACGAACCAGGCGTCGGGGCTGGCTCCGGCGAGCAGCTCGGCGACCCGCCGCTGAACGGCGGGTGCGGCGCCGCCCAGCGCGGACGGTCCGGACACCGCCAGCAGTCCGGCGTCGGCCATCCGGTCCATCAGCGAGCGCTCGATGCCCTCCTGCTCGAGCCGGCCCGCGTCGGCGGCGAGGTCGCGAGCCAGGTCGGCGGCAGCGCCTACCACCGGGCCGCTGTCGAGCAAGGCGTCAGGGCTCATCAACCCACGTTACTTCGCCGTGCCCACCGCGTGCGCGCCTCCGTCGACGTGGAGCACCGAGCCGGTGGTCGCCGGGAGCCAGTCCGACAGCAGGGCGACGACGGCCCGGGCGACGGCGGTGCGGTCACCGGCGTCCCAGCCCAGCGGCGCCCGCTCGTCCCAGCCCGCTGCCAGCTCGACGTGGCCGGGGACCGCCTTGGCCAGCAACGTCCGCTGCGGCCCGCAGGACACGACGTTGACGCGGATGCCGTGGGGTCCGAGGTCGCGGGCCAGGTAGCGCGCCACCGACTCCAGGCAGGCGCGGGACACGCCCAGCCAGTCCTGCCCCGGCCAGGCCCGGGCGGTGTCGGACGACAGCGCCACGACGGAGGAGCCTGCGGGCATCAGCGGCCGCAGCGCGCCGGTCAGCGACGCGAGCGACCACGCGGCGGTCTGGAAGGTCTCCGCCACGGCCGGCCACGGCAGGGAGGCGAAGCCGCCGGACCGGTCCGCCTCCGGCAGGTAGGCGATGGCGTGCACGACGCCGTCCACGCGGTCCCAGCCGGCGTCTCGGACGGCCTGCGGTAGGCGGGCCAGGTCGTCCGGCAGCGTCACGTCGAGCTCGACCACGTCGGCCTCGACACCCAGCCGCGGCGCCATCCGGCTGGTGATCGACAGCCCCCGGCACAGTGGCGAGGTGAGCAGCACCTGCGCGCCCTGCTCGACGGCCAGGCGGACCACCGCGCTCGCCAGCGACGCCTCGGTCAGCACCCCCGTGACCACCAGGCGCCGTCCCTGCAGCAGTCCGCTCGCGCTGTCGCTCTCCACCTGCGGAGCGTAGGCGTGCCCGGCCGTCTCGGGCTCTCGTGCCGGGCTCACCACGGGGTCGTGCGCGCGGTTCCGGCGGCGCGCTCGGCCATCGAGGTGAGCCGGGCCGCGAGCTCGGCCAGCACGTCGGGCCGCAGCCGGTAGACGGTGAGGTTGGCCCGCACGGTGCTGTCGACCAGCCCTGCCTGGCGGAGCACCCGAAGGTGGTGGGAGACCAACGGCTGCGCCATACCGGTGACGGCGACCAGGTCGCGCACGGGCAGCTGGCGATCCAGCAGCAGGCGCACGAGCTCGGCGCGATGCGGTTCGGCCAGCGCGTGCAGCACCGCGGGTGCGTCCACCTCCTGGGCGTGGACCGGGCCTGCAGTGCCGACCTCAGGCGGCGGCCCGGCGCCGAGCCGGGACCGGAGCTCGGCCTTGTCGGTCTTGCCGACCGCGTTGCGTGGCAGCGCGTCGACGAGCTCGACGACCTTGGGTGCGGCGTAGTCGGCCATCCCCTCCCGCACCCACGCGCGCACCTCTGCGGCGGTCACCGGCGCGGTCGCGACGACGAAGGCCGCCACCGCCTCACCCGCGAGCGCATCGTGCATCCCGACGACGGCAGCGTCCTCCACGGCCGGGTGCCGGCGCAGCAGCTCCTCCACCTCGGCAGAGAAGATCTTGGTACCCGCGCGGTTGATCATGTCCTTGGTGCGGTCGAGCACCGTGACGCGTCCGTCTGCGTCGAGCCGCGCCACGTCGCCGGTGTCGAACCAGCCGTCCACCACCGCCTCGGCCGTTGCCTCGGGATCGCCGGCGTAGCCGGTGGTCACGAGCGAGCCGCGCAGCCAGAGCTGGCCCGGCCGGCCGGCGGGCAGCGCGCGCCCGTCGTCGTCGCGCACCTCGGCCTCCATGCAGTCCAGCGGCCGTCCGACGTTGCCGGGCCGGGCGCGCAGGTCCTCGTCGGTCGCGATGCAGCCCGGGGAGTGCGTCTCGGACAGCCCGTAGACGTCGAACAACCGCGCCTGCGGCAGGCGCTCGCGCAGCCCGGCCTGCAGGTCGGCAGGGAAGGGCGCACCTCCGGCGGCGACCCGCACCAGCGCGGGCAGGGAGTCCGCCGTCAGCTCCGGGACGCGTAGGCACAGCCGCCACCAGGACGGCACGGCGTACGCCCAGGTCACGGCGTGCCGGCGCAGCAGCCCGACGTACTCCTTGGGGGAGGTGGTGTCGACCAGGACGCAGGACGCGCCGGCGAGCATGGCCGGCAGCACATGCGCGTGCATGGCGGAGATGTAGTAGAGCGGGAAGAGCGCGGCGGTGACGTCCTCGGGTGCCAGCTGGAGCAGCCGCTGGTAGCTCATGGCGGAGTGCACCGAGCATCGGTGCACGACCTGCGAGGCCTTGGGACGGCCGGTGGTGCCGGAGGTGTAGACGATGGCGTACGTCGCGTCTTCCACCGGCTGCTGCTGCGGGAGGTAGGACCAGCCCCGCGGCTCGCCCTCGCGCAACGTCTCGGCAAGCGGCTCGGCACCGGGGAGCGCGTCCAGGTAGGCGGCGCTGGCCAGGGACAGCCGGGTCCGGGAGTGCTCGAGCATGTAGGTCCACTGCGGCGGAGCTAGCCGTGTGTTGAGGCCGACCATCACCAGATCGGCTCGTGCGCAGGCGAAGATGAGGACCGCGAGGTCCAGCGTGTTGCCGGAGGCGACCGCGACCGAGGACCCGGGCGGCAGTCCGCGGGCCTGGAGCGCGGACGCTGCCGTCTCCGCGCGCCGCGCGAACTCCTCGTACGTCACGGACGCGCCGTCGACGTCGACGAACGCCGTCCGGTCGGGCCAGCGGCGCACCGCGCGGTCGAGCACGTCGAGGACCGTCGCCGGCCGCCGGGCGTAGGACAGGGCAGGCGCACCCAGCCAGGTCTGGACGATGACGGGGTCGCCCGGCCGGTCGTCGAGGTCGTGCTCGGTCTGCAGGTCCACGCGGGCAGTCTCGCGGGTCGTCCACCCGCGCGCTGACGGGGCACCTACGCTCGCCCGGTGGACAAGCAAGCAGCGGGCCTGCCGCTGCCCGGGGCGGAGCGGGCCGGACGACCCCGCCACGAGTCCCACCCGCGGCGCGGCCGGGCCAGTGCGCTCATCGTGCTGCCCGCGCCCGAGGTCGGTCCGGTGTGGGCGGTCGTCAAGCGGGTGCTCATCGCGCTCGGCGTGCTGCTGTCCGTCGCGTTCATCGTGTGGATCGACGGCGACGGCTACCGCGACGTCGACAGCGGCCGGCTGACCTTCCTCGACGCGCTCTACTACGCGACCGTCACGCTCTCCACGACCGGCTACGGCGACATCACGCCGGTCACGCCGGAGGCACGGCTGGTCAACATCCT
This sequence comes from Mycobacteriales bacterium, assembly GCA_038255675.1. GTDB lineage: Bacteria > Actinomycetota > Actinomycetes > Mycobacteriales > SCTD01 > SCTD01. The sequence goes on from JBBSLB010000126.1 coordinate 3,622, forward strand.
GGTCATCACGCCCCTACGGGTGCTGTTCCTCATCATCCTGGTCGGCACGACCCTCGAGGTGCTCACGCAGCGCACCCGGGAGCAGCTGCGGCAGAAGCGTTGGAGGTCCCACTTGCGCGAGCACACCGTCGTCGTCGGCTACGGCACGAAGGGTCGCAGTGCGGTCCGGGCGCTGCTCGACGACGGCGCAGAGAGGGCGCAGATCGTCGTGGTGGACAACGATCCGGACCACATCGCCGATGCCAGTGACGACGGCATCGCGGCGATCAACGGCGACGGGACGCGGGCCGACGTGCTGCGCCGGGCCGACGTCGAGCACGCCCTCCGCGTCATCGTGGCGGTCCCGAAGGACGACTCGGCGGTCCTGGTGACGCTGACGGTGCGGCGGCACAACCCGAAGGCCTACATCGTGGCGGCCGTCCGCGAGTCCGAGAACGCGACCCTGCTGCGTGACGGTGGGGCCAACGGCGTCGTCGTGTCCTCCGAGGCGGCCGGCCGGCTGCTGGGCGTCGCCGCCTCCAGCCCGTCCACGGGTGCGATCTTCGAGGACCTGCTCGTGCCCGGTCAGGGGCTGGAGCTGGCCGAGCGCGTCGTGCTGCGCGAGGAGGTCGGGCTGGCCCCGCGAGCCTGCCAGGACCTTGTCGTCGCGGTGATCCGCGACGGCAGCACGACGCTGTTCAATGCCGGGGCCGACGTGAAGCTGCGGCGTACCGACCGCGTCGTCGTCGTGCGGGGCGCACGCGTCGAGACCTGACGCGCCTGGGTGATCTGTCTTGACACGGAGGGCGGCTGTGTCAGTGTGACGGAGTGCACACCACCCGGGACCTGCTGCTGGACGCTGCGGCGGAGGCCGTGCTGTCCGGAGCAGCCTGGGACAAGCTGCGGATGGTCGACGTCGCCCGCGCGGCGGGCGTGAGCCGGCAGACCCTCTACTACGAGTTCGGCAGCCGGGACGCCCTTGCCCAGGCGCTGGCCATGCGTGAGGCCGAGCGCTACATGCAGGGCGCCGACGCCGCGATGGTCGGCCACGACGGCAGTCCGGGTGAGGCCGTCGGCGCCTCCACCGAGTTCACCCTCACCGAGGCCGGGGCGAACCCGCTGCTCAAGGCGGTGCTCACCGACGACTCCGGTGGCCTGCTGCCGTTCCTCACCACCCGCTCGGACGCCCTGCTGGCCGCCGCCCGCGCGCGCTGCGTGTCGTACCTGACCGAGCACTGGCCCGACCTGCCGCCCGAGCGGGTGCTCTTCGTCGCCGACGCCGTGAACCGGCTGACGCTCTCCCACCTCGTCCTGCCCGGCGGGCGACCCGACCAGGTCGCCGCCGACATCGCCCGTCTCGTCGACTCACTACTGCCCGGGAGCCCTACGACATGAGCACGCACGAGCTGTACACGATCCCCGCCGAGCACGCGACGTGGGACGTCGAGATGCAGGGCGCGTCCCGCTTCAGCTGGGAGTACGACGACGGGCGCGACCGCCTGCTGTCGCTCTACCAGAAGGGCAAGGACAAGCAGTGGGACCAGGTGCACCGGATCGACTGGGACATCGAGGTCGACCCGATGGACGTCCTCGGCCTGCCCGACGAGACGATCGCGATCTACGGCACCCCGCAGTGGGACAAGATCAAGGACGACCGTCGCGCTGTCGGCGAGCTCAAGCAGCACACGACCTCCTGGCAGTTCAGCCAGTTCCTGCACGGCGAGCAGGGCGCGATGATCTGCTCGGCCAAGATCGTGGAGTCGGTGCCTGACCTCGACGCGAAGTTCTACGCCGCGACCCAGACGATGGACGAGGCGCGGCACGCCGAGACCTACGCCCGCTTCCTGCAGGAGAAGGTCGGCCTGCTCTACCCGATCAACGAGCACCTCAAGTCGCTGCTCGACGACACGCTGTCCGACAGCCGCTGGGACATGCCCTACCTCGGGATGCAGGTCCTCATCGAGGGTCTCGCGCTCGCGGCGTTCGGGCTGCTGCGCGACATGACCGACAAGCCGCTGCCCAAGCAGATCCTGGCCTACGTCATGCAGGACGAGGCCCGCCACGTCGCCTTCGGCCGGCTGGCGCTGCGCGACTACTACGCCGAGCTGTCGAGCAAGGAGAAGGAGGAGCGCGAGGACTTCGTCGTCGAGGGCTGCTACCTGATGCGCGACCGCTTCCGCCAGCAGGAGGTGTGGCAGAACCTCGGCTTTGACGTGGAGGAGTCGATGAGGTCGGTCGAGAACTCGCCGTACTTCAAGCTCTTCCAGTCCCTGCTGTTCAGCCGGATCGCGCCGTGCGTCAAGGACATCGGGCTGTTCGGCCCGAAGGTGCAGGCCGCCTTCCAGGACATGGGCGTGCTCGACATGGCAGGCGTCGACCTGGCGGCGCTCATGAAGCAGGACGAGGACCTCGCCGACCTCATCGACGTGGAGAAGCGCGAGCTTCTCGTGCGCCGCGACGAGGTCGAGAAGACCATCGCGATGGCCGACGTGGTGGTCCCCCAGCAGGAGCCCTCGGCCGTCTAGCGTCGCTGGGCGTGGAGTGGATCCAGCACGGCGAACGATCCCTCTACGACAGCGACTGGGTGTCGCTGCGGCTGGTCGACGTCGAGGTGCCGGGTGGCCCGCGCTTCGACCATCACGTCGTACGCCTGCCCCGGCCGGCGGTGGGGGTGGTCGTCACCGATCCCGAGCGTGGCGTGCTGCTGCTGTGGCGGCATCGGTTCATCACCGACACCTGGGGGTGGGAGGTGCCGGCTGGCGGCGTCGACCGGGGCGAGGACCTCGCGCAGGCGGCAGCCCGTGAGGTGCTGGAGGAGACCGGCTGGTCGCCGGGCCCACTGCGCAGGATGCACGGCTACCACCCGACCAACGGGTTGTCGGACCAGCGCTTCGAGCTGTTCGTGGCCGACGGCGCGACGTACGTCGGTGAGCCGTCCGACCCGGGGGAGTCCGAGCGGGTCGAGTGGCTGCGGGTCGAGCGGGTGCGCCAGCTCGTACGGTCAGGGGGCGTCACCGACGGGATGTCGCTGAGCGCCCTGCTGTGGTGGCTGGCGTTCGCCGCACCGTGAGAGCTGTCGCGGGCAAGGGCGACGGGAGCGCCTGCGACCTGGGGTCGACAGCAGCCGTACTGATCGTCGTGTCGCTTGGGGCCGGCATCTCGGCCCTTTTGCGACGTGACGATCAGTACGACGCCCCACGTGCGCGACCGGGAGGCTGGATGGCCAGCGGTCCGTCGCTCTGCGTGATGACGTTCTTGGTCCTTGACCGTGTTTGGTGCGTGTCAACCGGAATGTCTCGCCCAAACGGGTGATGACCAAACTCCGGGTAGCCGGTCACTCTCTGTGACGTACGGCAAGACCTGCCGGGTCATCGGACTCGATGACCGGCGGGACACGATGATCCGAGCGGTCCTCACCGACACCTACGGGTGCACGGAGACACGCGGTCGCCTAGACCGCTCGGGGAGTGAGTGGCGAGACCGTCCCGTCGACGACGACGCGTGCCTCTGGCACACGACGGACGGATTGACCCGTGTCTCTCACCGCCTCCCCGCTGCCCTGCCGGCTCGGTGCTCGCGTCGCCGTGGTGCTCGCGTTGACGCTCGTCGCGTCCAGCGGCGTCGGCCTGGCCAACGCCGACCAGCCGACGAACCTTGCCTCGAACGGCTCGACCGAGAACTGCGGCATCAACGGCCCGGGAAACGGCCATGGTCAGGGCGGGAGCTGCGTGCTGGAGCCGGCTCCTGACCCGTCGCAGGGCCAGGCTGGGGCCGGCGCGGCCGGGGGCCGGGCCGATGTCGAGAAGGCCAAGGCCAAGGCAGCAAAAGCGAAGGCCGACGCCGAAAGCGCTGCGGCGGAGTGGCAGGAGACCCCGCAGCAGGCGGTGTCGCAAGAAGTCGCTTCACAGGCTGCTGTCGCGCAGGCTCAGCAGAAGTCCGACGAGGAGAAGGCTGCGAAGGAGCGGCGTGACGCCGCGCAGGTTGTCAAGGGCAAGCGCGACAGGGAGCAGGCCAAGAAGGAGCAGGCTGACACGGCGACCGGCAAGCCGGCTGACGGCTCGGTCGGCAACGGCGGCAGCAAGACGCCGCCCGGTCAGGGCAGGCAAGACGAGAACGGTCGCGAGTGCGACGACAACCCCGGCGCCGGTAACGGCAACCCG
>JBBSLB010000127.1:0-7691 GCA_038255675.1 Mycobacteriales bacterium
CGATGAAGTGCGTGATCGTGGGCAGGTCCTCGAGCAGCTCGGGACCTGTCGTCTCGTAGTGCGCGAGCGCGTTCGCCGGGTTGCCGTACTGGTAGAGCATCACCCAGTCGGGGTTCTGCGCGGCAAGCTCCTTGGCCATGGCGACGGCCTGGTTGGAGCCGCCGGCGGCCGGCGAGGCGACGATCTCGGCGCCGTACATCGTCAGCAGCTGGCGGCGCTCGATCGAGGTGTTCTCCGGCATCACGCACACCAGCCGGTAGCCGCGCTGGCGGCAGACCATCGCGAGCGAGATGCCGGTGTTGCCGGAGGTCGGCTCCAGGACGGTGACGCCCGGGCGGAGCAGCCCCTCCTTCTCGGCCTGCGCGATCATGTAGAGCGCCGCGCGGTCCTTCACCGACCCGGTCGGGTTGTTGCTCTCGAGCTTCGCCCAGAGGCGCACGTCCGGGGACGGGGACAACCGCGGGAGGCCGACGAGCGGCGTGCGCCCGACGGACTCCATCAGCGAGTCGAAGCGCATGGGGCTAGCGGGACCCGCCGGCGACCGCGGGCAGGACCGTCACGCTGTCGCCGTCGGCGAGCTTTGTCTCCAGGCCGCCGAGGAAGCGGACGTCCTCGTCGTTGACGTAGACGTTGACGAACCGGTGCAGCGCGCCGGCGTCGGTGATCAAACGGCCGCGCAGGCCGTCGTAGCGGCTGTCGAGGTCGTCGAGCAGCGCGGTCAGCGTGTCGCCGGAGCCCTCGACGAGCTTCTCGCCCCCCGTGTAGGTGCGCAGGATGGTCGGGATGCGGACCTCGATGGCCATGCGGGCGGTTCTCCTCTGGATCGGACGGGGCAGGGCTTGCCGACTACGGAACTGCAACAGGAGCCGGTGGGGCAGGATTCCTCAGGTGACGCGGACCTCTTCCTCGGTCACCACGCCGTCCTGGATCGTGAACGACCGGAGCTCCAGCTGCTCCGACCGGGTCGAGACGAGCAGCCAGTGCGGGAAGCCCGCCGTGGCCGACCACCGGACATCGGTACGAGAGGGATAAGCCTCGGTCGCGGTGTGCGAGTGGTACACGGCCAGCGGCTCCTCGTCGGCGTCGTCGACATCGCGGTAGACCCGCAGCCACTCCTGGCTGTCGAAGACGAAGCCGGTCGGAGAGCGCTCGGCGTTCTCCATCTCGAAGATTCGCGTGGCCGCGCCGTCCTTCGCCGAGATGACCCCGCAGCACTCGTCCGGGTGGTCGCGCCGGGCATGGGCGACGACCCGGTCCACCATCTCCTGCGAGATCTCCAGCACGCGGCCAGGCTACCGACGGGCCCTCAGGGGCGCGGATCGAGGCAGGAGAGCAGGGACTCCTGCAGCCAGCCCAGCCAGCCGTAGACCTGAAGGGCGTGGGCGCGCGGATCGTCGGCGTGCAGGTCCAGCTCGGTCTGCTCGGTCACCTCGAGCCGGCTGCCGAGCACCAGCCGCAGGTCGTTCAGGCAGCCCAGCCAGGCGTCGGCCTCGTCGCGGTCCAGGACCAGCCGCCCGCCCCGGCCGGTGAGCGGGGCGAGGGTGGCCAGCACGGTGCCGGCGTTCGCCCGCTTGCCGGATCGCAGGTCGCCCTCGGTGTAGCGGCGGAACTCGGTGGCCGCCTCGTCGTCGTCGCCGTAGGCGTCGGGCAGCAGCCGGGCCAGCGCCGGGTCCTCGGGCGCGGCGACCGGGCCGTCGGACAGCCCGACCAGTGCGGCGAGCGGGTCGGGGTCGGCGTCGGCCTCCTCCCCCAGCAGCTCGAGCAGATCGCCGGCCACGGCCGTGAGGACGTCGGCCTCGACCGCCTCGAGGTCGGCCCGGATCGCGCCGCCCCGGCGCTTGAACCGCATCAGTCCTGCTGCAGGGTGGCCCACAGGCCTCGGGCGTGCAGGCGTGCCACGTCGTGCTCCATCTGCTCGCGGGTGCCGTTGCTGACCACGGCCCGGCCCTTCTCGTGCACGTCCATCATCAGCTTCTCCGCGTGGCTGCGGGGGTAGCCGAACAGCTCCATGAGCACGTGCGTCACGTAGCTCATGAGGTTGACCGGGTCGTTCCACACGATGGTCACCCACGGGCGGTCCTCGACGACCTCGTCGTCGACGGCGGGCAGGTCCAGCTCGGCCGGAGCGGTCACCCGCGCAGGTCCTTGCGCAGGATCTTGCCGGTCGCGTTGCGGGGCAGCTCCTCGCACCTGCGTATCTCCCGCGGCACGGCGAAGCGGGCCAGCCGGCTGCGCACGAGCTCCTTGAGCTCTTCCTCGTCCAGGCTCGCCCCGGGGGCCAGGACGACGTGCGCGACGAGTCGGACGCCGTACGCCGGGTCCTGCTCGTCGACGACGGCCACCTCGGCGACGGACGGGTGGGCAGCCAGGACATCCTCCACCTGGCTCGGGTAGACGTTCTCGCCGCCGATCACGACCATGTCGTCGTCGCGGCCGAGCACGGTCAGCCGGCCGTTCCCGGACAGGACGCCGAGGTCGCCGGTGCTGACCAGCCCGTCGAGGCGGTCCTTGTCGGTGCCGTCGGTGTAGCCGGAGAACGACAGGCCGCTACCGACGAAGATGCGGCCGGGGGTGCCGGGCGGGACGTCCTTGCCGGCCTCGTCGACGACGCGGAGCGTGACGCCGTGCGGCGGCCGCCCGGCGGTGCGCGGATCGGCGGCGAGGTCCTGCGGCGAGGCGACCGCCGCGTAGGCGACCTCGGTGGAGCCATAGAGGTTGTAGAGCACCGGGCCGAACGACGCCTGCACCCGCTCGACGAGGTCGCCCGGCAGCGAGCTGCCGCTAGAGGCAATCACCCGCAGGCAGGAGGTGTCGTACGCCTTCTCCGTCAGCGCGCCGAGCAGCTTCTCGAGCATGACCGGGACGACGACCAGCGCGGTCGCGCGGTGCTCCTCCACCGCGGCGAGCACCCGGTGCGGGTCGAAGCGGCGCTGGAGCACCACGGTCGAGCCCAGCAGCATCGCCAGCGACAGGTGGCCCAGGCCCCAGGCGTGGAAGGCGGGCGCGGCGATCACCGTCGTCTCGCGACCGCGGAGCGGGATCGCGGACAGCGCCGCGATCGCGTCCTCGACCGTCGCCCCGCTGCGGGCGGCGCCGCGGGGCGCGCCGGTGGTGCCACTGGTGAGGATGACCTGCCGCGACGTGTGTGCCGGCTTGCGCGGCGCGCCGAGGCGGGAGGTGGTCGCCAGGCGGTCCGCCTCCTCGGTCGTGAGCGTCGTCCGAGCGCCGGTCAGCAGGTCGCCGAGGTCCGCGTCGTGCACGACGAGACGGGCCCGCTCGCGGTCGAGGACCTGCCCCAGCGGCTCCGCCGCGCTGCCGGTGTTGAGGTAGAGGACGTCGGCGCCGCACTTGGCCAGCGCGACCGCACCCTCGACCAGGCCGCGGCCGTTGCGCGCCAGCAGACCGGCGGCGTCGCCCTCGCGCAGCCCGCGGGCCCGCAGCTCGCCGGCGAGCCGGTCGGTGCGGGTGTCGACCTCACGCCACGTCAGGGGGCCCTCGTCGTCGACGAGCGCGACCCGGCCGGGGTGACGGGCCGCACCCGCGGCGTAGCCGGTCGCCGGCGTGATGCCCCAGCGGGCGGCGGCCAGCGCCATGCCGACCAGCCGGTCGGGGCGCACGGGCATGAGCAGTCCGGCACGGGCGAGGACCCGTACTCCGACGACGTCGATCAAGCGGACCTCCGGGTGGGCATCGTTCGTCCACGTTGCCACGCGGCCGCGACCCGGGCGGAACCGGGAGGTCTGCTTGCCAGCACGGGCCGCGCAGGTCACGCTGCACCGTGCGCGTCCTGACCCTGCCCGAGTCCCGGCTGCCCGGTGAGCTCGAGCCCCCCTGAGGGGCGCGAGGCCGAGCCTGAGCCGCTGCCGCGCCTGAGCGCCGTACAGACCGCTCCGTCGACCGGCGACGAGGCGGACCTGCTGGCCGTCCTGCTCGACGCCGCCCCGGTGGGCTTTGCCCACTACGACCGCGACTTCCGCTACGTCCACATCAACGCGAGCCTGGCGGCGGCGAACGGCGCCAGCCCGGCCGCCCACCTCGGGCGGACGACTCGCGAGATGGCCCCCGGCAGCGCCGACGTGGTCGAGTCCGTCATCACCCGGGTGCTCGACAGCGGCGAGCCGGTGCTGGGCGTCGACGTGGACGTCACGAGCACGCCCCCGTCGCACTGGACGACCGGCTGGTATCCCGTGCGCGGCGCGGACGAGCAGGTCGTCGGCGTGGCCGTCGTGGCCACCGACATCACCGCCGTGGTGGAGGCCGGCGCGGCGCTCAAGCGCACCGCGTTGACGCTGCAGCGCTCCCTGCTGCCCGCAGAGGTGCCCTCGACCGAGGAGCTCGAGATCGCCGTCCGCTACTCCGCGGGCGCAGCCGATACCGAGGTCGGCGGCGACTGGTACGACGTCATCGAGATCGGGGCGGGCCGCCTGGCGATGGTGATCGGGGACGTCATGGGACGCGGGGTGCCGGCCGCGGCCGTGATGGGCCAGCTCCGCACCGCCGCCCGGACCTGCGCCCGGCTCGACCTCCGCCCCGGGGAGGTCGTCGACGTGCTCGACGGGGTGCTGCGCGACCTCGACCAGGACGCCATCGCCACCTGCGTCTACGCCGCCTTCGACCCGCACACCCGCGAGCTGCGGCTGGCGGTCGCCGGCCACCCGCCGCCGGTCCTGCGCGAGGCCGACGGCAGCGTGCTGGCGCTCGCCATCGAGGTCGGCGCGCCACTCGGGCTCGGTGACCCGGCCCGCGAGACGACGGTCCGCCTGCGGCCCGGCAGCACCCTGGTCCTCTACACCGACGGCCTGGTCGAGTCCCGGGACAGCGACCTCGACGCCGGGATCGCCGCGCTGTGCCGCACCCTCTCGTCGGGTCCCGCCGACCTCGAGCCGCTGGCCGACGCGGTCATGTCGCTGCTCGCCCCGAGCAGCACTGACGACGTCGCGCTGCTGCTGGTGCGGGTGCCCCACGACGTCGACAGCCGCTCGCTGACCGTCGTCGTGGATGTGCCACGCGAGCGGGCGCTGCTCTTCGACGTGCGCAGCCAGGCCCGCCTGGCGATGCGCTCCTGGGCGCTGCTCGACGAGGTCGTCGACACCGCCACGTTGCTGGCCTCCGAGCTCGCAACCAACGCGCTGGTCCACGGCCGCGGCCGGGTCGAGCTGCGCCTGCGGCTCACCCGCGACCGGCTCGTGCTCGAGGCGGTCGACGGCGGTCACCACATGCCGCGCCGGCGCCGGGCCGGTGACGACGACGAGGGCGGCCGCGGCCTGCACCTGGTCGCCACCCTTGCCGACCGCTGGGGCGCCCGGGCGACCGACGACGGCAAGGTCGTCTGGGCCGAGCTGGACCTCGCCGGCAACCGCTGACCCTCCGACGGGAGCGCCGTGGCGACCTGGGACGACGTCCGGCAGATCGCCCGCGACCTGTCGGAGGCGGTCGAGGACAGCGCCGGTCGTACGACGGCCTGGCGGGTGCGCGGGAAGGCGTTCGCCTGGGAGCGGCTGCTGCGCCGCGGCGAGCGCGGGCAGCTCGGGGCCGCGGCGCCGGACGGACCCGCGCTCGGCCTGCGCGCCCCCCGACCCGGTCGCGGCGGAGGCGCTGGTCGCGGCGCGGCCCAACGACGTGGCCCGCGGCCCGTACGGTGCGCCGATGGCCCCCTCTCCTGCCAGCTCCCGCGTGCGACTGACGCTCGCGCTGTACGCGGCGCTGGGCGTCAGTGGCGTCGCGGCCTTGGTCCTTCTGTCACCGGGGCGCGTGGCTGTCGGCGAAGCGCGGCTGGTCCGCCTTCTGGACCCCGGGTCGGTCGCGGGGCGTGACGTCCTGGCGCTCGTGACCGAGCTCGGGTCCGGCGCGGTCCTCTACCCAGTGCTGCTCGTGCTGGCGATCCGCGCCTACCTGCGCGGGAACCACGCCTGGACCGTCGCCCTGCCGCTGCTGCTGCTCGCCGGCGCGCAGGCCGTCGAGGCGGTCGGCTTCGCGACGTACGGCAGGCCCAGCCCAGCCGCGGCTGCGGACATCACCTTCTCCTCGGGCCGGGCAATGACGGCCGTGCTCGGGTGGGGCCTGGTCGCGCGGCAGATGCGCGTCGCTTGGGCCTGGCCGGTCGCGGCGCTGCTGGCGGCAGCGGCCGGCGTCAGCCGTGTCGCTCTGGGCCTGCACTGGCCGACCGACGTCGTCGCCGGATGGCTGTTCGGGCTGGTCGCGCTCGTCCTGGCCGACCTGGTGCTGCGGCGCGAACAGCTGCCCGCACTCGCGCCCCGGGTGCTCGCGCTGCGCGGGTCCCCATGGGCGTGGGCCGCAGCGGCCGTGGCCGCGCTGGTGCCGCTCGTGCCGCTCGTCCTCGTGCCCGGACCGGAGCGGATGAAGGACCTGCTCGTCTACGTCGGCGCCGGAGCGACGGCGGGGCGCGGCGCGGATGTGTACGACTTCCGCAGCGCCTTTGACATGCCCTTCACCTACCCGCCGGCGGCAGCCCTGCTCAGCGAACCGCTGTCGCGGGTGCCGCTCGGGCTGCTGCACCTGCTGTGGGTCGCCGCGACGCTGGCAGCTCTGGTCGCGGTAGCCCGCCTGGCGATGGCGCCGGTCGTTGCCCGGCTCGGGCTGCCGCTGACGCTGACGGTGCTGCTGCTGTCCTCCCCGGTGCGCAGCCACCTGCGCTTCGGCCAGGTCGGGCTGTTCCTGGTGCTGCTCGTGGCCGCCGACCTGCTGCGCGACCGACGCCGCCAGGGCATCGGGCTCGGCATCGCCATCGCCGTCAAGCTGACCCCTGCGGTCTTCCTGCCGTGGCTGCTCGTCACCCGCAAGCTCCGACCCTTGGTCCTGGCCGTCTGCACCGCGGCCGCCGCCACGCTGAGCGCGCTGCTGCTGCTGTGGCCCAGCGCGCAGGAGTACCTGTGGCGGGCCCTGTGGGACAGCGATCGCTTCGGCGCCAATGACGTCCCCGGCAACCAGTCGGTGCGCGGGATGCTCCTGCGCACCGACCTCGACGAGCGCAGTGTGACGCTGCTGTGGCTGGCGTCAGCTGTCGCGCTGGCGGTGGTGGGCCTGCACGGCGCGTACCGGCTCGAGCAGGACGGCAACCGCTTGGGGGCGCTGGGGGTTCTGGCGGCGCTGTCCATCGCGGTCTCACCGATCTCCTGGGTGCACCACCTGGTCTTCCTGGTGCTGCCGCTGTCAGCACTCGTCGCCGCCGGGCGGCCCCGCGTGGCGACCGGCTGGGCGGTGCTGCTGGTGGTGAGCCTTCCGTCGCTCGGCGCCGCCGGGTTGAGGACGGGCGGACCGGAGCTGTTCTGGCAGCTCGTCATCAACGGACAGGGCCTGACCGCGGTCGCCGCCGCTCTCGGGCTTGCCTACCTGCTGCGCCGGACGCTGAGCCAGGCGAGCGACGAGCCGAACCGGCCTGACGCACGCGCCGGACACCGCTAGGGCCGGTCCTGACCGACCGGCTGCGCCGCACCGTCAGGGGTCAGCGACAGGCGCGCCAGGGCGACCGAGAACTGACAGGCTTCTCCGCCGGGCTTGTACTGGACCGGGGTGGCCGCGAGCGTCGTCGTCTGCAGGGGCAGCCCCTGCCGGTCACGGACAACGACGACGAGCGAGGTCTTGGCCTCCTCACGCAGATCGTCGAGGACGACGAACGGGAACGGGTCGTCCAACGGGGCAGTGCCGCAGGCTCCGTCGGCGCAGACCTCGAC
>JBBSLB010000128.1:0-7657 GCA_038255675.1 Mycobacteriales bacterium
GTGCCGCTCCCGGTGATCTGCAGCCGGCATTTCCGGTGGTCGCGTAGCAGTCACTGGCGGACATGTCGATGGCGCGCCATGGCGTGGTCTCTTGCGACGGGGACGGGCGCTTCCTCCTGCTGCACCCCGCCAACCGCTCGCACCGGGGCGGGTGCGAGCACGTTGCAGCCGCGCCCACCGCGCACCGACGAGCCCCTACACCGCCTTGCCGCCGCCGAGGAAGTACGGCATCTGCGCGAGGAAGATGGCTGCACCCGCTCCGTACAGCCGGGCGGTCTTCGTGAAGAGGTACGCAGGCGCTTCCAGGCTGTACGGACTGGAAACGGCCGCGTGCAGCCTGGAGACACCCGCCGCGATCAATTGCACGTCCACGGCGCACGGCCCGCCACCTCCAGCGGGAGTGCTGCCTCGCGGACCTGTCGTCACTCGTCCTCGAGGTCGGCGATCAGCCGCTCCATCTCCGCGATCTCCTGACGCTGCGCCTCGATGATCTCGTCAGCCAGCTCCCGGACCCGCGGGTCGGACAGGTCGGCCCGCTCGCTGGTGAGGATCGCGATGCTGTGGTGCGGGATCATGGCCTTCATCCAGGCGACGTCCCCAACGGTCGTCTGGTCGCGCACGATGAACAGGGTGCTGGCGAACAGCACCGCGCTGCCGGCGAAGATCGCGATGTTCTTGCGCTTGTCGCCGTACATGCTCAGCATGAAGGCCAGCATGATGATCGCCATCGTGGCGCCCATGTAGAGCGCCATCCAGAACTTCGTCTGGCTGAACCAGACGTGGTCCAGCGTGTAGACGGTCGAGTACATCAGGACGAACATCACCACCGTTGCGGTCGCGACCATCGCCAGGAACCGCTTGTACGCCATCAGGTTCTCCCCACACTGCAACCGAGCCCGGATATCCACCGGCCGGTCTGGCCGGCTCCCCGAGCGATGCCCGTGCAGTCACACGGATAACCTCACGCCGGCCGGCGAGGCCGCGCGGCTCGGCAGCTCATCGACGGACAGCGACACGGCGCGGACCTGGCACCGAAGCGCCAAGCCTCAAGCGCGACCTGAGCCGGCGGCCCGGCCCGGCCTCGCCTCGCGTCGCGGGGGACGGCATGCGCTTGACCGCGCCGCGGCTCTGATCCGGAACGCCCAGGCCGCCCGAGAACATCCGTGCATCCATACGGTTGTACGTGCGCAGAGGGAACGAGGTCAGCGATGGCGACAGACCACAACCACCCCGTCGACCCAGCCCGGGTCGCTGCGGCCTAGGCCAGGCGCATCGACACCGAGCAGGCCGGGCGGCTCGCCGGGCTGCTGGGCCTGCTGGGCGACCCGCGCCCAGATCCTCTACACCCTGGACCTGGTCGACGAGCTCGGCGTCGGCAACCTGTCCCTGGCGCTGGAGGCGACGCCCGGCGAGGGCTTCAGCGAGCACGGCTGGGGCCTCGCGGCGAACCTGTCTTGCGGTGTCCAGTCGTTCCGCAACGACCGACACGCGTGGATGGTCGCGCGCTCCGCCAGTACGGCTGGTTCCTGCCCGCATGGGCCCAGCGCAGCGGCAGCCGTCCAGAGCCGTGGCGTTGGGGAGTACTCGGGCGGCTAGTCGGGACCTTTGGCCCTTGGGCGCGTACCCGCACGGTTCTACGGTGTAGACGGCACCGAACGACCGGCAGGCCTGTCCCGCCGGCGCCGGACCCGAACGACGAACCCGTTGGGGGTTGGTCTGGATGATGAACCACGGCAAGCACTCGTCCTTGATGCTCGGCATCGTCGCGGTCGGCGCGGTCCTGTTCCTGACCGGGAACGTCGGCGGGTGGCTGTTCCTGCTTTGGCCGCTGGCGTGCATGGCGATGATGGTCGCGATGATGTGGAGCATGGGCCGCAGCGCCCCCGCAACCGTCCCGGCGGAGCACACGCACGACCACGGCGTGACCCAGGCGCACAGCTGAGGGACGCCCGGTCCGCGGGACCTTCCCGCAGGACCGTCCAGCACGGTAGGCAGACCTCGGAGCTCGCCATGAACACCCCTCACCTTTCGCTGCTCGCCAGCTCGGTCCTCGTCGTTCCGCTCGCGCTCGTCGTCGCCGCCGGCCCGGTCGTCGCGCAGCAGCCGACCTCGACGTTTGGCTCGCACGTCTCGTCGTGCGCGCGCACGCCGACGTCGACCGGCTTCAGCGGAGGGCACAACCCGAGCCACCACCGCGGCCCGACCGCGCACCAGATGGACGGTATGGATTGCTGATCAGGTCCGCGCCCGGTCGGCCCCGCTCGGCACAGGAGGCCGCATGAGTCAGACCCCGACCCGCCAGACGCGGTCCCCGCAGGTCCTGTCGACCTACGAGCGCGTCGCCGGGCAGTACGACCGGTACTGGCGGCGGCTCTGGCTCCTGGTCGCGGGCCGCGCCGCCGAGAGACAGATGCTCGACGCGGTCACCCGCGCCGTCAGCGCGCAAGCGGGCCTCCGGGTGCTCGATGCGGGGGCTGGGACCGGGGCTTTGTCCCGGCGCCTCTCGCAGGCCCTGCCCGACGTGCGCCCCGTACTGGTGGACCTCTCGCCGGGGATGCTCGCCCGTGCCGCCTACCTGCACGACCCCCGGGCTATCGCCTCAGTGGAGGCCCTGCCGTTCGCCGACAGCACGTTCGACGTCGTGATGTCAGCCTGGGTCATCGAGACAGTCGACAGCCCGTTCGTCGCGGTGACGGAGATGCTCCGGGTCCTGCGGCCCGGCGGGCTCCTCGCGTACTCGTTCTGCTCCCGCCCGGCCCGTCGGCGGGACCGGTGGCGGACCGGTCCGACCCGGGCGGTCGTGCACGCGCTGTTCGCGGGGCACTTCCTGCGCGAGGAGCAGACGCCGTTCCACGACTGCGGCATGTCCCGCCGGCGGTCGTTCGCCGCCGGAGCGGCCACCGTGGTGCTGCTCGGGAAGTGCTGCACGGTCGCCACCGGGACGCCAGGCGCGCTCCCGCCGACGCGCTACCAGGCGGGCCGGCAACACTGAGGGTACATCCGTGCAATCGCACGGTTGTACGGATGGACGGCAACGGGAGGCCACGCCATGACGACCGACCACGACCACCCGGTCGACCCGGCGCGGGTCGCCGCGGCCAGGGCCCGGCTCATCGACACCGAGGAGGCCGGTCGTCTCGCCGGACTGCTCGGGCTGCTCGCCGACCCAACCCGCGCCCGGATCCTCTACGCCCTCGACCTGGTCGACGAGCTCTGCGTCGGCGACCTATCGCTGGCGCTGGAGGCGACCGAGGACTCGGTCGGCTACGCCCTGCGGGTTCTGCGCACCGCCGGTCTGGTCAGCACCCGGAAGGCCGGCCGAGTCGTCTACTACCGCCTGTCCCACGGATTCCCCGAACCGCTGCGAGAGCACTGCCTGCGCGCGCTGGTTGACCTGTCCCGCACCGTCGCCGACACCAACGACCAAGAACTGAGGAGCGTCACGTGAACGCCACCGACATTGCCGTCGTCCTGGGCGGCATCGCCGTCATCGCCGCGCTCGCCTGGTACTTCTTCGCCCCGCGCAAGGCCGTCGGCGCGCAGCTGGAAGGTGGCCGGCAGGTCGTCGACATCACCGTGCGCGGCGGCTACTCCCCGAACCTCGTCCGGGTCGAAGCCGGCAAGCCCGTCCGGCTGCGGTTCGACCGGCAGGAGAACAGCGACTGCTCCGCCAGGGTCGTCTTTCCCGACCTGCGTAAGAGCGCGTCGCTCGCCGCGTTCGGCACGACCACGCTCGACCTCGACATCACCGAGCCCGGCGAGTACGCCTGGGCCTGCGGCATGAACATGCTCCACGGCACCCTCATCGCCGAAGCCCCGGACGGCGCCACGGCCGCAGGCACAGCGGACCGGAGCACCGCGCAGGCCGACCACGAGCACGGCGCCAGCCACGGCACCGAGCCGAAGCGCGAGACCGCCCGCGCCGTCGGCGTCGGGCCGCGCCTCGACGCCGGCCCCGGCCGCGACCGCGCCGAGTACGCGCTGCCCGGTGCGCTCCGCAGCCTGCCCAGCGACGTCGCCCGCGCCGAGACCGACCTCCGCGCCCTGCCGGGCGTCGAGTCCGCGCAGGTCAACTTCGGCATGGAACGCGCCGTCGTCCTGTACGACCCGGACCTCGTCACCGCCGACGCGCTCACCGCCGCCGTCGCCAAGGCCACCGGCTTCAAGGCCCGGCTCCGCGCCGAGCCGGGCAGCGAGAGCACCGAGGACGCCGAGGCCGCCGACCGCAAGGCCGAGGTGAAGGATCTCAAGATCCGCGTCACGATCGGCGCGCTGCTCACCCTGCCGGTCCTGTACGCAGCGATGGTCATGGGCCTGTTCGGCGAGCAGTACGTCCCGGACGTGCTGGAGAACCGCTGGGTGCAGCTGGCGCTGACGCTGCCGGTGTTCCTGTGGATCGGGTGGCCCATCCACGCGACCGGATGGCGGGCCCTGCGCAACCGCAGCGCCGAGATGAACAGCCTCATCGCCCTCGGCACGCTCGCCGCGTTCGGCTACAGCCTGGTCGCCACCGTCGTCCCCGACGCGCTGCCAGAAGGCGTGTCGGAGGTCTACTACGAGGTCGTCTCGTTCATCGTCACCGTCATCCTGCTCGGGCGGCTCGTCGAGGCCCGGGCCCGCGCCGGCACCGGAGACGCGATCCGCGCGCTCGTCGGGCTCGTCCCGGCCACAGCCCGGGTCGTCCGCGACGGCCTGGAGGTCGAGATCCCCGTCGGCGACGTGCAGGTCGGCGACGACATCAAGGTCAAGCCGGGCGAGAAGATCCCCGTCGACGGCGACCTCGTCACCGGCACGTCGAACGTCGACGAGTCGATGGTGACCGGCGAGAGCGTCCCGGTCGCCAAGACGGTCGGTGACGAGCTGATCGGCGCGACGGTGAACCAGACCGGCGCCTTCACGATGCGCGCCACCCGCGTCGGCAGCGACACCGCCCTGGCCCAGATCATCAAGCTCGTCCAGGAGGCCCAGACGTCCAAGGCCCCGATCCAGCGGGTCGTGGACAAGGTGTCGAGCTACTTCGTCCCGGCGGTGCTGTTCCTGGCCGTCGCCACGTTCGTCCTGTGGTTCGTCCTCGGGTCAGAGCTGCCGCTGGCCGTTGTCGCGACCGTCAGCGTCCTGATCATCGCCTGCCCGTGCGCACTCGGGCTCGCGACGCCGCTGTCGATCATGGTCGCGACCGGGAAGGGCGCGCAGTCCGGCGTCCTGGTCAAGAGCGCCGAGGCGCTGGAGACCGCGCACAAGCTCCACACGGTCGTGCTCGACAAGACCGGCACGATCACCCGCGGCAAGCCGTCCCTGACCGACGTGGTCACCGTCGGAGGACAGGACCAGGACGGGCTGCTGCGCCTGGTCGCCGCCGCCGAGGTCGACAGCGAGCACCCCCTCGCGGCGGCGATCGTCGCCGGCGCCCGCGACAAGGGCCTGGACCTGCCGGCGGTCACGACGTTCGACTCGGTCACCGGCAAGGGCGTCCGCGCCACCGTCGACGGCCGCGAGCTCCTCATCGGCAACGCCCGGCTGCTCCGCGACGCCAGCATCGACACCGGCGAGCTTGACGCGCACGCCGACCGGCTCGCCGACGAGGGAAAGACCCCGATGTACGTCGCCGTCGACGGCAGGGCCGCCGGTCTCGTCGCCGTCGCCGACACCGTCCGCGCCGACAGCGCCGTCGCGATCCGCGCGCTGCAGGACATGGGCCTGGAGGTCGTCATGATCACCGGGGACAACCCGCGGACCGCCGACGCTGTTGCCCGACAGGTCGGGATCACCCGCGTCCTGGCCGAGGTCCTGCCTGACCAGAAGGCTGCCGAGGTCCGCGCGCTGCAGGACGAGGGCAAGGTCGTCGCGATGGTCGGGGACGGCATCAACGACAGCCCCGCCCTGGCCCAGGCCGACGTCGGCATCGCCATCGGCACCGGTACGGACGTCGCGATCGAGGCGGCGGACGTGACCCTGATGTCCGGCGAGCTCCGCGGGCTGGTCACGGCGGTGGCGCTGTCCCGGGCGACGATGCGCAACATCCGGCAGAACCTCGTCCTGGCGTTCGGCTACAACGCCGCCGCGATCCCGATCGCCGCAGGGCTGCTCTACCCGTTCACCGGCGCGCTGCTGTCGCCGATGATCGCCGCCGGGGCGATGGCCCTGTCGAGCATCAGCGTGGTCCTGAACGCCGCGCGCCTCAACGAGTTCACGCCGCCCGCCGTCACCGCGGACGTCCCGCCGGCCGCGGGAACCGCGACGACGGCCCGTGAGACCGCCCGGACCGGCCGCTAATGCAGGACCACGACGACCGGGCCGGGCGGCAGTCCGCGAACCTCGCCCGCCACCTCAACGGCCAGCACCCCACGACGGTCCTGCTCCTCGCCCGGCACGCGCCGGGCGGCAGGGCTGACACGACCGACGCCGAGATGACCGGCACCGACGACGACGGCCTGACGGTCAAGGTAATCACGCCCGACGGCGACGCCGTGCTGCGGCTGGCCCTGCCGGACGGCCCGGACGTCCGCGGCCGGATCAGGGCGCTGCTCAGGGCGACCCGCGCGGGGCTGCCCGACTCGGTGCCGCTGACGTCGCTGGAGTATCAGATGGCCGGCGGCGGGAGCGGCCCGCACGGCAGCGCGGCGCAGCGCTAGCGCCTCGACCGGCGACACCTAGGACGGAGACCTACCGTGACAAGCATGGGCATGACGGCACCGACGGCTCGCGCTGCTACGCGCGCGCTTGCGGTTCTCGCCGTCCTGCTCGGGCTCCTCGCGATGCACGGCCTGTCCAGCACCCACCACGCCGCCGCGTCCCCGCCTCCGCACGCCGCGCCTCCCGCCACCGCAGCCCACGCCGCGGTCGAGGCCGCGCCCGAGGCCGAAGCGGGCGCGCACCACCACGCCGTTGCCCTGCCCGCCGCCGCCCTGCCCGCCGCCGCCCTGCCCGCGGCGCTGCACAGCACCGTCGCGCTGGTCGGCGGGCCCGGCGCGTCCTGCGACGACGGATGCCCGGACCTCGCAATGCTCTGCCTCTACGTGCTGACCGGCGCCGCGCTCGCGCTGCTCCTGGCCCGCCGCCGGTCCTCATGGCTGCTGGTCGCCCCGGCTCGCCCCCGCGCCCCCGGTCCGGCACCGCCGGTCCGGCACGCCCGCGGGCCGGACCCCGTTCGGGAGCTCTGCGTCAGCAGGACGTAGGCCGACCGCACCGCGCCCGCACGCCGGGCGCAGACGGCACGGCCCGCACGTCCCCCTGACCCACGACCCCCCGAACGGAGCACCACCATGAACAAGCGACACCTGACCGCGTCCGCGCTGCTCGCGTCCGCGCTCGTCCTCACCGCCTGCGGCAACGGCGGCAACGACACCGCCGGCAGCACCGGCAACGGCGGCAGCACCAGCGCCGAGACGGCGAAGGGAAACGACGCCGACGTCGCGTTCCTCACCGGCATGACGCCCCATCACGAGCAGGCCGTCGAGATGAGCGAGATGGTCCTGGCCGCGGACCCGCCCGCTGAGGTCGCGGCCATCGCGAACCAGATCAAGGACGCGCAGGCCCCCGAGATCGAGCAGATGAAGACGATGCTCGCCGACCTCGGCGAGGAGCCCGCCGAGGGCGCGCACAGCGGCGGCCACAGCGCCGGGATGGCCGGCCACGGCGGGATGATGAGCGACGCGGA
>JBBSLB010000129.1:0-7584 GCA_038255675.1 Mycobacteriales bacterium
CGGTTCTGGTCGACGTAGGAGATCTTCACCGTCTCGCCGACGCGAACCGACCCGTCGTCGGACTGCTCGAGCCCCACGATCGTCTTGAACAGCGTGGTCTTGCCGACGCCGTTCGGGCCGATGATCCCCACGATCCCGCCGCGCGGCATCGTGAACGACAGCCCGTCGATGAGGACCCGGTCGCCGAAGCCCTTTTTGAGGTCGTGCGCCTCGATGACGACCGAGCCCAGGCGCGGGCCCGCCGGGATCTGGATCTCCTCGAAGTCGAGCTTGCGGGTCTTCTCGGCCTCGGTGGCCATCTCCTCGTAGCGCGCCAGGCGGCTCTTGCTCTTGGTCTGCCGGCCCTTGGCGTTGGAGCGAACCCACTCCAGCTCGTCCTTGAGCCGCTTGGAGAGCTTGGCGTCCTTCTTTCCCTGGACCGCGAGGCGTTCCTGCTTCTTCTCCAGGTAGACCGAGTAGTTGCCCTCGTAGGGGTAGGCGCGGCCGCGGTCGAGCTCAAGGATCCACTGCGCGACGTTGTCCAGGAAGTACCGGTCGTGCGTGACGGCCAGCACCGCGCCGGAGTACTGCGCCAGGTGCTTCTCCAGCCACAGCACGCTCTCGGCGTCAAGGTGGTTGGTGGGCTCGTCGAGCAGGAGCAGGTCGGGTGCCTCGAGCAGCAGCTTGCACAGCGCCACCCGCCGGCGCTCGCCACCGGACAGCACGCTGACGTCGGCGTCGGGCGGCGGCAGGCGCAGCGCGTCCATGGCCTGCTCGATCTGGCTGTCCAGCTCCCAGGCGTTCGACGCCTCGATCTGGTCGAGCAGCGGCGCCTGCTCGGCCATGATCGCCTCGAAGTCGGCGTCGGGAGCGCCCATCTTCTCGTTGAGCTCCTCGTAGCGCAGGATCACGTCGCGGATGCCCTTGACGCCCTCCTGCACGTTCTCCAGGACGTTCTTGGTCTCATCGAGCACCGGCTCCTGCATGAGGATGCCGACGCTGTAGCCGGGGCTCAGTCTGGCCTCGCCGTTGGACGGCTGGTCGAGTCCGGCCATCATCTTCAGCACGGTCGACTTGCCGGCGCCGTTCGGACCGAGCACGCCGATCTTCGCGCCAGGCAGGAACGACAGCGTGACGTCGTCGAGGATGACCTTGTCGCCGACGGCCTTGCGGACCTTCTGCATGGAGTAGATGAACTGAGCCATGGGCTTCAGCCTACGGGCGACGTCGTCGGCGACGTCCCGTCGGCCCCGCCCGTCGGCCTTCCTCCCACGCTCAGGCGGCGATCGTGTCGGGCAGGTCCACGCCCTCCTCGTCGTCGAGCTCGTCGGCCAGCGGCTCGTCCGGCGTGCGGTAGCCGGGGTCGCTGGTGACCGACAGCGGCACCGACCGCTCCTGAACCGCCTTGCCGCGCGCGAGGTCGAAGCCGATCGTCTGCGCGTCGATCTCCAGCGCGCTGCGCTCCTCGCCCTGCTCGGTCTTCCAGCTGCGAGCCACGAGCCGACCGGTCACGACGACGCGGTCCCCGGTCTTGACCGACGCGGCCACGTTCTCGGCGAGCAGGCGCCAGCAGCTGACGCCGAACCAGATGGTCTGGCCGTCGGCCCACACGCCGGTGGCCTTGTCGACCTTGCGCGGGGTGGACGCGATGCGGAAGTCGGTAACGATCGAGCCGCCGGCGACGACGCGAGTGCGGGGCGGGGCGCCGACGTTGCCGACGGCGGTGATGACGGGCTCGTGCACGGGGACCTCCGGAGCTCATCCGGCGGCGGGTCCACCGGTGCGGCTCCGAGCCTGCTGCGGACAGCGCCGGAGGTGAGCGGCCGCGGGGCGTTCTGTGGAGGACGGCCGGGCTGTGGACGACCGTCAGCGACGGCGCCGGCGGCCGTCGCGGGGGCGGTCGACCCAGGTCCGCGCGGACGACAGCAGCCGGCCACCCGTCCGCTTGACGTCCGGGCCGTGGGCGTCCCAGAGCCGGTCGGCGACATAGCCGCCGGCCAGCGCGCCGGCTGCCACGGCCGCCACACCAAGGCCGGCCGGGACCGCGACCGGAGCAGCGAGCAGGGTCACCCCGGCCATCCCTGCCATCGCCAGGGCTCCCCCGGCCTGGGCGCCGGCGGTGACCGCCACGGTCGTCAGCACGACGTCGGCCGGGTCCTGGCCGGAGGCCAGCTCGATGCCCGCCGTGAAGGTCGCACCAGCGACCGTGCTGCCGGCTGCGCGGCCGATGAGCCGCAGCCCGTCGTCCGCCACCTCGTGCAGCCCGGCCCTCGCAGCGGCGAGCACGGCCGCGCCGGCATCACCCGGACCGGGCAGCCATGGGGAGGTCGGCGACCACGTCTGCGCCGGCCGTACGACCTCCTGCCCCAGGGCCCGGACCAGCGCGATGTGCAGGGCGTCCTGCTCGGCACGCAGGGCGCGCACCCCGTGCAGGACCGCGGTCCGCACGGCCCGGCGCCGCAGCTCCTCCTGGTGCAGGTCGGGATCGGCACTGCTCGGCACGGGAGCGATCCAGCCCGCGTCGTCGAGGACGAGCCGGGCGGCTGCCGCCTCGTCGGCGAGCTGCCGCGCCCGCTCCTGCAGCTGCGCCAGGCCCTCGGCGAAGCCACGCAGCGCCACCGCGGCACGACCGACCTGCTGGGCCGTCTCGTCGATGTCCGCCACGCCGTGCAGCAGGTGTCCGCTCCACGCATCCGCGGCCGTGCCCGCCCACGCAGCGAACGGGGACGCGGCGCGGGCAGCCTCGTCCTGCGCGCTGTCTATCGACGACGCGCAGCGCTCCAGGACGCGGACCGCCTCCCGACAGTCCTCCGCGTCCCCGGCGGGACGCACGTCAGTAGCCCGACGCGCGACGCTCGGCCGCGGCGTAGCCGGCGGACGCCGCTCGCAGCCCCGTGGCATCGGCATGCGCCGCAGCCGACAGCCGGGCGACCGCCCGACTGAGGGCGTCGACGGCGGCCTCGACCGCGACGGTGCTGTCGCAGCGACCGGTCGACGCGGTCAGCCCGGACAGGACGCGGGCGACCGCGGCGAGCTCGGCGCCGGCCCGGTCGCACCGGTCGGCGGGCAGGCCCAGCGCCTCGGGCAGGACGACGATGGAGGTCGCAGACATGCCGACCAGACTGCCTCCCGCTCGCGCCACGAGCATCCGTCTTCCACAGGTCGGCGGCGCGTCCACAACCGCAGGCTCATGTCGCCGTGAGGAGCGATCGTGCGGTCGCTGGCCGGTACGAGCGGTCGCCGGCCGCTCCCCGCCCCCATAGCGTCCGCTCTGCTGCGCGCCGGCGTCGTCCGGCACAGCGGACGATACGGGGGGGGCGAGAGCGCGCAGGTGCCCCCGCCCCATCTTCGGAAGATCCCCAGTAGCGGGCTCCTGGGGACCTTCCGAAGATCTTGAGCAGGCCATCTCTGGCGCGAGGAGTCGGACGCGGTCTCCACTCACGGCCAGACAATCGTGCCGTCAGTGCTCTGCTCCGCCAGGGTGCGCATCGATCCTTCTGTCGATCATGAACCGGTACGGCGGGTTCCTGCCCGTCTCGGGCAGACTCGACGCCGCACGACCTTGATGCCGAGCCCGCCTCCGGGTAGCGACCGGCTGGGTGTCAGGCTGCGCGCTCGTAGCTCAGGGGATAGAGCAGGTGCCTTCTAAGCACTTGGTCGCAGGTTCGAATCCTGCCGGGCGCACACCAGCACGCCGGCCCCGCCGCGGGTGCAGACACCCGCACCGGGAGATCACCAGGATGCTGGCGCTCGGCGCGCCGGGCGTGTCAGCGGTGAACCTCCTGATGATCTCCGAGGCACCGTCCCGGAGTCACAACGAGGTACCGGGGCCGCCGCGCGGGTAGGACGCCGCGCATGAGCTCTGCGCCCGTCCTCGTCGTCGGCGGCGGCCACAACGGCCTGGTCGCCGCCTGCTACCTCGCCAAGGCGGGCCGCCGGGTCGTCGTGCTGGAGGCGAGCCACAAGGCCGGTGGTGGCAGCCGCACCGACGAGACGATTCCCGGCCACCTGTTCAACACCCACTCGGCCGCCCACAACATCATCAACATGACGCGGATCCCGGCGGAGCTCGACCTCGCAGGGGCGGGCCTGGAGTACATCCCGATGGAGCCGTTCGCGACCGGGTTCTTCCGGGACGGCCGGATCGTGCGCTTCCACCGGGACATCGATCAGACCGTCGCCTCCATCGCCGAGCACGACAGGGCCGAGGCGGAGGCGTACCGCGCCTTCATGCACCGGGCCGTGCCGCTCGTGAGGACGGCGGTGACCGGGCTCGAGAGCGGCTCCACCCCAGGCGGTGTCGGCAAGGCGGTGGCCGACAAGCTGTGGCCGCTGCTGCAGGGCATCAAGCGCTCGGGCGGCCCGATCGGCCTGACCCGCGACCTCGTGACGCCGTACGGCGCGCTGCTCGAACGCACCCTGGTCAGCGACCTCACCCGGGCTCCCGTGTCGGCCTTCGCCAGCCACTCCTCCGCCGGGCCGCACCAGGCGGGCGGCTCGTTCTACGTCTACTGGCAGGCGGCCTACCACCTGTACGGCCAGTGGCACCCGCGCGGCGGCTCGCAGGCTCTGACCGACGCGCTGGTCCACCGGCTCGAAGGCTGGGGCGGCGAGGTCCGCACCAGCAGCCCGGTCGCGCGCATCGACGCACGCGACGGTCGCGCCCGCGCCATCGAGCTCGAGGACGGCAGCCGACTGGAGGCCTCGGCCGTCGTCACCGCCGTCGACGTGCAGACCGCCTTGCTGCAGCTGCTCGACCCGCCGCTGGCCGGCCGCGACGGCCGCGAGCTGGCGGCCGCCCACCGCGGCAACGCCGTCCAGCTGGTGGTGCACCTCGCGACCGACCGGCTGCCGCCCTACCCCGGCGCACGCGAAGGCGACTGGAACGGGCTGCAGTCCCACGTCGGCACCGTCGACCAGCTGCGGCGCGGTTTCCTCGCCGCCGAGGACCGCCGGCTGCCGGACGAGCCGCCGACCTACTGCTTCACCCCGTCGGTGTACGACGACAGCCTCGCGCCGGCCGGCCGGCACACCGTCTACCTCGCCTGCCCGAGCGCGCCGTACGACCTGCGCGGCGGCTGGGAGTCGCAGGCCGAGGACTTCGCGGACCGGATGGTCGAGCAGGTCGAGCAGCACGCCCCGGGCTTCCGCGACAGCATCAAGGCGCGCACCGTGCGCACGCCGACGCTCATGGCCGAGGAGCTGAGATGGCCTGGCGCGCACCCGATGTTCCTCGACATCAGCCTGGACCAGCTGGCCTTCCTGCGGCCCACGAGGCGCCTGGCCGGGCACACGGTCCCCGGTGTGGAGGGGCTGTTCACCTGCGGCGCCTCCACCGCCCCGGTCGGTGGCATCGCGGGCAGCTCCGGCAAGGCCGCGGCCCTGCAGCTGCTCAAGCGGACCTAGGCGACGGGACGCAGCGCCCAGCCGCGGTCGCGCACGTTGCGGAACAGGTCGAGGCCGGTGCGCGCGCGCAGCCGGCACAGCTGCACGTCCACCCGGCGCGACGGCGAGGTGTCGCCCCAGCAGACCCAGTGCAGCTGGTCGCGGCTCCACACCCGCCCCGGTGCGGACAGGAACAGCGCGAGCAGCTCCACCTGGCGCGGGGACAGGTCGAGCTCCGCACCGTCGAGCCAGACGGAGTACGCCGCCAGGTCGACGACCAGCCCCCCGCTGGCGAGCGGGCTGGTGATCACCACCCCGGAGTCGCCGGCGCGACTGACGACGTCGCCGGGCGGGCGCTCGTGCAGCTGCTGGGGGGCGTCGGCTCGGTCGGCCGTGGTCGTCATGGGTCCTCCGGGGTGTCCGTGGCGTGCCGTGACGCTAGGGAGTCGGGGTCTCCGCTGCGTGACGCGCGCGTTTCCGGCTGGTTCCCAACGTCTAACGCCTTGGCGGCGGCGCATTCCCCCGGCCCGGCTCCTGGCGCTCGGCGCGGCGGGTAGCGACGAGCAGCAGCCGGCGCAGGTGCACCGCCCGGCGGGCCGAGGCCAGCGCGGCCGGCGTCATGCGATCAACCGGGTCGGACCGTCGAGCCGGCTGCGGGTCGCCGCGGCCGCCACCGCCGCCGAGACCAGCGGGAGCACGACGAGCACCAGCGCGATGAGCAGCCACGGCACGTCGACGACGAAGCCCCGGTCGGGCGGAGCGTCGGTGAGGGGGCCGTACGACCAGGCGCCGCTGCTGCCGTAGCCGCGCGTCAGCGGGACGGACACGGCGATCCCCGGGATGAGCCCGGCCAGCACCCCGAGCACCGCACCGACCAGGCCCAGGACCAGGGCGTAGCCGGCGGCGACCGCCTTGCGCGTGCGCGGTCGGGCACCCACCTGGCCGAGCGTCGACAGGTCAGGGCGGGCCTCGGACAGCGCGAGGGCGGTGGCGGCGAGGGTGCCGGCGAGCACGAGACCGCCGGCGACCAATGACAGGACCAGGACGACGGTACGGTCGGCGCGCCCGTCGTAGCCGCGCTCTACCTGAACGTACGCGGCGTCGTCGACGGCCAGAACGGCTTCCCCGAGGGCGGACTCGTCATCGCGGCTGAGCTCGTCGCCCAGCAGGAGCCCGACGGTGACCGGCCCGCCGAGGTCGGCCGCGACGCGCTCGCTCAGGACCGCCCGCGCCGGCGCGAAGCCGTCGCGGACGGGCAGCCGGCCGGCCTCGGCCGTGACGGCAGCGAGCACCTCGGCCCGCTCCGTGCCGTCCGACTGGACGGTGAACCGGGTCTGCCGCAGCTCGACCTTCTGCCCCGGCTCGAGAACCGGCGAGGCCAGGAGCACGCCACCCCCGCCGAGCACGGCCCGAGCAGAGCGGACCGCGGTCGGCTGCAGCAGCGGGGCCAGTCGCTCCAAGGAGTCGACTCCGACGAGAAGGTCGCTGCCGAGGCTCGAACCGTAGTCGAAGACCAGGTCGTAGCAGCGGCCCTGGTCGGAGCGCTCGCCGACCCGGCACACCTGGGTCTCGACGAAGCCACCGGGCCCGGGCTGCCCCTGCTGCGGCAGCCCGCGCACGACGCCCACCTGCTCGCCGGGGAGCGCGTTCATCGCCGCTGCCCGCACGGCGGTCCAGTCGGTGTCCCTGTCGCCCGTGATCACCGCGACGCCGGCTGGCCCGCTGGGTCGGTAGGTGTCGCGGTTCTGCGTGGCGTCGCTGCTCGACGCGGTGCCGAGCGCGATGACGCCGGCAACCGTCGCCGCGATGGCCGCGACGGCCGGAGCCGTTCGACCGCGCTGGCGATCGGCGTCGCGGACGGCGAAGCGCAGCGCCAGCGGCAGCCGGCCGGCGAGCCTGCCGACGAGCGAGAGCGCGGCCGGGGCGAGCAGCACCGCGCCGAGCACCGTCGGGATGGCGCCGGCGGCCACGCCGATCTCGGCGTAGCCGTCATAGCTGAAGCGTGCGTCTTCGCGCAGGGCGCCGAGGGTGACCGCCAGCCCGATCCCGAGCAGGACCAGCCCGAGCAGCGCCGGGCGAGCGGCACCGGCCGTCGTGATCCGACGCCCCTGCAGCGCGGCCACGACCGGCTGGCGGGCCATGACCCAGGCGGGCGCCAGAGCGGCGAGCAGCGCGGTCGCGGCACCGACCAGCACCACGAGGGCGACGTCGAGCCACCCC
>JBBSLB010000130.1:0-7576 GCA_038255675.1 Mycobacteriales bacterium
ACCCTTGACCGCGCGTCGGTCGACGTGGTCATGAACGAGATCGACGAGTACGCCGTCGAGGAGGCCCTGAAGATCAAGGAGGCTGTCACCTCCGCCGGGGGAAGTGGCGAGGTCACGATCCTCACCATGGGGCCCGAGCGCGCGGTCGAGACGATCCGCAAGGCGCTGTCCATGGGCGCCGACAAGGCCGTGCACCTGTCCGACGACGCCCTCAAGGGCTCCGACGCCGTGCAGACCTCCTACGCACTGGCCCAGGTGCTGTCCACGCTGGAGTACGACCTGGTCATCACCGGCTCCGAGGCCACCGACTCGCGCATGGCGATCATGCCGGCGCTGCTCGCGGAGCGCACCGGGCAGCCGCAGCTCTCCGGGGCCCGCAAGGTCACCGCCTCGATGGAGGGGACTGCCGGAGTCGTCCGCATCGAGCGGCAGACCGAGAACGGCTATGACGTCGTCGAGGCCGCGACCCCGGCGATCGTGTCGGTCGTCGAGAAGATCAACGAGCCGCGCTACCCGTCCTTCAAGGGGATCATGGCCGCGAAGAAGAAGCCGTTGACGAACCTCACGATCGCCGACGCCGGCATCGACGCCGCGCAGGTCGGCCTGGCCAGCGCCCCGTCGCAGGTCGTCGAGTTCAGCAACAAGCCGCCGCGTCAGGCGGGTCAGATCGTCAAGGACGAGGGTGACGGCGGCGTCAAGATCGCCGAGTTCCTCGCGTCGCAGAAGCTCGTCTGAGAGGGATCGAAAACACATGGCTGAGGTCCTGGTCCTCGTCGACCACGTCGACGGAACCCCCAAGAAGGTCTCCTACGAGCTGCTCACGCTGGCCCGCGAGCTCGGCACACCCTCCGCGGTGGTGCTGGGCAAGGGCGCGTCGGCGGCGGCCGAGAAGGTCGCTGCGTACGGTGCCGAGAAGGTCTACGTCAGCGAGGCCGAGGAGCTCGACGGCTACCTGACCGGCCCGAAGGCCGCAGTGCTCGCCCAGCTCGTCGCCGACAAGAGCCCGGCCGCGGTGCTCCTGCCGAGCAACTCCGAGGGCAAGGAGGTCGCAGCCCGCCTCGCCGTCAAGACGGGCAGCGGCCTGATCACCGACGCTGTTGGTGTCACGGCCGACCTCGTCGCGGAGCAGCCGATCTTCGGCGGCAGCGTCGTCGTCTCCTCCAAGGTGGCCACGGGCACGCCGATCATCACGGTGCGCGCCAACTCCACCGCCCCGTCCGAGGCCCCGGCCGCGGGCACCGTCGAGCAGGTGACGGCGACCTTCTCCGACGCCGACAAGGCCGCCAGGGTCGTCGAGTCCGTCGTCGAGGACAAGGGCGGCCGCCCCGACCTGGGTGATGCGTCCATCGTCGTGTCCGGTGGTCGCGGTGTCGGTGCGGCGGAGGGCTTCGAGATCGTGGAGAAGCTCGCCGACACCCTCGGTGCGGCCGTCGGCGCCTCGCGCGCCGCGACCGACGCCGGCTGGTACCCGCACCAGAACCAGGTCGGGCAGACCGGCCGGACCGTGTCGCCGCAGCTCTACATCGCGGTGGGCATCTCCGGTGCCATCCAGCACCGCGCCGGCATGCAGACCAGCAAGACGATCGTCGCCGTCAACAAGGACCCTGAGGCGCCCATCTTCGAGCTGGCCGACTTCGGCCTGGTCGGCGACCTGTTCACCGTCGTGCCGCAGCTCGCCGAGGAGATCACCAAGCGCAAGGGGTAGACCCTCCCGCTCGTCCACCGGCCCGGCCCCTCGTGGGGCCGGGCCGGCGTGCGTCCCGGCTGAGCCCGGCCGCGCGCGCTCGTCACGGCTACCCTCGTGCCGTGGCGTATCTCGACCATGCGGCTTCGACGCCCATGCTCCCCGAGGCCGTCGACACCGTGACCGCGGCGCTGCGCGACGCGTTGTCCGCGGCCGGCAACGCCTCGTCCCTGCACAGCGCGGGCCGCCGCGCCCGCCGCGTCGTCGAGGAGTCGCGTGAGCAGCTCGCCGCCGCCCTCGGCGCGCGCCCGTCCGAGGTCGTCTTCACCGGCAGCGGCACCGAGAGCGACAACCTCGCCGTCAAGGGCATCTGGTGGGCCCAGCGGGCTGCCGACCCGCGTCGCCGCCGCATCCTGGCCAGCGCGGTCGAGCACCACGCGGTCCTCGACGCGGTCGAGTGGCTGGTCGCCCACGAGGGTGCGGTCGTCGAGTGGCTCGAGGTCGACGGGGAGGGGCGCGTGCACCCCGAGGTCCTGCGCGCCGGGCTGGAGCGCAACCCGTCCGACGTCGCACTCGTGACCGTCATGTGGGCCAACAACGAGGTCGGCACCCTGCAGCCCGTGCGGGCGCTCGCCGACCTGGCGCACGAGCACGACGTGGCCTTCCACACCGACGCCGTCCAGGCGGTGGGGCAGGTGCCGGTGGACGTTGCGGCGAGCGGCGTCGACGCGCTCACCCTTGCCGGCCACAAGCTCGGCGGACCGCTGGGCGTCGGTGCGCTGGTGCTCGGCCGCGACGTGGCCTGCGTGCCGCTGCTGCACGGCGGCGGCCAGGAGCGCGACGTGCGCTCCGGCACGCTCGACGCCCCTGCCGTGGCCGGTCTCGCCGTCGCCGCCGCACTGGCCGTCGCCCGCCAGGAAGAGCTGCACGCGCGGCTGTCCGGGCTGCGCGACGACCTCGTCCGCAGGGTGCGCGAGGCCGTCCCCGACGCCGTCCTCAACGGCCCGGCCGACGGCCGCGACCGGCTGCCCGGCAACGCGCACTTCTCCTTCCCCGGCTGCGAGGGCGACTCGCTGCTGCTCCTGCTCGACGCTCGCGGGGTGGAGGTGTCCACCGGCTCGGCCTGCTCGGCCGGCGTTGCGCGCCCCTCCCACGTGCTGCTCGCGATGGGGGCTGGTGAGGACGACGCCCGCAGCTCGCTGCGCTTCTCGCTCGGCCACACCTCGACCGCCGGCGACGTCGACGCACTGCTCGAGGTGCTGCCGTCGGTCGTCGAGCGGGCCCGGCGCGCGGCCGTCCGATGAGGCTCCTGGCCGCGCTGTCCGGCGGGGTCGACTCCGCCGTGGCCGCTGCTCTCGTGGTCGAGGCCGGCCACGACGTCACCGGCGTGCACCTCGCCCTCTCGCAGGCTCCCGCGACGCTGCGCACCGGCTCACGCGGCTGCTGCTCCAAGGAGGATGCGCACGACGCCCGCCGGGTGGCTGATGTGCTTGAGATCCCTTTCTACGTATGGGATCTCGCTGACCGCTTTCGCGCCGACGTCGTAGACGACTTCGTCGCGGAGTACGCCGCCGGCCGCACCCCCAACCCCTGCCTGCGGTGCAACGAGAAGATCAAGTTCGCCGCGGTGCTCGACCGCGCGCTGGCGCTGGGCTTCGACGCGGTCGTCACCGGCCACCACGCCCGGCTCAGAGACGGCGTGCTCCGCAGGTCGGTCGACCTGGCCAAGGACCAGTCGTACGTCCTGGCCGTCCTCACACCGGAGCAGCTGGCCGGCACGGTGCTGCCGCTCGGCGAGCTCACGAAGGACGAGGTGCGTGCGCACGCCGCCGCCCGCGGGCTGGCGGTGGCCGACAAGCCGGACAGCTCCGACGTCTGCTTCATCGCCGACGGCGACACCGCCGGCTTCCTGCGCGAGCGGCTCGGGGCCCAACCCGGTCCCGTCGTCGACGCGCTGACGGGCGCGGTGGTCGGCCGGCACGACGGCGCCTACGCCTACACCGTGGGGCAGCGCCGGGGCCTGGCGCTGAGCGTTCCCGCCGCCGACGGCCGGCCGCGCTACGTGCTGTCGGTCGAGCCGGTCACCCGCACCGTCACCGTCGGGCCTGGAGCGGCGCTCGACGTCACGACGGTGCGCGCCGACCGGCCGCTCTGGCTCGACGAGCGACCGCTCCCGCTGGCCTGCTCGGTGCAGCTGCGCGCGCACGGCGCGGTGCACGAGTGCGTCGTCGAGGCCGATGCCGATGCCGATGCCGATGGTGACGGGTGGCGGCTCGAGCTCGCGACCCCCGCCCGGGGCGTGGCCCCCGGCCAGGCCGCGGTGCTCTACGACGGCGACCGGGTGCTCGCCAGCGCCACCCTGGCCTGACCCGCGCCCTCCCGCCCCGCGCCTGCTCGCCCCGCCCCTGCTCACCCCCCCGCCCCCCCGCCCACCCCCCCTCCCGGGTGATCATCAGGATGGTCACGTCCGCCACGCCGTGCGTGTCGTGCGTGATCATGCTGGTGATCAGCGGGCGAGCGGGCGAGGCGTGGGCGGGGGCGCCACTACGCTCCGGGCCATGTCCGACGACGCGCTGCAGGCCGACCTCGACCGGCTGCGCGGCAACCGCCGCCCGGCAACCGCCGGGACCGACTCCGAGCCGGACGAGCGCGCCCCCGCCACGCGCGTCCCCCAGGCTTGACGACCTCGGTCTGGTCCGGTGCCTCCGGCGTCGGGAGCATGCCGGGCACCGACCCGCAAGAGGCCGTGCGCGTGGTGCTGGGGGAGCTGCCCGACCTGCCGTTCCTGCCCGAGCTGCCGGCCCGCGGCCAGCACGCCGACCTTGCCGGCCGCAGCGCCGCGCTGCTCGCCGACCTGCCGGTGGACCTGCAGCCGGCCGGCTGGCGCCTGACGACGGGTCGCTCCCGCGACGCGGCCCGCGCCCGCGACCTGCTGTCGTACGACCTCGATGCGCTGCAGGAGGCAGCCGACAGCCCGCCGCGACTCAAGCTGCAGTGCGCCGGGCCGTGGACCCTCGCGGCACTGCTCGAGCTGCCGCGCGGCGACCGGGTGCTGGCCGACCCCGGCGCCGTCGACGACCTCGCGCAGTCGCTGGCCGAGGGGCTGGCCCGGCACGTCGCCGACGTCGCCGCCCGACTGCCTGGCACGACGATCGTGCTGCAGCTCGACGAGCCAAGCCTGCCGAGCGTGCTCGGCGGCGGCATCCCGACCGCGAGCGGGTTCGGCCGGCTGCGCGCCCCGGCCGCCTCGCGTGCGGTCGAGGTGTTGGCGACCGTGCTCGCGGCCGCTGAGCACACCGTGGTGCACTGCTGCGCCCCGTCGGTGCCGGTCGCGCTGCTGCGCAAGGCGGGGGCCGGGGCGGTCAGCCTCGACGCCACGCTGCTCACCCCGCGCGACGACGACCAGCTCGGCGAGGCGGTCGAGTCCGGCGCCGGGCTGCTGCTCGGCGTGGTGCCGTCGACCGACGCGCGGTTGTCCGACCTCGCGGCGATGATGAGGCCCGTGCAGGAGCTCTGGCGGCGCCTCGGCCAGGCGCCCGACCGGCTGCCGGACACGGTGGTCGTCACGCCGACCTGCGGGCTGGCGGGCGCGAGTCCAGGGCATGCCCGACGCGCGCTGAGGACCAGCGCCGAGATCGCCCGGCGGCTCGGGGAGGCACCCGAGTGAGTGAGCAGGAGGGTCGCAGTGACTGAGGTCGTCGACGGCGTGCCGGTCGATGTCCGTGAGCGGCACGCCGAGCTGTCCCGCGCGCTGGACGAGAACGCCTTCCGCTACTACGTCCTGGACGCGCCGACCATCAGCGACGCCGACTACGACGCGGCGATGACCGAGCTGCGCGGGATCGAGCAGGCCCATCCGTCGCTGCGCACCCCTGACTCACCGACGCAGCGCGTGATGGGCAGCTTTTCGACCGACTTCACCCCGGTCGACCACCTCGAGCGGCTGATGAGCCTGGGCAACGTCTTCAGCGCGGCCGAGCTGCACGAGTGGGCCGGCCGGGCCCGCAAGGAGGCGGCTGCGGCGCGCTGGCTCTGCGAGTTGAAGATCGACGGACTGGCGGTCGCGCTCGTCTACCGCGACGGCCGGCTGGTCCGCGCGGCCACCCGCGGTGACGGCCGCACCGGCGAGGACATCACCGCCAACGTCCGCACCCTGTCCAGCATCCCGGCGATCCTGACCGGCGACGGTGTCCCGCCGCTGCTGGAGGTGCGCGGCGAGGTCTTCATCAGCACGGCCGACTTCACCGCACTCAACGCGCGGCTGGTGGCCGAGGGCAAGGCGCCGTTCGCCAACCCGCGCAACGGCGCGGCCGGCAGCCTGCGGCAGAAGGACCCGCGGGTGACCGCGTCGCGCCCGCTGAGCCTGACCCTGCACGGCATCGGCGCACGCGAGGGCTGGGAGCCCGAGACCCAGAGCGGGGCGTACGAGCAGCTCGCCGCCTGGGGGCTGCCGGTCAGCAGGCACGTCCGGGTGTTCGACGACCTCGACGGCGTGCTCGGCTTCATCGCCCACTGGGGCGAGCACCGTCACGACGTCGAGCACGAGATCGACGGGGTGGTCGTCAAGGTCGACCAGATTGCGCTCCAGCGCCGGCTCGGCGCGACGAGCAGCGCGCCGCGCTGGGCGATTGCCCACAAGTACCCGCCGGAGGAGGCGACGACGACGCTGCACGACATCCGCGTCAACGTCGGCCGCACCGGTCGGGTCACGCCGTTCGCCTACATGGAGCCGGTCCAGGTCGGCGGGGTGATGGTCAAGCTCGCCACCCTCCACAACCAGGACGAGGTCAGGCGCAAGGACGTCCGGATCGGCGACACCGTCGTGGTGCGTCGCGCGGGTGATGTCATCCCCGAGGTGGTCGGTCCGGTGCCGGCGCTGCGCAACGGCACCGAGCGCGAGTTCGTCATGCCGACGCACTGCCCCGAGTGCGGTACCGAGCTGGGCCGCCCGGAGGGCGAGGTCGACGTCCGCTGCCCGAACACCGTGTCCTGCCCCGCCCAGCTACGGGAGTCGATCTTCCACTTCGCCGGGCGCGGCGCCATGGACATCGACGGGCTGGGCTACGAGACGGCCATCGCGCTGCTGCAGGCCGGCCGGCTCACCGACATCGGCGGGGTCTTCCACCTCAGTCCGGAGTCCTTCGAGGGCCTGCGCGGCTTCGGTCCGAAGAAGGTCGAGCAGATCCTGCGCGGTGTTGGGGCCGCCCGGGAGCGGCCGCTGTGGCGTCTGCTCGTCGGCTTCTCGATCCGCCACGTCGGGCCCACCGCCGCGCAGGACGTCGCCCGCGAGTTCCGCACCCTCGACGCGATCATGGCGGCGACGCCGGAGGAGCTGGCGGCTGTCGACGGGGTGGGACCGGTTGTCGCCCAGGCGCTGCACGCGTGGTTCCAGGATCCGCGCCACCTCGAGATCGTCGAGCGGGTCCGCGCCGGCGGGGCGCGCACGGCCGACGAGGGCGCCGACGAGGGCCCGCGTCCACTTGAGGGCGTCACCGTCGTGGTGACCGGCACGCTGCCGTCCTACAGCCGGGACGGCGCGACGGAGGCGGTGCAGGCGCTCGGCGGCAAGGTGGTCGGCAGCGTCAGCAAGAAGACCGACTTCGTCGTCGTCGGCGCCGACCCTGGCGCCAGCAAGTACGACAAGGCCGTCAAGCTCGGCGTCCCGATGCTCGACGACGCCGGGCTCACCGCCCTGCTCATCGACGGCCCCGAGGCCGCCCGCGTGCTGGCCGTCGCCCCCGAGGCCGGTTAGCGCTCAGGGCTTGGCCACTTCCTGCCGAGAAGCGGAGAGAGGGGCGCAGATCGCGCTCCCTGGCGCGGTCAGGGCGGTGACGTGGCGGCAGGCGTGTCTCTGGTCCCCGAGGACGACCGCAACGACTTCGCCGGACGCCG
>JBBSLB010000131.1:0-7418 GCA_038255675.1 Mycobacteriales bacterium
GGCACCGGCTCCTTCGTCCGCCGCCCCACCGGCTTCGAGCCGGCTCCCGGCTGAGCCGGACCCCACCTCGCGCCCACACACTTCCCGCCCACACACTTCCCGCCCACACACTTCCCGCCCACACACTTCCCGCCGATCATGGAGTTCGTGCTGCCCGGTGAGCGTGAGCTCCCGACACCAACTCCATGATCAGCGGCGGGTGGCGGCGGGTGGCGGCGGGTGGGGGGGGTGGCGGGGGGCGCTAGGTGCGGGCGACCTCGTCCCAGGCACGGGCAAGCAGGTCGCGGGTGTCCGGCAGCAGCTGCGGCAGGACCCGGGTGCGGCCCACCACCGGCATGAAGTTGGTGTCGCCGCCCCACCGCGGCACGACGTGCTGGTGCAGGTGGGCGGCAATGCCCGCCCCCCCGACCACACCGAGGTTCATGCCGACGTTGAAGCCCTGAGCGCCGGTGGCGTGCCTGAGCGCGCGAAGCGCGTGCTGCGTCATGGACGCCACCTCTGCCGCCTCGACCGCGGTGAGCTCGTCGTAGCCGGCGACGTGGCGGTACGGCACGAGCATCAGGTGCCCGGAGTTGTAGGGGTAGAGGTTGAGCACGGCATACGCGCTCTCGCCGCGGGCGACCACAAGGCCGTCGCGGTCGTCCATCGGAGGGATGACGCAGAACGGGCAGTCGCTGCCCTTGCCCTCGCCCTTGATGTAGGCCATCCGGTGCGGCGTGTAGAGGCGCGCGAAGGCATCGGCAATCCCGACACCCTGCTGCTCCTCGTGGTCGGTCATGAGTGGTCGACCATGTCAGCTGCGGTCCTGGGCCGCCTGGACGACCTTGGCCACGGCCTCGTCCACGGGCACGCCGTTCTCCTGCGTGCCGTCGCGGTAGCGGAAGGACACCGCACCCTTGCTGATGTCCTCCTCGCCGGCGATGAGCATGAAGGGCACCTTGGCCTTCTGCGCCGTCCGGATCTTCTTCTGCATCCGATCGTCGGAGGTGTCGACCTCGACCCGGATCCCCTGCGTAGTCAGCTTCTTCGCGATGTCGAGCAGGTAGCCGTCGTAGTCGCTGTGCACGGGGATACCGACGACCTGGACCGGCGCGAGCCAGGCCGGGAAGGCACCGGCGTAGTGCTCGAGCAGCACGGCGAAGAACCGCTCGATCGAGCCGAACAGCGCGCGGTGGATCATCACCGGCCGCTGGCGCGAGCCGTCCGCCGCCTGGTACTCGAGCTCGAAGCGCTCTGGCAGGTTGAAGTCGAGCTGGATCGTCGACATCTGCCAGGTACGACCGATCGCGTCGCGCGCCTGCACGCTGATCTTCGGACCGTAGAACGCGGCGCCGCCCGGGTCGGGCACGAGCTCCAGCCCGCTCTCCTGCGCGACCTGCTCGAGCGTCCTGGTCGCCTCGTCCCAGGTCGCGTCGTCACCGACGTACTTGACCGGGTCCTTGGTCGACAGCTCGAGGTAGAAGTCCTCGAGCCCGTAGTCGCGCAGCAGGCCCAGCACGAAGGTGAGCAGCGAGGACAGCTCGTCCTTCAGCTGCTCGCGGGTGCAGTAGATGTGCGCGTCATCCTGGGTGAAGCCACGCGCGCGAGTGAGACCGTGCACCACGCCGGACTTCTCGTAGCGGTAGACGGTCCCGAACTCGAACAGCCGCAGCGGCAGCTCACGGTAGGAGCGCCCGCGCGAGCGGTAGACCAGGTTGTGCATCGGGCAGTTCATCGGCTTGAGGTAGTACGGCGCTCCGTCGTCGAGCTGCATGGGCGGGTACATGCCCTCGGCGTACCACTCGAGGTGGCCGCTGGTCTCGAACAGCTGGCCCTTGGTGATGTGCGGGGTGGAGATGAAGTCGTAGCCCTCCTCGACGTGCCGCCGCCGGGAGTAGTCCTCCATCGCCATGCGCACCACCCCGCCCTTGGGGTGGAAGACCGCGAGCCCCGAGCCGATCTCGTCCGGGAAGCTGAACAGGTCGAGCTCGGCGCCCAGCCGCCGGTGGTCGCGCTTCTCGGCCTCCTCGAGCATCGCGAGGTGGGCCTTGAGCGCGTCCCTGCTCTCCCACGCGGTGCCATAGACGCGCTGCAGCATCGGGTTGGCCTGGTCGCCGCGCCAGTACGCCGCCGCGGTGCGCATGAGCTTGAACGCCGGGATGTCGCGGGTGGTCGGCAGGTGCGGGCCGCGGCACAGGTCCTTCCAGACCAGCTCCTCGCCCACGAGGTTGTCGTAGACGGTCAGCTCGCCTCCGCCGACCTCCACGCTGCTGCCGTCGTCCTCGCTCGCGTTGCCCTTCAGCCCGATCAGCTCGAGCTTGAAGGGTTCGTCGGCAAGCTCCTCGCGGGCGTCCTGCTCGGTGACGACGCGACGTGCGAAGCGCTGCCGCTGCCGGGTGATGTCGCTCATCCGCTTCTCGATCGCCACGACGTCCTCCGGCGTGAACGGCCGCTCGGGCAGGAAGTCGTAGTAAAAGCCGTCCTTGACCGGCGGCCCGATCCCCAGCCGGGTGCCCGGGAACAGGTCCTGCACGGCCTGCGCCAGCACGTGCGCCGCGCTGTGCCGCAGCACCGCCCGTCCCTCCTCGCTGCCGTACGGCACCGCCTCGACGAGGTCGCCCTCGGCCACGACGTGGGCCAGGTCGCGCAGCTCACCCCCGACGCGGGCGACCGCGGTGTCCCTGACGCCCGCGGCCTTGAGCAGCTCACCGGCCGTGCTGCCCGCCTGCTCCGCGGTCACGGTGAGGACGGCGGGCGCGGGATCGGTCGACAAAGGTGCTCCAGGGGCGAAGGACGACGGGCCCGCCGAGCCTAGTGCGGCGCGACGGGCCCGTCGGGGGGGCAGGTCTAGCCGAGCGAGGCGTCCAGCGTGATCGTGACGCCGGTGAGGGCCTTGCTGACCGGGCAGGTCTGCTTGGCAGCCTCGGCCGCCTTCGCGAAGCCGTCAGCGTCCAGGCCGTCGACCTCGCCCACGACCTTGAGCGCGATGCCGGTGAGGCGGAAGCCGCCGTCGGGGTCCGGGCCGAGCGAGACGTCGGCGGTGACCTCGAGGCTCTGCGGGGTGCCGCCGGCCTCGGCGATGACGGCGGAGAGCTGCATCGCGAAGCAGGACGAGTGGGCCGCCGCGATGAGCTCCTCCGGGCTGGTGGTGCCACCTGCCTCGTCAGCGGCGCGCTTGGGGAAGGACACGTCGTAGGTGCCGACCTTGGAGCTCGACAGCTCGACCTGGCCGGAGCCGTCCTCGAGGCCGCCGTTCCAGGCGGTGCGGGCAGTGCGCGTGGGCATGGGTCTCCTTCGGGTCAGGGACGGAACAGGGGGTGCAAGCAGCAGCCGGCCCGGGCGATTCCCTACCCGTGCTCGACGTCGACGACGATGCGAGCCGGGTCGGCCAGCCGGGTCACGCGGAAGGGGCGCTCTGCGGACAGTCCGACGAACGCCTGGTAGGTCCCCTCGAAGACGGCCCCGAGCTCGACGTCGGTCACCACCTCGGTGTCGCCGGGGACGGTCGCCGCGGTGGCCTCCTCGCGGCCGGTGTCGAACGGGTAGCCGGTGCCGCTGATGAGCACGACCAGCACGGCCTCGCCGTCCACCTCGACCGGCTCACCCGAGCCGTCCTGCCGCGGGTCGTCGACGTACTCCACCCGCCACCCGGGCGCACCGCCCGCGTCGCCGGCGAGCTCGAAGACGACCCGGTCGTAGCCGTCCTGCCGCGCCACCCGCACCTCGGTGACGGTGAGGGGGCCACCCTCGGGCTCGCCCGTGCTCAGCCCGGTGCTGCCGGGCTGGCCCGGCGGCGGCGTCGGGTCGTCAGCCGGCGGCTGCTCCGTCGGCCCGGCCGAGGGCGCCGCTGTGGCGACGGAGGGCGCCGGGCTGGTCGTGGCGGCGGTGAGGGTCGGGTCGTCACCGCCGCCACAGGCGGCGAGCAGGAGCGCGGACAGGCCGAGGGCGAGGGGGGTTCGACGCATCCGCTGAGTCTGCCGCGCCCGGGCACGCGGTCCGTGCAGGCGCGCGCGGGTCAGTGCCCCTCGAGCAGCGCCTCGACCTCGGACGCCACCTGAACGTCCTCCTGCGCGGCGACGACGAGGGTCCGGACCGGCGCGCCGTCGGCGCTGATGTCGACGTCGCCCTCGGCGGCCTCGTTGCGTGCCGGGTCGACCGCCATCCCGAACGAGGAAAGGCGAGCGGCGAGGTCCCGCCGCACGTCGGGGGCGTGCTCGCCGATGCCGCCGGTGAGGACCAGCGCGTCGAGACCACCTGCTGCAACGAGCATCCCACCGGCCTCGCGGGCCAGTCGGTGGACAAAGACGTCGTACGCCAGCTGCGCCTCGGCGCTGCCGGCAGCTGATGCGGCGCGCACGTCGCGCAGGTCGCCGGAGGTGCCGGACAACCCGGCCAGTCCACTGCCGTGCGCCAGCACCTCGGCGAGCTCGTCGACGCCCAGGCCACCCGACTGCAGCAACCACAGCAGCAGCCCGGGGTCGACCGTCCCGGACCGGGTGCGCATCACCAGCCCCTCGGCCGGGGTGAAGCCCATCGTCGTGTCGACGCTGCGCCCGCCGACGACCGCGCAGAGCGACGCACCGGCGCCCAGGTGACAGGTGACCAGGCGCAGGTCGACGACGGGGCGGTCCAGCAGCTCAGCAGCGCGCCGCGTGGCGTGGGCGTGCGACAGGCCGTGGAAGCCGTAGCGGCGCAGCCGCCAGCGCGCGTTCCACGCCGCCGGCAGGGCGTAGGTCGCGGCCTCTGCCGGCAGTCCGGCGTGGAAGGCCGTGTCGAAGCAGGCGACCGCCGGCACGTCGGGCAGGAGGCGGCGCAGGGCGTCGATCCCGGAGACGGCGCGCGGCTGGTGCAGCGGGGCCAGGTCCGTGAGCGCGGTGAGCTCCTCGAGGAGCGGGCCGTCCACGAGCGCCGGGCCGGTGCGCCGCGAGCCGCCGTGCACGACACGATGTCCGATGGCGTCGACCGGACCGGCCTGCTCGAGGAGCTCCTGCACCGCCTCGGACTCGCCCTCGCCGTCCCAGCGCTCGAGCTCGCGCTGGTGCTCGCGGGCACCGTCGACGACGACCGACAGCCGAAGGCTGCTGGACCCGGCGTTGACCACGAGCACCCGCACCGCGACACCGTCCCACGCGGGACGTCGCCAGCGGGGCGACTGCTCAGGGCAACGCCACCGGCGCCGGCGGGAGGGCCACCGGCGGGGGACGCGTCGTGGCGCCGGCGACCAGGCCCACCAGCACGTGCACCAGCACGACAGCCACACACGCGCCCGTGACGCCACCGAGCTCGAAGCCCCCGAAGAACCCGGCGGCGGACAGAAAGCCCGTGGGTGCCTCCGCTGCCGTCCAGCCCGGTCCCTCGCGGCTCGACCACCACCAGCCCATCGCCTCCGCGGCGGCGAGCACGAGGGCGGCGGCGACCGTCTCGACCAGCTTGCCCTCCGCGACCAGCAGCAGGAGCAGCGGCGCGTAGCCCAGAGCGATGCCGAGGACCGGCAGCAGGCGCCACCACGCCAACCACAGGCCGAGGGCGACCGGCGCGGGTGCGCCGGCCGTGAGCGCAACCACGGCGGTCACGGCGCCGAGGACCACGGAGCGGCCGACGATCCGCCGCGCGCCGCGCGCCCCGTCGGCCAGTCCGCAGTCGACGCCGCGCCAGCGCCAGGTGCGACCGCTCGCCTCGAGCCGGGCCACCCGCTCCTCGAAGCGCTCGTACGCCACCAGCATGAAGATTGCCAGCGTGACGACGAGGGCCACCTCGCCGAGCCGCTCGGCCGCGGTGCGGGCCGCGCTCGCCGGGGAGCCGAACAGCCGCTCGGGCGCCTGGTCGACCAGGTCGGTCGTGCGCTGCACCAGGTCGTAGCGCTCGTCAGCGCCGGCCAGCGGGCCGGAGCCGACGAGGTCGGCGACCGCGCCCGGAGCGGTGTCCTGCAGTGCGGAGTACTGCTCGACGACGGCGTCGACGACGCCGTAGGTCAGCGCGCCCGCGCCGATCAGGGTGGCCACGGTGACGGCGGCAACCGCCAGACCGCGCCGCACGCGCCGCCCGACCAGGGTCCGCACCGGCCCGTCCAGGAGCAGCGCGAGCACCGCCGCGGTGACCAGCCAGTGCAGGACGGTGCGGGCCCGGGCCAGCGCCAGCAGCAGGACCGCAGCGCCGACGACCGTGGCCGCCACCCGCACCGCGAGGGCCGGGGCGAGCCGGACGCGCAGCGGCGCCGGCCCGGTCACGGCAGCCCCCGTTGTGGCCGCAGCTCACCGAGTGCCGCGTTGACCGCGGCCACGAGCGGGATCGCCAGCACCGCCCCGGGCAGCCCGGCCACCGCCGCACCGAGCAACGCCACGACCATCGTCGTCAGCGGCGACAGGCTCACGGCCCGGCCCACCACGACCGGCTGCACGACGCGGTTCTCGACCTGGACGTAGACCAGCCAGACGACCAGCGTCAGCAGCGCGGTCCGCAGGCTGACGCCGGCCGCCAGCAGGACCAGACCGCTGCCGCCGACGATGCCGCCGAGCTGGGGGACGAAGTTCCACAGGAAGGCCCACAGCGCCGCCAAGGCAACGAGCGGGACGCTGAGCGCGAGGCCGATGCCGAACGCGGCGACGCCGGCCAGCAGGGCCAGCAGGAGAGAGCCGACGGCGTAGCGGCCGATGACGACGTGCACGCTGCGTGCTGTTCGTGCCGCGGCCGGTCGCCAGCGCAGCGGCACCGCAGAGCGCGAGGCCTCCACGAGCGCCGGTCCCTCGACCAGCAGCAGCACGAGCAGGAGAAGCGTCTGCGCCACCCCGGCGGCCTGGAACGCGGCGGCGCGCGCCGTGCCCAGGACGCCCTCGACGCTGATCGACTCCGGCAGCCCGTCCAGCCACCGCTGTGCCTGCGCCGGCACCTCGTTCTCCTGCAGGGAACGGCCGATCACGGGCAGCTCGGCGAGGTCGGCGAGCACCGCAGGCGCCTCGACCCCGATCTGGTCCACCTGCTCGACGACGGCGGGCGCGAGGACCGCCACCGCCCCGCCGACGGCCAGGCCCACGCCCAGGACCACGGCCAGCACAGCAGCGGCCCGCGGCAATCGCCCGACCCGCTGGACGAACGCGACGACACGGTCCAGGGCCAGGGCGCCCAGCGTGGCCAGCACGAGGTGCAGCACCGTGCCGTCGACGGTCTGGGCGAGGTCGACCAGCACGACCGTGCCCACCAGCAGCGCGGCAACCAGCGCCAGGCTCGACCAGCCGACATCGACGACCGGTGCCGCGTCGTCAGTCCGCCCCGGCCGGAGGTCCTCGTGCAGCGTCATCGGGCGTCCTCCCGCGCACTCGCAGCCTGTGCGTCCACCGCGTCCAACGCAAGACCCGGGCCGGCCCCAGCCGCTGAGGAGCTCGTCATGACCGTCCGCACCCCCGTCCGCACGTCCGTCGCTGCCCAGGACTTCCTGCGCCGCA
>JBBSLB010000132.1:0-7369 GCA_038255675.1 Mycobacteriales bacterium
CTCCACCTTGTGGTGCGCCTCGTAGCGGCCCTTGAGCCCGCGCAGGATCGCGACGGTGTCCTCCACCGACGGCTCGCCGACCAGCACCTGCTGGAAGCGCCGCTCCAGGGCCGGGTCCTTCTCGATGCCGGTGCGGAACTCGTCGAGCGTGGTCGCGCCGACCATCCGCAGCTCGCCGCGCGCGAGCATCGGCTTGAGCATGTTGCCGGCGTCCATCGACCCCTCGGCCTTGCCGGCGCCGACGACGGTGTGCAGCTCGTCGAGAAACGTGATGACCTGACCCTCGGACTGCGAGATCTCCTGCAGCACCGCCTTGAGCCGCTCCTCGAACTGGCCGCGGTACTGCGCGCCGGCCACCATCGCGGCCAGGTCCAGCGACACGATGCTCTTGCCGCGCAGGCTGTCCGGCACGTCGCCGTCCACGACGCGCTGGGCCAGGCCCTCGACGACGGCGGTCTTGCCGACGCCGGGCTCGCCGATGAGCACCGGGTTGTTCTTGGTGCGCCGGCTCAGCACCTGGATGACGCGGCGGATCTCGTTGTCGCGGCCGATGACCGGGTCGAGCTCGCCGCGGCGCGCGCGGTCGGTGAGGTCGATGCCGTACTTCTCCAGCGCCTTGTACGTCGACTCCGGGTCCTGCGTGGTGACCCGGCGCATCCCGCCGCGCACCTTGGCGAAGGCGTCGACGAGAGCCTTGGGCAGCGCCTTGTTCTGCTTGAGCAGGTCGGCGACGTCGCCGCCGGAGTCGGCCAGGCCGACGAGCAGGTGCTCGGTCGAGACGTAGTCGTCGCCGACCTCCTTGGCCTTGCTCTGGGCGACGTTCATGACCGCCATCAGGCTGCGGGACAGCCCCGGCGCGGCGACGCTGGAGCCGCTCGCGGTCGGCAGGGCGGCGAGCAGCGCCTCGGCGCGACTGCGGACCTGCGCCGGCTCGGCGCCGACGGCCGACAGCAGCGGCCCGGCGATGCCGTCGCCCTGGTCGAGCAGGGCGAGCAGCAGGTGGACGGGCGCGACCTCGGGGTGCCCCTCGGTGGCGGCCCGGCGGACGGCCGTGGAGACGGCCTCCTGGCTCTTGGTGGTCAGGCGCTCGGCGTCCAACGGGTGCTCCTCTCGTGCGTGGTTGCTGCGGTCTGCAACGCCCGCAGAGTTGAGTCGATTCCGCTCAAGGCCGCGGCCGGCCGCAGATCACCGCGGTCAGCGCTGCTGGGGCTTCCAGACCACCAGGGCGGCGTCGCGGACCGGGACGAGGTCGCGGCGCAGGCTGGCCATCGCGGTGCTGTGCGCCTGGACCAGCGCCTGCTGCGTCGCGGCGAGGTCGTCGGCCAGCTCCACCAGCCGGGCCTGCAGCGCCTCGACCTGGTTCTCCAGCTCGATCACGCGCTTGATCCCGGCGAGGTTGACGCCCTCCTCCTGCGAGAGGCGCTGCACCTCGCGGAGCAGCTCCACGTCACGGGAGGAGTAGCGGCGGCCGCCGCCGCCGGACCGGCCGGGCGTGACGAGCCCCAGCCGGTCGTACTGGCGCAGCGTCTGCGGGTGCATGCCGGCCAGTTCGGCGGCCACCGAGATGACGAAGACCGGTGTGTCGTCGGCGATCACGTCTCGACCTCCTTCACGAGGGCTCCTGCGCGAGGTGCGCCCGCGGGTCCTCCGGGGCCGCGGCGGCGTAGGCCGCCAGAGCCTTCTCCGCCTCCTTGCTGAGCCGCGCCGGCACGGCCACCTCGACCGTCACCAGCAGGTCGCCCTTGCCCGGCACTCCCCGGCCCTTGACCCGGAAGGTGCGGCCGGAGCTCGTGCCCGGCGGCACCTTCAGCGTCACCGGACCGTCCAGCGTCGGCACGGACACCTGCGCCCCGAGCGCGGCTTCGGGGAAGGTGACGGGCACGGTGACGGTGACGTGGTCGTCCTTGCGGCCGAACCAGCGGTGCGGCGAGACGTGCACCAGCACCAGCAGGTCGCCCGCCGGACCGCCCCGCTCACCCGCGCCACCGCGACCGGCCAGGCGCACCCGGCTGCCCTCGCGCACGCCGGCCGGGATGCGCACGTTCAGCGTCTTCACCTGCGCCGCGCTGCCCTCGCCGCGGCAGGACGGGCACGGCGTCTCGACCGTGCGACCGCTGCCCCGGCACGTCCGGCACGGCTCGCTGAACGCGAAACCGCCCTGGCTGCGGGAGGTCACACCCGCGCCGGCACAGGTGGCGCAGGTCTGCGGCGCGGTGCCCGGCGCGGCGCCGGAGCCGCCGCAGGTGCCGCACCGTCCGGTGGTCGTCAGCTGCAGCGGCACCGTCGCGCCGCGCACCGCGTCGGCGAACGACAGGGTCACCGCGGCCTCGACGTCGGCACCTCGCCGGGGCGCGCGGCCGGCGGTGCGGGCACCGCCGCCGAACAGGCCGCCGAGCACGTCGCCGAACCCGCCGGCCGCGCCGGAGCCCGCCCGCTGGAACAGGTCGCCCAGGTCGAAGCCCGGGACCCCGCCGCCGGCGTAGCCGCCCGGCCGGTAGCCCCCGGCGCCGAACAGGCTGCGGGCCTCGTCGTACTCCCGCCGCTTGACGTCGTCGGAGAGCACGTCGTAGGCCTCGCTCACCTCCTTGAACCGCTCCTCGCCACCGGGGTTGGTGTCGGGGTGCAGGTCACGGGCGAGCTTGCGGTAGGCCTTCTTGATGTCGGCCGCCGCGGCGTCCTTCGGGACGCCGAGAGCCTTGTAGTAGTCCTTCTCCACGTAGTCGCGCGCGCTCACGGGTCCCCCTCCCCTCAGGACTCGGCGGCAGGAGCACCAGGCTCGGCCACCGACACCCGCGCGGGGCGCAGGACGCGCCCGCCGGACAGCCGGTAGCCCTTCTGCAGCACGGCCGCGCAGGTCGCGACGCTGGCCGCCGGGTCGGGCTCGGCCGCCATCAGCGCC
Organism: Mycobacteriales bacterium; assembly: GCA_038255675.1. Taxonomy (GTDB): domain Bacteria; phylum Actinomycetota; class Actinomycetes; order Mycobacteriales; family SCTD01; genus SCTD01. The sequence continues at coordinate 2,900 of JBBSLB010000132.1, forward strand.
TCGTGCACCGCGGGGTCGAACGGCTCGCCGGCCTCGCCGAACTGCTCCAGGCCGAGCTTGGCCGTGACCTGCTCGAGGCCCTCGCCGACCGCGGCGAAGGCGCCGGTGAGGTCGCCGTGGGTGCGCGCCCGCTCGACGTCGTCGAGCAGCGGCAGCAGCCCGGACAGCAGGCCGGCGGTGGCCATCTCGACGACGGCGACCCGGTCGCGCTCGACGCGCTTGCGGTAGTTGGCGTACTCCGCCGACACCCGCTGCAGGTCCGCGGTCAGCTCGGCGACGCGGTCGTCCGCGCCACCGGCCGACGGGTCGGCCTGCGGCTGGGCCTGCTCCTCGGCGCCACCGTCCGGAGGGCTCCCCGCGGTCCCGTCGGCCGGGGAGCCCGTGCGGAGCCCTCCACCGTCGGGGCCGGCACCGGGCTGGCGCAGCTCGCCGGACTCGGGGTCGATCCGCCGCTTGTCGCGCACGACCACCCGGTCCGGGTCGAGGTCCCAGCCCTCGACCTCGGGCCCGCCGTCGGGTCGACTCACTTGGTGCTCCCGTCGGTGTCGTCCTCCACGACCTCGGCGTCCACGACGCCGTCGTCGTCGGCCCCGTCCGCGGGCGCTCCCTCAGGGGCGTCGGCGGACTGCTGCGCGTAGAGGGCACCGCCGAGCGCCTGGCTCGTGGTGGCGACCTTCTCCGCGGCGCTCTTGATCGCGGCGATGTCGCTGCCGCCGAGCGCGCTCTTGAGGTCGGTCAGGGCCTCCTCGGCCTCGGCCTTGCCCTCGGCGGGGAGCTTGTCGCCGTTCTCGCCGAGGAACTTCTCGGTCTGGAAGACCAGGGCCTCGGCCGAGTTGCGGGTCTCCGCCTCGTCGCGGCGCTTCTTGTCCTCCTCGGCGTACTCCTCGGCCTCCTTCATCATCCGCTCGACCTCGTCCTTGGGCAGCGCGCTGCCGCCGGAGATGGTCATGCGCTGCTCCTTGCCGGTGCCGAGGTCCTTGGCGGAGACGTGCACGATGCCGTTCGCGTCGATGTCGAACACGACCTCGATCTGCGGGACGCCGCGCGGCGCCGGCGGCAGGCCGGTCAGCTCGAACATGCCGAGCTTCTTGTTGTACTGCGCCATCTCACGCTCGCCCTGGAACACCTGGATCTGCACCGACGGCTGGTTCTCGTCGGCCGTGGTGAAGACCTCGGAGCGCTTGGTCGGGATGGTGGTGTTGCGCTCGATGAGCTTGGTCATGATGCCGCCCTTGGTCTCGATGCCGAGGGACAGCGGGGTGACGTCGAGCAGCAGGACGTCCTTGACCTCGCCCTTGAGGACACCGGCCTGCAGGGCCGCGCCGACGGCGACGACCTCGTCGGGGTTGACGCCCTTGTTGGGCTCCTTGCCAGTGATCTCGCGGACCAGGTCGGACACGGCCGGCATGCGGGTCGAGCCGCCGACCAGCACGACGTGGTCGATCTCCGACAGCGCGACGCCGGCGTCCTTGATGGCCTGCTGGAACGGGCCCTTGGTCCGGTCGAGCAGGTCCTGCGTCATCCGCTGGAACTCCGCCCGCGTGACCGTGACGTCCAGGTGCAGCGGGCCGTCCGGGCTCGCGGTGATGTAGGGCAGGTTGATGCCGGTCGACTGCGACGCGCTCAGCTCGATCTTGGCCTTCTCGGCCGCCTCGCGCAGGCGCTGCATCGCCATCTTGTCGCCGGACAGGTCGATGCCGTTGTTGCTCAGCTGGAACTGCTTCACCAGGTGCTGGACGACCCGCTCGTCCCAGTCGTCACCACCGAGCTTGTTGTCGCCCGAGGTCGCCTTGACCTCGATGACGCCGTCACCGATCTCGAGCAGGGACACGTCGAACGTGCCGCCACCGAGGTCGAAGACGAGGATCGTCTGCTCCTTCTCACCCTTGTCCAGGCCGTACGCCAGCGCCGCCGCGGTCGGCTCGTTCACGATGCGCAGGACGTTGAGGCCGGCGATCTCGCCCGCCTCCTTGGTCGCCTGGCGCTCGTGGTCGGAGAAGTACGCCGGCACGGTGATGACGGCGTCCGTCACCGTCTCCCCGAGGTAGCTCTCCGCGTCGCGCTTGAGCTTCTGCAGGACGAACGCGCTGATCTGCTGGGCGGTGAAGTCCTTGCCGTCCAGGCTCTGCTTCCAGTCGGTGCCGATGTGGCGCTTGACGGAGCGGATGGTCCGGTCGACGTTCGTGACGGCCTGCCGCTTGGCGACCTCGCCGACGAGCACCTCGCCGTTCTTAGCGAAGGCGACGATCGACGGGGTGGTGCGCGCGCCCTCGGCGTTGGCGATGACCGCGGGCTCACCGCCCTCGAGGACGGCGACGCAGGAGTTGGTGGTGCCGAGGTCGATGCCGACGGCGCGTGCCATGTGGGGCTCCTTCTGACGTTGAGTGCTTGCCGCTCATGGTGCGGTCCCTCGGTGCAAGCGTCAAGCGGAGTTGAGTGTTCCCGGCTCAAGCAGGTTGTCCCTGGCGCGGTCAGGGGCGGTCTGACTACGGTCAGGCGATCCGACGTGAGGACCAGTCCTGTGGAGCAACGCACCCTCGGCCGCAGCGGCTGCGCGGTCTCGGCCCTGTGCCTGGGCACGATGACGTTCGGCGACGAGACCGATCAGGCCGGCGCGCATGCCCAGCTCGACGCCTTCGTCGCCGCCGGCGGGACGCTCGTGGACACCGCCGACGTCTACACCGCGGGTGCGGCGGAGACCATCGTCGGCGGCTGGCTGGCCGAGCGCCCGGCCGACGTGCGCGACCGCGTGGTGCTGGCCACCAAGGGTCGCTTTCCCATGGGCCCGGACGCCAACGACCTCGGCACGTCGCGCCGACACCTGCGCCGGGCGCTGGACGCCTCGCTCACCCGGCTGGGCGTCGAGCACGTCGACCTCTACCAGCTGCACTCCTGGGACCCGCGCACGCCGCTGGAGGAGACCTGGCGCTTCCTGGACGACGCCGTCTCGGCCGGCAAGATCGGCTACGCCGGGCTCAGCAACTTCACCGGCTGGCAGATCCAGAAGGCCGCCGACCTGGCCGAGCACCGCGGCTGGACGCGGCCCGTCACGCTGCAGCCGGCGTACAGCCTGCTGGTCCGTGACATCGAGCACGAGATCGTCCCGGCCTGCCAGCACAACGGCCTGGGGCTGCTGCCCTGGAGCCCGCTGGCCGGCGGGTGGCTGTCCGGCAAGTACACCCAGGACCAACGACCGACGGGGGCCAGCCGGTTGGGCGAGGACCCTGAGCGCGGGATCGAGGCCTACGACCGGGTCGGCGGGCAAGCCCGCACCTGGGACGTGCTTGAGGCGGTCCAGTCCGTGGCGGAGTCGCTCGGTGCGTCGATGGCGCAGGTCGCCCTGGCCTGGCTGCGCGACCGGCCGGCCGTCAGCTCGGTCATCCTCGGCGCCCGCACCGTCGAGCAGCTCGAGCAGAACCTGGCAGCCGCCGACCTGGTGCTGCCGGTCGCGCTGACCGAGCAGCTCGACCGGGTCAGTGCCCCGGAGCCGGCCGACTACCCGTACGGCGGTCCGGGCCAGGAGCAGCGCAGCCGCAGCCTGCGAGGCTGACCGGCTCTAGGCTGGGGCCATGCTCGGGGAGATGCGCAACCGGTCCGGCGGCCCCAACTGGGCGCTGCGGGTGCTTGCCGTCGTCCTGGCGCTGCTGCTCGCCGGCCCGTTGACCCTGCTGGTGCTGCAGGGTGCTCTGCGCGTCGCCGACCGCGCCTTCTAGCCGCTGCCGGCAGGGGTCATGTCGCGCCCGGCCACCCGGCCGAGGACACTGAGGCCCGAGCGTGCCTGCGTGTCCGTTACCCGTCGGTAGGTACGGGTCCGGACCGGGTCGTACGCTCGCGCTGCTGCGGTGTGCCCTGTGCGCCGCCCCGTACTGGAGGTCTCGTGGAAACCCACATGCTCGTGCGCCTGGTGCTCGGCCTGACGATCGCCGTCGTGGCGCTGGCCGTTGCCGGGCGACGCGTCTTGTTCCTCTACAAGATGATCGCGTCCGGCCAGCCGTCGCCGGGCCGGCTCGACAACTGGCCCAAGCGGCTCGTCGTCCAGGTGGTCGAGGTCTTCGGGCAGGCGCGGCTGCTCAAGTGGAACGTCCCGGGGCTGGCGCACTTCTTCGTGTTCTGGGGCTTCCTCATCCTCACCTTCACGATCATCGAGGCCGTCGGCGCCCTGTTCGACGTGGACTTCCACATCCCGCTCATCGGCAAGAACCCGGTCTTCGGCTTCATGGAGGACTTCTTCGGCCTCGCCGTGCTGCTGGGCCTGCTCGCCTTCGCGATCATCCGGCTGCGCTCGGAGCCCAAGCAGATCGGCCGGGACAGCCGCTTCTACGGCTCGCACACCGGCGCGGCCTGGGTCGTCCTCGGGCTGATCTTCCTGGTCATCTTCACGATGTTCGGGATCCGCGCTGCCCAGCTCAACACCGGCGTCTCGCCCTGGCAGGACACGCCCAACGCGATCTTCGTCTCGAACCTGCTGTC
>JBBSLB010000133.1:0-7342 GCA_038255675.1 Mycobacteriales bacterium
GCGGCCTTCACCGCGGCGGCCTTCGGGGCCGGCGCGGCCTTCACCGTGGGGACCTTCGGGGCCGGCGCAGCCTTCACCGTGGGGACCCTGGGGGACGCGGCGGCCTTCAGAGGGGTGACCTTCTTGGCCGCCGGGGGCCTCTTCCTGCTGGCGGAGTAGGCGTCGGCAACCTCGGCGGGCAGCCGCCCGCGGTCGGCTACGTCGAAGCCGTTGTCGCGCGCCCAGGCCCGCACTACGGAGGTGTCCGGTGTCGTCACGCGCAAGATCGTACGGCCGTCGGAACGAGGCGGTCCCTAGTGCCCCATCCCGAGCCCGCCGTCGACCGGCAGCACGGCCCCGGTGACGTAGGCGGCGTCGTCACCGGCGAGGAACGCGACGACGCCGGCGATCTCCTCGGGCGAAGCGGTGCGGCCGAGCGGGATCGACCGCAGCAGCTCCTCGCGCCGGGCCTCGCCGAGCGCTGCGGTCATGTCGGTGTCGACGTAGCCGGGGGCGACGACGTTGGCGGTGATGCCGCGGCTGCCGAGCTCGCGCGCCAGGCTGCGAGAGAAGCCGACCAGCCCGCTCTTGCTCGCGGCGTAGCTCGCCTGGCCCGCCCCGCCGGACAGCCCGACGACGGAGGAGACGAAGACCATCCGTCCGAAGCGGGCCTTGAGCATCCCGCGACTGGCCCGCTTGGCGACCCGATAGGCGGCGGTGAGGTTGGTGTCGAGGACGCGCATGAACGACTCCTCGCTCATGCGCAGCAGCAGCTGGTCGTCGGTGATGCCGGCGTTGCTCACGAGCACCTCGACCGGCCCCTGCTGTCCCTCCACCTCGGAGAAGGCGCGGTCGACGTCGTTGATGGAGGTGACGTCGCACGCGACGCCCAGCAACCCCTCAGGTGGATCGGACCGGTAGGTCACGGCCACCCGGTGGCCGTCGGCGGCGAGGCGGCGCGCTGTGGCCAGGCCGATGCCGCGGCTGCCGCCGGTCACGAGGACGGAGCGCGAGGTCGTCATGCGCCGACGCTAGTGCCGGGTCGTCGGGGTGTCGTGGACCCGGACTGTCGGACCCCCGTGGTGGCATCACCGTCATGCGCGGACGAGCACCGCACCACCCCGACGTCTTCAGCCACCTGCCGACCCTGCTCATGCGCGAGCTGGACACCCCGGAGGTCGAGGCCGTGCTGGACGAGCTGGTCGCCGCGGGCTGGCGTCCGGGTCAGCTGCGTCACCGCGTCGGGGCCGCACCGTCCCAGGCCAGTGTCGAGCGCGATGCGGTCCACCTGCTCGAGCTGCTTCGTGGGCTGCGCGACCAGTCGTGCCCCGACGCGCTCCACGCCCAAGCTGTCGCCGAGCGAGAGGCCGGCCGCCGGTGGGAGGCCGAGACCGCGCCGCCGCCGGCCGAGCCCGAGGTGCGCGATGCGCGGCTGGCCGAGATCCGCCTGTCGCTCAAGGGCACGCCGCGACGCCGTCCCGAGCCCGAGCCGCGGACCCGCCCGTCGTGCAGCCTGTGCGCCGGTGAGGGCTCCTACTTCGTCACGCGCGACGTCCACCTCTGCTCACGGTGCGTCGAGGTGCTGGCCAGCGGGTCGGCCCGCTTGAGCGAGACCGGCTGAGCGACAGCCGGCGTCAGCCGTTGCGGTGCTGGACCCAGAGCGGGCGCGCCACGACCACCTGGGGGAGCACGTACCGGTCGGCCAGGCCGAGCACCAGGCCGAGGAGCAGGGCCAGGGCGAGCCCGGCCGACGCCCCGACGCCCGCACCCGAGCCGTAGGACTCCAGGGCCTCGACGGGGACCCAGCTGCCGGCGAGGACCGCCTGCAGCACCCCCGCCAGCGCGCCCACCATCGCGCCGGCCAGGGTGAGGCCGAGCGTGAGCCGGCCGTGCCACCAGCGCAGCCGCTGGCTGCCGCCCACGACACGCAGCCGGCGGGGCGCCGAGGGGACCGCCCGCACCCGTCGAAACCTCGCCGCCCCGTGCACCGCTGCTGTCGTCATGGACGGGGGATCACCCAGCGTGGCCCGGCTCAACCGGCTGTCGCAGGACTGTCACTCAATCGGTGACCGGGTGTCGGGCAGCCGCCGCGGCGGGCGGACGGCAGACTGTCGCGGTGACCGCCGACGCCACCCCGGGCACCGCGACCGACCTGGATCGCGAGCTCGCCCGTGAGCAGGCCGTCGTGGACCGTGCGCTGGCCCGGTTGGAGGTGCTGCGTGCCGAGGCGCTGGTGCGCGAGTCCGAGAGCATGCGGCCGGCCGGGGGGTCCCCTCAGGCGGTGTACGAGCGCGACGTCAGCGCGCAGGCCGCTGCCAACCGCCGGGCCGACCTCGACCAGGCCGGCGAGGGCCTGGTCTTCGGCCGGCTCGATCGCGACGACGGCGCGATCCACCACATCGGCCGGATGGGCCTGCGCACCGATACCCAGGACCCGATCGTCGTCGACTGGCGCGCCCCCGCGGCGGCGGCGTTCTACCGCGCCACGGCCGCCGACCCCCAGGGCGTCGTACGGCGCCGGACGATCAGCACCCGCCGCACCACGGTGGTCGGCGTCGACGACGAGCTGCTCGACGCCTCTGCCGAGGACGCGCTCGAGGGCGTCGTGGTGGTCGGCGACGGCGCGTTCCTCGCCGCGGTCAGCCGCGAGCGCACCGGCCAGATGCGCGACATCGTGGCGACCATCCAGCGCGAGCAGGACGAGGCCGTGCGCGCCCCCGACGATGGCGCGCTGGTGGTCACCGGCGGCCCCGGCACCGGCAAGACCGCCGTCGCGCTGCACCGCGTCGCCTACCTGATGTATGCCCGTCGCGAGTGGTACTCCCGTCGCGGGGTGCTCGTCGTCGGGCCGTCGCCGGTCTTCGTCGACTACATCGGCGCGGTGCTGCCGGCGCTCGGCGAGACGAGCGTGCGGCTGGCCTCGCTGGCCGACCTGCCGGAGCTCCCGCGCGGCGTGACGGTGACCGGCTACGACGGCCCCGCCGCGCTCGCCGTCAAGGGCTCGGCGCGGATGGCCGAGCTGCTGCTCAAGGTCGTTCGTCACCTCGGTGGGGTGCGCCACCTGCAGGACCTCGAGGTGCACCGGTGGGGGGCCTCGGTCACGGTGCGCGGCGCCGACGTGGCCCGCCGCCGGGCCGGCGTGCACCGCTCCAGCCGCAGCCACAACAGCGGCCGAGCGGCCTTCTCCGCCGCGTTGGTCGAGCTGGCCTGGCGGGCCTGGGAGCGGCGGCCGCAGGCGACCCGGATCGAGTCCGACGACCGCGAGGACTTCGCTGCCTGGATCGTCGCAGACCCGGCCTTCCGTCGGGCGATCGACGCCGCCTGGCCGGTGCTGCTGCCCGCGCAGGTGCTCGACCTGCTGCGCGGCGGCCAGGTGCCGCTGCGCGACCTGGCCCGCGGGCTGCTGTCCGACGAGGAGGTCAGCGCGCTGCAGGAGTCGTGGCGCAGTCGAGAGTGGACCGCGGCCGACGCCGCGCTCTACGACGAGCTGACCGACCTGCTCGGGGCGCCGCCGGTCGAGGCCGAGCCGGAGGACGACGGCTGGGACGAGCTGTCCGAGCTGGACGAGCGGGCCGCCGACATGGGCGTGACCACTCATGCCGACCGCACCGCCCGGGCGCGGCGGAACCTGGCGGAGGAGCGCGACTACCGCACCTACGCCCACGTCGTGGTCGATGAGGCGCAGGACGTCACACCCATGCAGTGGCGGATGCTCGGCCGGCGCGCCCGCGGCGCCACCTGGACCGTCGTCGGCGACTGGGTGCAGTCGGCCTGGCCGGACGTGCAGGAGGTCCGCGACGCGCTGGCCGCCGTGCTCGGCAAGAGCCGGCTGCGTTCGGTCGAGCTGACCACCAACTACCGCACCAGCACCGAGGTCGCGGCGCTGGCCGCACGGCTGCTCGAGCGCATCGACCCGGCGCTCACGCCGCCGGCGGCGGTGCGGAGCACCGGCGTCGAGCCGCTGCTGGTCACGGGCGACGTCTCGAGCTCGCTGGAGGACGCGGTCGCCGAGCTGCTGGGCCAGGTCGGCGGCACCGTCGGCGTCGTCGCGCCGTACGGCCGGGTGGCCGAGGTCCGGGCGATCCTGCCGACGCACCCACGGGTCAGCGTCGTCGACCCCTGGCAGGTCAAGGGACTGGAGTACGACGGCTGCGTCGTGGCGTGGCCGCACGGCATCGTCGCCGAGAGCCGGCACCCGGTCGCGGGGCTGCGCAGCCTCTACGTCGCGCTGACCCGTGCGACGCAGCGGCTGGTCGTGCTGTCCGAGGAGCCGCTGGAGACGCTTCTCACGGACTGACCGTCAACGGGTCGGCGGGGCCCAACACGGTGACGGTGAGGTAGTCACGGCGTTCCGCCGGGACGAGTGTCCCACCTTCATGATCGACAGAGGGATCGGCGTCCACGGGTGGAAAGGGTGTGCCCCGCGGGATCAAAGCTTCTGTCGATCATGAACGGGCGCCCAGGGTCGAGGCCCCATGCAGCGAGGCAGAGGTGCCTCAGCTGGCCGTCCTTCACCCTCGGAAGGGGCGTTGGTCGCCACCCGTAGCCTGCCCTGATGAAGGTCGTCCTCGCCGGCGGGTCCGGTGCGTTGGGCAGGAGGCTGTGCGGCGTGCTCGCCGCCCGGGGGCACGAGGTGGTTGTCCTCAGCCGCGCACCCCGCGCCTCGTCGTACCAAACGGTCCGGTGGGACGGCCGCACGGTCGGCCCCTGGGCGGCGGAGCTCGCCGGCAGCGCGGTGGTCAACCTCGCCGGCGAGCTGGTCGACCGCCGGCCGACCCCGGGCAATGTCGCTCTGCTGACGAGCTCCCGGGTTGGCCCGACCCGTGCCCTCGCTGCGGCTGCGGCCTCGCTGGACGCGCCAGTACCCGTGTGGCTGCAGGCGAGCACGCTGGCCATCTACGGCGACGCGCACGAGACGGTGCTGACCGAGCAGTCCCCGCTCGCGCACGAGCCGCCGCAGATGACGGACGTGGCCAGGGCCTGGGAGGCCGCCGCGGAGGGCGTGCACGCCGACCGCGCGGTCGTCCTGCGGACGAGCGTCGTCCTGGATAGGGACACTCCTGCCCTGGACCGGCTCTCCGGCCTGGTCCGCTGGGGACTGGGTGGCCGGATCGCCTCGGGCCGGCAGTGGATCAGCTGGGTGCATGTGGACGACTTCCTGAGCCTCGCGGTGCAGGCGTTGGAGGGGCAAGGGCCGGCTGGAGACCTCGAGGGGGTGCTGCACGTGACGTCGCCGCATCCGGTTCGCAACGCCGACCTGATGCAGATCCTGCGGCGGGTCCTGCGCCGTCCTCCTGCTCCCCCCACTCCTGCCTGGGCGGTGCGCGCGGGGGCGGTCCTGTTGCGGACCGACCCTGCGCTGGCCCTCACCGGCCGCCGTGCCGTGCCGGCACGGCTGGAGGAGGCGGGCTTCACCTTTGAGCACCCGGAACTTGAGGAGGCCCTTGAGGACCTGCTGCGCCGACAATGACGGGCGGGCATCGCCTCCCTCGACATGAGGCAGGCGCTGCCCTCACCGCGGGCAGGCTGGGCCGCAGCCTGACGTGGGAACCGGCACCCTCCGCAACGGACTGAGGCCGTGTCGACGGAGGCCCGCCAGGTGGGCTAGATGCTTGCGGGCGCCGGCGCGCCACGCACGGGAGCGAGCGCCGTCCAACGCACAGGCACCTGCCGCGTGACCAGTGCGCTGTCGGAGTGGATGTTGCCCGCCGGGAAGACGGTCGGATCGTCGTAGTACGAGGACGTCGTGCTCTCGATCTGGCAGGGCGTATCCCACTCCACAGCGACGCGATGAGCGGCGTTCTCGCTCCGCAGTCCGAAGACGCCGGGCATGCCCGCGGGCCGCGCACTCCCCCCAGCCGGAGCAGACAGATCCCCACGACAGCCTGACCGTGGCGCAGGAGCGGGCGCAACGGTGTCGGCACGAGACGCGCAACCACGTCCGGGTCCGCGCGGTAGTTCATCAGCAGGCGTCGCTCGACCACTGCGTCCAACGCCGGTGCCCACATGCTTTCCCCACCCTGGCTGGCTGTCGCCCGACGGCAGCGAACCCGACCAGGCAGGATGACCACGACCGACCACAGTGCCACTCGCGCGTGTTCCGGCTGGACCGATGCCATCGTCAGGGTCCGGCGGTGTCCGCCACCACCACGACCTGCACACCGGCCGCAACACCCTGCAGCAGCGACACGGCAGGTTGCTCACCGACGACGGCTGGACCGACGGGCCCGCACGGTGAGGGTGTCGTTCGTGGTCTCGGACCCGGAGCCGCATCACGCCCGCGCGGGTGCACACTGCTCCCGTGACCGAACCGGCGTCGTACGAGATGTCCCTGGACGACCTCGAGCGTTCGGCGCGGGTGCCGTTCGACGATCAGGTGCTGGAGGAGGACGTCTCCGTCGAGTCACCGGAGGACGACGGAGTGGGTCATCTGCCGGGTGGCATCCGCCCCTACGGCGTCTGAGTCAGCTGCTATCAGTCGCAGCCGCAGACGCCGGAGGCGGCGCGGAGCTGGAAGCAGTTCGGGCAGGTGTTGCTCTTCAGCACGGCCTTCTCGGCCTCGGCCTCACGGGCCAGGGTGGCCGCTCGGGTGGCGGCGGCCTTCTGGGTGCGCGCCTTGGCCTTGGCCTCGACCGCGTCGCGCTCGGCAGTGACGGCGGCGTTTGCGGCGATCACGTCGGCGTTGTCGTGCTCGAACACGCGCTGGCGCACGGTGTCCGGGATGAAGTCCATCGTCTGCTCGCAGAGCAGGACGGCCACGTCGAGCGGGCAGTCGGCGGCCACCTGCTCCACGACGTCCCCGTGCACGAGCTCGGGGTCGGCGGCCACCAGGGCCTCGACCCGCTTGGCGGCCTCGTCCACGGCGGCCTGCAGCTCAAGGGAGACGGTCTCTTCCACGGGTCGGGCTCGCTCTCGTCGTCGGGATGCCTGGCGAGGGTCGGGTCGCCGTGCTCGCCCCAGTCTGCCCCAGGTCAGGCCGCGCGCCGCTGCTGCACCCGGTCGAGCAGCCGCAGAAGTGCTCCGTCGACCACCTCGCGGCGGGTGATGTTGACGCTGTGACCGGCCCCGGGGACCACGACGAGCTCGGCGTCGGGCAGCACCTCGGCCATCCGGTGGCTGTGCGAGGCGGGGGTCAGCCGGTCGCTGTCGCCGACCAGCAGCGTCACGGGGACGTCCCGCATCGCCTTGAGCGAGGCGTGCTCGTCGTGGTCGAGCAGGGTCCGGTAGAACGCGGCCGTGACCGTCAGAGGGGTCTGCTCGAGCAGTGCCTGCACCTTGGTGACGTCCTCGGGGGATGCGTCGTCGGTGCCGAACAGGTTGCGCCGGATGTAGGCCCGGCCCGCGCGACTGCCGGGCTTGCGCA
>JBBSLB010000134.1:0-7321 GCA_038255675.1 Mycobacteriales bacterium
CACTCGGCCCGCGCAGAGGAGCAGCTGCGGGAGGCGTTCGCGCCCGTCATCGCCGCCCCCACCCCGGTCGTGGTCACCGACTTCGCGACCTCCCAGCTGGTCAAGGTCGCCGCCAACGCCTTCCTGGCCACCAAGATCTCCTTCATCAACGCGATGGCCGAGGTCTGCGAGGTCACCGGCGGTGACGTCACCATGCTCAGCAAGGCGCTGTCCTACGACGACCGGATCGGCGGCCGGTTCCTCAACGCCGGCCTCGGCTTCGGCGGCGGCTGCCTGCCCAAGGACATCCGCGCGTTCATGGCCCGCGCCGGCGAGCTCGGCGTCGACCAGGCCCTGTCGTTCCTCAAGGAGGTCGACGCGATCAACCTGCGCCGCCGCGCCCGGATGATCGAGATCGCCCGCGAGCTCGTCGGCGGCAGCTTCGGCGGAATGCGCGTCGCCGTCCTGGGCGCGGCCTTCAAGCCCAACAGCGACGACGTCCGCGACAGCCCCGCCCTCGACGTCGCCGCCGCCGTCCAGCAACAAGGCGCCGCGGTCTGCCTCTACGACCCCCAGGCCATGGACAACGCCCGCGTCCTGCACCCCCAGCTCGGCTACCGCGACAGCGCCCTGGACGCCGCCAAGGGCGCCGACGTCGTGCTGCACCTGACCGAGTGGGCCGAGTTCCGCGAGATGGACCCCGCCGTGCTGTCCGAGGTCGTCACCAACAAGCGCATCGTCGACGGCCGCAACGCCCTGGACCCCGAGCGCTGGCGCAACGCCGGCTGGACCTACCGCGCGCTCGGCCGCCCCTGAACCGACAGGCTGAGGCGGCCCTCCGCGCCGAGTATCGTCCTGTCATGCCCGCTCCCACCCCCTGGCTCGTCGTGGCCGGACTGTGCTCGCTCGGCGCCGGGGTCGTGCACGCCGTCGCCGTCGGGGCGCACGGCGAGCACCGCGCGGCCGCGGTCGTCTTCACGCTGCTGGCCACCGCGCAGGTCGTGTGGGGCGCGGTCGCGCTGCTGCGCCGCAGCCCGGCCGTCGCCGCCGTCGGCACGGCCGTCGCCGGTGCCGCTGTCGTCGGCTGGCTGCTGGCCAAGACGACCGGCGTGCCGTACGTCGACGGGCTGCGCGCGGCCGAGCCGGTGCAGCTCGCCGACGCCGCAGCCGCCGGGTTGGCGCTGGCCGCCGGGCTGCTCGCCGCCCTCGCGCTCGGCAGCCGCTCCCCCGTCGGCGGACTGCGCCTGCCGCTCTGGCCCGCCGCGGTCGCTGTCACGGCCGCCGCCGCGGTGGCCGCCTCCACCGTCGGCGCGCACGGGCACTCGGGCGGCGACGACCATGAGACCGTCCTGGCCGCAGGCGGTCTCGCCCACGTCGGCGATGAGCACGCCAAAGGCGCCGGCGACCATGCGGACGACGAGCCGCACGCGGAGCCGGTGCCGTACGACCCGGCGATGCCGATCGACCTGTCCGGCACGCCCGGGGTCACGCCCGCGCAGCAGGCCGAGGCGGAGAACCTCGTCGCGGTGACGCTGCTGCGGCTGCCGCAGTGGGCCGACGCCACGGTCGCCGAGGCGGCCGGCTTCCGCACCATCGGCGACGGCTTCACCGGTCACGAGCACCTCATCAACGAGGCCTTCCTCGACGACGACGTGACGCTCGACCCCGACCGGCCGGAGTCGCTGGTCTACGACACGACCGGCGGCGGCCGCCGGCTCGTGGCGGCGATGTACATGCTGAAGCGCGGCACTCCGCTCGGCGAGGTGCCCGACTTCGGCGGCGATCTCGTGCAGTGGCACACGCATGAGAACCTCTGCTACTCCCCGGAGGGATTCGTGCAGGGCGTGACCGACGCGCAGGGCAACTGCAAGCCGGGGCAGGTGAAGCCGGTCCCGACGCCGATGGTGCACGTCTGGGTCGAGTCGCACCGCTGCGGGCCGTTCGCGGCCCTCGAGGGCGTGGCCGGTGGCCGCATCCCCGACGGCGAGGAGCGGCTCTGCGACCACGCACACGGGGCGGGGGCGTAGTCCTGCCGTACGGCGACGGCGAGACGGTCGACCGGGTCCTGGCGATGCCGACCTGGGCGGTCGTCGGGTTGTCCACCAACCCTCGTCGCGCGGCGCATGGCGTCGCTGCGTTCCTGCAGGCACGCGGCCGTCGGATCGTGCCGGTGCACCCGGGCGCCGAGACCGTGCACGGCGAGCAGGGCTACAACTGCCTCGACGCAATCCCCTTCGACGTCGACGTCGTCGACCTCTTCGTCCGCTCGGAGCTGGCCGGTCCGGTCGTCGACGAGGCCATCACGAAGGGCGCAAAGGCGGTCTGGATGCAGCTCGGCGTCGTCGACCGCGCGGCCGCCGAGCGCGCCGAGGCGGCCGGCCTCGAGGTCGTCATGGACCGCTGCCCCAAGATCGAGTGGCGCTGACCGAGATCTAGGTAGTTCGACCCTCGTCGGAGCCGCGCTGCGCGCCGATGATCACGGCATGACCACGACCGCGCCCCTCCGGCTCCCGGACTCCACCCGCTGCCCGCAGTGCCGGGCGCTGCTCGCCGGTCCCGGCGCGTGCCCGAGCTGCGGGCTCGCGCTCACCGGCCCGCCCGCCGGCAGACTGTGGGAGGTCGACGTCGAGCTCCTGCGCCTCGATGCGACCCGCGCCGAGCTGCTGGCCGAGCGGGCCGCGCTGCTCGCCGAGCTCCGGGCGGCTGACGCGGTCCCGGTCCCGGTCTCGGCGCCCCGGCCGGAGTGGACCCCGCAGCGGGTGCAGAACGCGCTGCTCGGCCTGGGTGGACTGCTGCTGGCCGTCGCCGCCGTGGTCTTCGCCGCGGTCACGTACGACCGGCTCGGCGCCGGCGGACGCGCGACGGTGCTGGCCGCGCTCACGGCAGCGGCCGCCCTGGCGGTCCCCCGGGCGCTGCGCCGCGGCCTGACCTCGACCGCCGAGACGCTGGCGGCCGTCGCGCTGGTCCTGGCCGCGCTCGACGCCTACGGCCTGCGCACGCTCGGCGTGGGCGACGGGCTGAGCGGGTCGGTCTACGCCGCCGTCAGCGCTGCTGTCCTCGCGGCCCTGGCCGCTGGCGGCGCCGTGCTGGTGCCGGTTCGGCTGCCGCGGATCGCGGCGGTGCTGCTGGCACAGCTGCCGGTGCCGCTGCTGCTCGTCGACGCGCAGCCGTCGGCCGCGACCACCGCCGCCACCCTGGCCGGGCTCGCGGCCGCTGACCTCGGCGCCATCGCGCTGCTGCGGGACCGGCTGCGGGAGGTCCGGATCGTCGCGGCGGCGTGCGCGACGATCGCGACGGTCCTGGCCGTCCTGGTCGCCACCATCGCCCTGCAGCAACAGCCGGGTGCGGGTGCGCTCGCGCTGCTGGCCTGCGCCGCGATCGTCGCGACCGGCGCCGCGCTCACCGACGCGCCCGTGCCGCGGCTGGTGCTGTCGGCCCTGCCGGTCGGCCTGGCCGCGCTGGCCGCCCACGGCGCGGCTCGGGCCGAGCTGACCGACCTGCAGCTGCCGCTGGTGCCTGCCGCCGTCGCGCTCGTCGCCGTGCTCGCCGCGGCGCAGCTCCCCCGGGCGCTCCGCACCGGACCGGTCGCCGGGGCGGTGGTCGTGGCAGCAGTCGCAACGCTCGCTGTGTCGGAGCACGCCGTGGCCGGGCTGCTCCACCCACTCAGCTGGGCGGTCGACCCGTGGACCCTGCCGGCCGGGTCCGACGCGCGCGCCGCACTGTCCCCGCTCGACGCCTGGCGCGGCAGCCTCGTCACGCCCGTCGTCCTGGCCGCCGCCGCGACCGTGGTCCTCGTCGCCGGCCTTGCCCTGCGTCGAGCGGCCGCCGCGATGGTGCCCGCGGGTGTGCTCGCGGTCGGCGCCCTCGCGCTGCTCCCCGTCGGGGTCGACCTGCCCTATGCCGTCGCCCTCGCGCTGCTCGTCGCGCTCGGTGGCGCGGCGGTGCTGGTGCCGGTGCCTCCCCGGGCCGCGCCGCCCGCCGCCCTGGCCGGCGCGGTCGTGCTGCTCCTGACGGTCGCGTGGTCGCTGGCCGACCGGACCGCGACGCTGGTCGTGCTCCCCCTGGCTGCCGCGCTGCTTGCAACGGTCCGGCTGCCTCGACTCGTGGCGCCGGCCGCCGCCGGCGCCGCGCTGCTCGTCGCGGGCGAGCTGGCCGCCGTCGGCGCTGCCGCGGGCCTGGCCCGCGACCAGGTCGGGGCCCTGCTCGTCCTCGCCGTCGGCGGGCTGATGGCCCTGGCCGCACTCTCCCTCGGTCATGACCGCCGTACCGGGCTCGAGGCCGCCGCCGGGCTCGTCGGCGCTGCCGCGCTGTCGCTCGCCCCTGCCGATCACGGCTGGCTGTCGTGGACGCTCGCCGGCCTCGCACTGGTCGCGCTGACTGCTGCGCTGCGGCGCGACCGCCGGCGCCTGGCCGGGCTCGGCGGCCTGCTGCTCGCGGCATCGTCCTGGGTGCGGCTGGCCGATGCCGGGGTCACCGATCCGGAGCCGTACGTCGTGCCTCTCGCGGTGGCCGCCCTGGTGCTCGGCTACCTGCGCCGACGCCGCGAGCCGCGCACCCGCTCCTTCGCCGCCTACGGCCCTGGCCTGTCCGCACTGCTGCTGCCGAGCCTGCTCGCGTCGTACGCCGGCAACCCGCTGTGGCGACCGCTGCTGCTCGCCGCCGTCGCGCTCATCGTGGTGCTCGCCGGGGTGCGCGGCCGACTGCAGGCGCCGCTCGCGATCGGCGGCGGGGTGCTGGCGGCCGACGCCGTCCTGCTGCTGGCGCCCTACGCCGCAGCGCTGCCCCGCTGGCTCGTGCTCGGCGCCGCCGGGACGCTGCTGGTCACGGTCGGCGCGACGTACGAGCGGCGGCGGCGCGACCTCGCGGTGCTGCGGGAGCGGTACGACGCGCTGAGCTGAGGCTGTCAGACCCGTTGTGGGCACGCCTAGCCTGCGGGAGTGCCCTCCCAGCGGATCCCTGAGGTGGCGGTGGACCTCGGCCTGTCCCTGCGGGGAGTGGTGAAGACCTTCGGCGCGCTGCGCGCCGTGGACGGGCTGGACCTCGATGTGCGCTCCGGCACCTGCCTCGGGCTGCTCGGGGCGAACGGCGCCGGCAAGTCCACGACGATGCGCCTGCTCACCGCTCAGGCGATCGCCGACGAGGGCGAGATCGAGGTGCTGGGGCTGCCGGTGCCGGCGCAGTCCAAGCAGGCTCGGGCGCTGATGGGGGTCGTCCCGCAGCAGGACAACCTCGACATCGAGCTCACCGTGCGGCAGAACCTCGAGGTGTTCTCCCGGCTCTACCGTGTACCGCGGAGCGACCGGGGCGAGGCGGTCGGGCGCGCGCTCGAGGTCGCGCAGCTGACCGGCCGCGCCGACACCAAGGTCGACAACCTGTCCGGCGGCATGCGGCGGCGCCTGCTCATCGCCCGCGCGCTGGTGCACCGGCCGCGGCTGGTGCTGCTCGACGAACCCACTGTCGGGCTCGATCCGCAGGTGCGCCAGGAGCTGTGGGCGCTGATCGACGCGCTGCGCAGCGAGGGTGTCACCGTGCTCATGTCGACGCACTACATCGAGGAGGCCGAGCGGCTGGCCGACGACGTGGCGATCATGCACGCCGGCCGGGTCATCGCCCGCGGCACGCCGACCGCGCTGGTCGCCGAGCACGTGGGCCGCCGCGTGCTGGAGGTCTACGGACCGCCGGCCCGGCTGCTGGAGGTGGAGCAGGTCGCGCGGGGGGCGGGTCTGCCCACCAGGCGCACCGGACCGGCCGTCGCGGTGCTGCGGGCCGAGAGCTCCTCCGCCATAGCTGATTTGCTGCCGGACGCCGTCGCCCGTCCGGCCAACTTGGAGGATGTCTTCGTGCTGCTCACCGGGGAGAAGGTCGAATGAGCATGCCCGTGCGATCTGTCCCCGCCCTGCGCCGCATCGAGCCGTCCGCAGTCGGTGCGGTCGTGTTCCGCGAGCTGACGATGTACCGCCGCTACTGGCGCTCGACCACCTTCTCCTCGATCGTCGAGCCGACGATCTACCTGCTGGCGTTCGGCTTCGGCTTCGGCTCGCTCGTCGCCCAGGTCGCCGGCTACGACTACGTCGACTTCGTCGGGACCGGCATCGTCGCGACCGCCGTGCTGTTCTCGAGCGCCTTCCCCGGCATGTTCAGCACCTTCGTCAAGCGCACCTTCCAGAAGACGTACGACGCCGTCCTCGCGGCGCCGGTCGACACCGAGGAGCTGGTCACCGCGGAGGCGCTGTGGATCGCCCTGCGGTCGGGCATCTACGGCGCGGTGCCGATGCTCGTCGCCGTCGGCTTCGGCCTGCAGCCGTCCTGGGGGATGCTGCTCGTGCCGCCGATCGGCGTGCTGACCGGCTTCGGCTTCGCGGCCTTTGGCATCTGGGTGTCCGGCATCGTGCCGTCGATCGACTCGTTCGGCTACGTCATCTCGGCCGTGCTCACGCCGCTCTTCCTCGTCGCCGGGACCTTCTTCCCGATCGACGGACTGCCGCAGTGGGCGCAGACGGCGGCCCTGCTCAACCCGCTGTTCCACTGCGTGGAGCTGGTGCGCGGGGCCGTCTTCGGGCTCGAGCTCGCCGACCTCTGGCACGTGCTGGCGCTGGTGCTGTTCGCCGCTGCGATGTGGCTGGTCGCCGTGCGGCGGCTGCGGTCTCGCCTGGTGCTCTGAGCTCGTACCAGCTTGGTGCGGCGGCAGGATGGGACGGCTGGATGGGGCGGCTGGGCGAGATCTCGGACGGCCGCCCCGAACGCTTCGCGCCACCGTGCGCGAGTGGGCTCCAGGTGACGCCGACCGCACAGCGGGCGCTGGCGAGACCCCGCCCGCTGCACGCCCTCGTCAAGATCACGCGTCGTCCTTGCGCGCTCAAGATCTTCGAAAGGTCCCCAGGAGTCCGCTACTGGGGATCTCCCGATGATCGGTCTGGAGCACTTCCGCGCTCTCGCGCTCGTTGTCCGCTGCGCCGGACAGCGTCCGCGTGCAGCAGAGCGGACGGTCCGAGCGCGCGGGTCGACCAGCGACCGCGCGTCCCGGGCTGCAGCAGCGCCGTTCCACCGCCACCGCACGAGCGGCGTGTCCTTCACTTCGTCCACAGGGCTTGCGTTCGAACACCAGTTCGAGCATACTGGTCGTATGACGGTGGCGGAAGCAGAGGTGTTCCAGGACGCGGCGCTGCGCTCGGAGCTCGCTGAGCTGGCCGAGGCCTCCCGTGAGGAGTCCCGCGCCTACGCCGAGCGGGCTGAGCAGCTCACCGGCCTGGCCGACCGGATCCCCCGCACGCTGAACGACCACCGCGGTGGGAGCGCGTGGACCTCGTTCCTGCGCGAGGTGGCGCTGGCCCGGCGGATCACC
>JBBSLB010000135.1:0-7295 GCA_038255675.1 Mycobacteriales bacterium
AGGCCGGGCCGGCCTCGGTGACGCCGAGGTGCAGCGGGTAGTCGCACTGCTGACTGAGCAGCCGGTACGCCTGCGCCATGATCACCGGGTCGTTGTGCTTGACCGAGATCTTGATGTCGCGGAAGTCGTGCTCCTCGAACAACGAGCACTCCCACAGCGCCGACTCGACCAGCGCCTCGGGGGTCGCCTTGCCGTACTTGGCCATGATCCGCTTGTCCAGGCTGCCCGCGTTGACGCCGATGCGGATCGGGGTGCCGGTCTCGCGGGCGGCCCGGGCCACCTCGCCGACCTTGCCGTCGAACTCGCGGATGTTGCCCGGGTTGACGCGCACCGCGGCGCAGCCGGCGTCGAGCGCGGCGAAGATGTACTTGCTCTGGAAGTGGATGTCGGCGATGACGGGCAGCTGCGACTTCTTGACGATCGTCGCGAGCGCCTCGGCGTCGACCGGGTCCGGGACGGCGACGCGCACGATCTGGCAGCCCGTCGCGGTCAGCTCGGCGATCTGCTGCAGGGTGCCGTCGATGTCAGCGGTGACCGTCGTGGTCATCGACTGGACGCTGATCGGCGCGCCGCCGCCGACGAGGACGCCGCCGACGTCGAGCTGTCGGGTGAGGCGCCGCTCGGCCAGGCGGGCGGGGGGCAGCTCGGGCATGCCGAGGGAGACAGACACGGGGTCCTTACGGCTCGAGACGGATCGGGTTGACGATGTCGGCGCCCAGCAGGAACACCGTGAAGCCGGCGAAGAACAGCACGACGGCGTACGTGATGGGCAACAGCTTGGTCAGGTCGACGCGGCGCAGCGGCCCGGCGTAGCCGAACAGCCGCTTGACCTTGTCGCGGGCCTGCTCGTAGAGCAGGACGGCGATGTGCCCGCCGTCCAAGGGCAGCAGCGGGAGCAGGTTGAAGACCCCGACGAAGAAGTTCAGCCCGGCGATCAGACCGAAGAAGCCCAGGATCTTGAAGGCGAGCGTCTCGTCGCTGGCGAGCACCTCGCCGCTGATCCGGCCGGCGCCGACGACACCGACGAAGCCCTGCGGGTCGCGCTCGGGGCCGTACACGTCGGTGATGGTCGGGATCTTCTCCGAGAACGTCGTCCAGATGCCGGTGACGATGTTGCCCATCGTGTCGACGCTGTGGCCGACCGCCTCGACGGGGTTCAGCGACTCGGTGCCCTGGCGGAACTCGATGCCCATGCCGATGGCGCCGACGGTCTCGGTCGGGAAGACCGGATCGCCGTCGGCGTCGAGCACCGGCTCGCCGTCGCGCACGAGCGGGTCGGCCCCCAGGACAGGCCGTTCCACCGCGACCGGGGTCAGCGTCAGGTCCTGCCGGGCTCCGTCGCGCTCGACCATCAGCTCCACCGGCACACCGGGCGCGGCCCGGACGGCGCGCAGGAACGCCAGCGAATCCGTGGTCGGCTGCCCGTCGACAGCAACCACGACGTCGCCCTGCTGCAGCCCGGCCGCCTCGGCCGGCGCGGGCAGGGCGCCCGGGTCGTCGCAGCTGCTCTTGTACGTCGCCGGCACGCACTGCGACACGGTCGAGACGCCGGGTGCCAGCTCGACGGCCTTGCCGATGAACAGCGAGCTCAGCAGGATCAGGACGACGGCGATGATGAAGTGCACGGTCGAGCCGGCCGCGAGCACGACGACGCGCTGGCGGGCCGGCTGCCTCCAGAAGGCGCGGTCCTCGTCGCCGGGGTCGACCTCCTCGAGGGAGGTCATGCCGACGATCTTGACGAAACCGCCGGCGGGGATGGCCTTGACGCCCCACTCGGTCTCGCCGCGCTGCCGCGACCAGATCGTCGGTCCGAAACCGACGAAGAACTGCGTGGCCTTCATGCCGTAGCGGCGGGCGGTCCAGAAGTGGCCGCCCTCGTGCAGCGAGACCGAGATCAGCAGGGCGAGCACGAAGCCGACGAAGCCGAGGGCGTAGATGCCGTTGCCGGTGGCGACGGCCCAGGCGAGCACGATCGTCAACGCGAGCGGGATGCCGACGAGCAGGCGCTTGGACGGCGGCCGCTCCGGGGCGGGGTCGTCGCCCGTCGTGGGGCGGCTCGCGACCAGGTTGGTCATGCTGTGTGCCCCTTCGTGGCGCCGGCGACCAGCTCGCGGGCACGGGTGCGCGCCCACTCCTCAGACTCCAACACGTCGGCAAGGGTTGCGCGTTCCCTGAAGGGGTTCTCGGCCACGATCTCGGCGATGGTGTCGACGATCGCGAGGAAGGCCAGCCGACCCTCGACGAAGGCCTCGACGCAGACCTCGTTGGCGGCGTTGAGCACCGCGGGGCTGGTCCCGCCCTGGCGCCCGGCCTCCTTGCACAGGGCCACGGCCGGGAAGGCGGTCTCGTCGAGCGGCTCGAACTCCCAGCTGCTCGCCGTCCGCCAGTCCAGGCCGTACGACGGGCGCGCCAGGCGCTCGGGCCAGCCCAGGGCCAGGCCGATGGGCAGCCGCATGTCCGGTGGGCTGGCCTGGGCGAGGGTCGAGCCGTCGACGAACTCCACCATCGAGTGCACGATCGACTGCGGGTGCACGACCACGTCGATCCGGTCGTACGGCGTCGCGAACAGCAGGTGCGCCTCGATGACCTCCAGGCCCTTGTTGACCAGCGTCGCGGAGTTGACGGTGATGACCGGACCCATGTCCCAGGTGGGGTGCGCTGCTGCCTGCTCGGGCGTGACGTCGGCGAGCTCGGCGCGACTGCGGCCGCGGAACGGCCCGCCGCTGGCGGTCAGGACCAGTCGTCGCACCTCGTCGGCGCGGCCGCCGCGCAGGCACTGCGCGAGCGCGCTGTGCTCGGAGTCGACCGGGACGACCTGGCTCATGTAGGGCGCGAGCAGCTCGCCGCCGGCGACCAGCGACTCCTTGTTGGCCAGCGCGAGGGTGCGCCCCGCCTGCAGCGCGGCCAGCGTCGGCGCGAGACCGACCGAACCGGTCATGCCGTTCAGCACCACGTCGCACGGCCAGGCGGCCAGCTCGGTCATGGCGTCGGGGCCGGCCAGGATCTTCGGAACCGAGAACTCGCCCGCGCTGTAGCCACGCGCCTGCGCCTGGGCGTAGAAGGCCAGCTGGAGGTCCTGCGCGACGGTGGCCTGCGCGACAGCGACGACATCGACGCCGAGCTCGAGCGCCTGCGCCGCGAGCAGGTCGACCCGCCCGCCGCCGGCGCCGAGGCCGACGACGCGGAAGCGGCCGGGGTTGTCGCGGACGACGTCGATCGCCTGGGTGCCGATCGAGCCGGTGGCGCCGAGCAGCACGACCTCACGGGCGCTCATGCGGGGTCCCCGGCGCGTCGTGACCGCCAGCGAGGGAGGTGCTGGGGTGCTCTCACCCGCCCATCCTCCCAGGTCGGGCCGCCGGGCGCCGCCCTCCGGCGTGCGCGACGATGGGCACGTGGCAGAGCGCAGGAGCAGGCGTCAGGTACGACGCAAGCCGCTGCTGCTTGGGCTGCTCGCGGTGGGCGTGGTCGGTGGCCTCGTGATCTTCGCGTTGGGAGCCCGCCCCGACGCCAGCAGCAGCGTGCCGGTGGGCCTGCCGGACGCCTACGTCGACACGACCTACGCCTTCGACGGCACGCTGTGCCTGGGCTCCCCCCAGGTGTCGGCACAGGTGCTGTCGCTCGAGGTGGAGCAAGCTCCGGGGAGCCGGACCGAGGTGCGTCGGCTCGCCGAGGGGACCCGGGTCGTGCTGGGCTTCCCGGTCGAAGGCGATGACGGGCTGGACCCGGTCGGCACCCGGGTGCCGGCCGGTGAGGACGACTGCACCTTCCGGGTCCTCGTCACGCCGACCGAGCAAGGCCCGGTCCAGGCTGGCACGGTAGTGGTGGAGCTGGGTTACGGACCGTTCGGGCTCTTGCGGCGGACGGCCTCCGTGCAGCCGGACGTCACGCTGGACGTGACGGGCAGTGGGACGGATCCGCGGACGAATCTCGACTGAGCGTCACCCCTGTGCCGAACATGTGGGGCAGTCCGACACGCTGCTGGGAAACGTCGTCGCCCAGGAGCTCGGGGACGGCGCAGGACTACTCATGACTGGGGCGCTGCCAGGGCGCAGACTGCTCTCATGACGGCGACGCCACTGCGCTACGGACCCGGACCCACCGCCCGGCGCGTGCCGCTCGTCGTGCCGATCGACCCGGCCCACGGCTGGGCAGGCGCCGACCTGCCGCGGCGCACGCTCGCCCTGACGGCGTTGCCGCTTGCGGCACTGCTGTGCGTGGCAGTGCTCCTCGAGCGCGAGGTGTCCGACGCGGCCCTGTGGGCCTGGGCGCTGGCCGGGCCGGCTGCCTTCTCCTCGCTGGCCCGGGTGCTGCGTCCCGAGCCCCGCTCGTGGGACCGCACGCCGCGCCACGTGCTCGCCGGGACCGCGACCTCGTATGCCGCCCCGGTTGTCGCCGCACTGGTCGCGGGATCGTCCCTCGAGACCGACGCCATCGTCATCTTCTTCGGCTCGGTCGCCTTCCTGCTGGGCTGCACGACCGTCGCCTGGGGCCTGATCGCCCTCACCGTGCGCCTCGCGCAGCGCTAGGCCTCGGCTGCGGACAGCTGACCGCAGGCGCCGGCGATCTCGCGGCCGCGGGTCTCGCGCACGGTCGCGTTGACCCCTGCGACGTGCAGCCGTCGCACGAACTCGCGCTCGGCCTTCTTCGGACTGGCGTCCCACTCGCTGCCCGGCGTCGGGTTCAGGGGGATCAGGTTGACGTGCACGAGCTTGTGCTTCAGCAGCCGGGCCAGCAGGTCGGCCCGCCACGGCTGGTCGTTCACGTCACGGATCAGGGCGTACTCGATCGACAGCCGGCGGCCGGTCGACGCGGTGTAGTCCAGCGCAGCGCCCAGCACCTCGCGCACCGGCCAGCGGGTGTTGACCGGGACGAGGGTGTCGCGCAGCTCGTCGTCCGGCGCGTGCAGCGACAGGGCGAGGGTGATCTGCAGACCTTCCTGCGTGAGCCGGCGCATCGCCGGCACGAGGCCGACCGTCGACAGGACCACGCTGCGCTGGCCGATACCCACGCCGTGCGGGGCGGGGTCGACGATCCGGCGGACCGCGCCGATGACGCGGTTGTAGTTGGCCAACGGCTCACCCATGCCCATGAAGACCACGTTGCTGACCCGGCCGCCGCGGGCCGCCTCGGTGCGCTGGGCGGCGACGACCTGCTCGACGATCTCGCCGGTCGACAGGTTGCGGGTGAGCCCCGCCTGGCCGGTCGCGCAGAACGGGCAGGCCATCCCGCAGCCGGCCTGACTGCTGATGCAGACCGTGGTGCGGTCGGCGTAGCGCATGAGCACCGACTCGACCAGCGTTCCGTCGTGGCCGCGCCACAGCGTCTTCACGGTGTCGCCCAGATCGGTCTCGACCTCGCGCACCGGCGTGAGCAGCGGCGGCAGCAGGTCGCCGGCGAGCTTCTGGCGGACGGCCCCACCCAGGTCGGTCATCTGCTCGGGCAGGTGCCCGGCGAAGTAGTGCCGCGACAGCTGCTCGGCCCGGAACGGCTTCTCGCCCAGCGCCACGACCGCCTCACGCCGGCCGGCCACGTCGAGATCAGCGAGGTGGCGGGGCGGCAGACCGCGCTTGGGCGCGTCGAAGACGAGAGGCAGAGAGGTCACCTGGTCCTCAGCGCTCCCGGCCCGTCGATCCTTCCCGCCACCACGGCTACGGGTACGGGACGAACGCCGCGAGCAGCAGCCAGGCAACCGGCGCTGTGGGCAGCAGCGAGTCCAGCCGGTCCATGATCCCGCCGTGGCCGGGCAGCAGCGTGCCCATGTCCTTGATGCCGATGTCGCGCTTGACCATGGACTCGCCGAGGTCGCCCAGCGTCGCCGTGCCGACAACGGCCAGGCCGTAGACGACGCCGAGCAGCGGCGAGACGTCGAACAGCGTCCAGAAGAAGATCGCGCCGGCCAGCATGCAGGCGAACGCCGAGCCGGCGAAGCCCTCCCAGGACTTCTTGGGCGAGACCGTCGGCGCCATCGGGTGCTTGCCGAACAGCACCCCCGCGGCGTAGCCGCCGACGTCGCTGCAGACCACCACGGCGATGAATGCGGTGACGCGGCGCGGGCCGTCAGCGGGCATCGCCAGCAGCGCGCAGAACGACGCGAGGAACGGCACGTAGGCGGCCGTGAAGGTCGAGGCCGCGACGTCGCGCAGGAAGCCCTCGGCCGGGTCGGCCATCCGCCAGGCCAGGCAGGCCAGGACGGTGAGCACGAGCGCGAGGAACAGCGCCTCGGCGCCCTCGCGGTAGGCCAGCACGACCATGACGGCGCCGCCGAGCATCAGCGGCGGCACCGGCGGCAGCGCGCCCAGGCGTCGCAGCGACTGCACGATCTCGTACGTCCCGATGGTGACGGCGACGACGAGGACGCCGATGAACACCCACCGGAACGGCGAGAAGAGCGGGACCGTGATGATCGCGCCGAGGCCGAGCCCGACGCCGATGGCGGCGGGCAGGTTGCGCCCGGCCCGACCGGGCTGCCGCTTGCCGGGCGCACCCTCGGGCGGCGCCGGGGCGGTCTCGATCGAGGGGATCTCCATCAGACCTCGAGCAGCTCGGCTTCCTTGTGCTTGAGCAGCTCGTCGACGGAGTGGACGTACTGCGAGGTGGTCTTCTCCAGCTCCTTCTCGGCCCGCGCGACGTCGTCCTCGCCGACATCGCCGTCCTTGCCGTACTTGGACAGCTCCTCCATCGCCTTGCGGCGGATGTTGCGGATGGAGATGCGGGCGTCCTCGGCCTTGTGGCGGGCGACCTTGATGAACTCCCGGCGCCGCTCCTCGGTGAGCTGCGGGAAGACGATCCGGATGATGTTGCCGTCGTTGGTGGGGTTGACGCCCAGGTCGCTGTCGCGGATCGCGCGCTCGATGACGCCCAGCGAGCCCTTGTCGTACGGCGCGATGACGGCCATCCTCGGCTCGGGCACGGTCAGCGAGGACAGCTGGTTCACCGGGGTCATGGCGCCGTAGTAGTCGACGACGATCTTGTTGAACATCGCCGGCGTCGCACGGCCGGTGCGGATGCCGCCGAAGTCCTCCTTGGCGACCGAGACCGCCTTCTCCATCTTCTCCTCGGCGTCGAGGAGGGTCTCGTCGATCATCTGCTGGTCTCCATCTACGAGGTGCTGCTCACGAGGGTGCCGATCTTCTCGCCACGGACCGCACGGCCGATGTTGCCGTCCTCCTGCAGGGCGAAGACGATGATCGGGAGGTCGTTGTCCATGCAGAGGCTGAACGCCGCTGCGTCGGCCACCTTGAGGTCCTTGGACAGGACCTCGGCGTAGGTGACCCGGTCGAACTTCACCGCGCCGG
>JBBSLB010000136.1:0-7249 GCA_038255675.1 Mycobacteriales bacterium
CGAGTCGATGCAGCGCGCCATGGGCGAGGGGCTGTTCGAGATGGAGCCCACGCCGGCGCAGCAGGCCGCGCTCGCCCGCCTCGAGACGGCGCTGGCGCTCGTCGAGGGCTGGGTGGACGCGGTGGTCGACGCCGCCGCCTCCGAGAAGCTCCCGTCGGCGGTCGCGCTGCGCGAGACCGTCCGCCGCCGGCGGGCCAGCGGTGGGCCGGCCGAGCAGACCTTCGCCACGCTCGTCGGGCTGCAGCTGCGCCCACGCCGGCTGCGCGAGGCGGCCGCGCTGTGGGCGGCCATCGCCGAGACCGGCGGCCATGAGGGGCGCGACGCGCTGTGGGCGCACCCGGACCTGCTGCCGGCCGCGGACGACCTCGACGACCCGGCTGGCTTCGTGGCCCGCTCCGCCGGTGCCGCCGACTGGGACGCCGGCCTGCGCGACCTCGACAAGGACCTCGACGGGAGCCTGGACGACGACGCGGCCGGCGGTCCTGCTGGGGACGACAGCGGTCCTGCTGGGGACGACAGCGGGCCGGGGCGCGACCAGGGCTGAGCCGCAGGCGGGGCGTCCCGGGCCGTTCACCGTCCGGACGCTATCCGTTCCGGCCAGGCCCGGCACAGGGGCTCGCGCCGGCCCGGCCCCCGGCGGGGACCGTCCGCAGCGAAGTTCTTGTCGTACACAGCCACCGTGCAGCGTCGTCGCAGGTCAGCGGGGGTGGAGCGGCCGGCCGCTCACGCAGTGCACAGGCTCGACTCCAGCCCGTCCACAGGGACACGCGGACCGGTCCCCACCTCGTCCACAGGGTTGTCCACAGGCTGTGGGCAGGGCCGTTGACGGGCCTGCGGGCAGGCTCGTAGCGTCCTTGCCACGGAGCCCCCTGGCGCTCCGGGACCGTTCGCAAGGGGAAGGCGAACGGGCCCGGCGCCGGGGGGCT
Source organism: Mycobacteriales bacterium (assembly GCA_038255675.1). Lineage (GTDB taxonomy): Bacteria > Actinomycetota > Actinomycetes > Mycobacteriales > SCTD01 > SCTD01. The sequence continues at coordinate 927 of JBBSLB010000136.1, forward strand.
CCGTGGTGCGTGAGGATCCTGGTGCGTGAGGCTCCTGGTGCGTGAGGCTGGATGAGGGCGTGGCCTCAGGGATTGGCGGCGATTGCACCCAGTTGCCAGTCAGGGGCGCTCACGGCCGACCTGCAGCGCCCGGCAGGCCGAGGTGGCAGCGCCCGGCCGGCCGAGGTGGGTGCAGTGGCGAGCAGTCGGCGCGTCAGCAGCGGCTACTGGCCGGTGAACTCCGCCGGGCGCTTGGCGGCGCGGGCCGCGAGGCCCTCCTGCAAGTCCTTGGTCGCCAGGGTGACCGGCTGGGCCAGCGCCTCCCAGCGCAGCGCGTCCTCGAAGGACGCGTGCCCGCCGTCAGCCAGCGCGATCTTGTGGAACCGCTGCGCGATCGGTGCGCCGGAGGCCACCTGCCCGGCGTGCTCCATGGTCCGGGCGAGCAGCTCGTCATCGGCGTAGACCGCGCTGCACAGGCCCAGGCGCAGCATCTCCTGGGCGTCGACGACGCGACCGGTGAGCAGCAGCTCGCGGGCGTGGGCGAGGCCGACGACCTCCGGCAGCAGCCAGGTGGTCGTCATGCCAGCCGCCATGCCGAGCTGGGCGAAGGGGACCGTGAACTTCGCCGCCGCGCCGGCGTAGCGGATGTCGCAGGACAGCGCCAGCGCGCCGCCGGCCCCGACGGCAGCGCCGTTGACGGCCGCGATAGACGGGACGTCGAGCTGCCGCAGCGACAGCCAGGTCGAGTAGAAGGGGAGCATCCGGTCGCGCAGCTGGTCGGGGCTCGCGTCCGGCTCGGCCGCCAGCCAGCTCACGTCACCGCCGGCGCAGAACGCCTTGCCCTCTCCCGTCACGACGACGCAGCGGACGCTGCGGTCGCCCTTCAGCGAGGCAACGGTCTCGCCCCACTCGGCAGTCAGCTCGCCGGTCATCGCGTTGCGCTTGTCGGGCAGCGCCAGGGTCAGCAGGACGACGCCGTCGTCGTGGCGATCGACGCGCAGGGCTTCGGGCACAACTCGCTCCAGGTGGGTTCGGTGGTTCGAACGGGCTCGCGCCGAGGCTAGCCAGGGAGTCATGTCACCCGTACGGGTGGCGGGACCGGTGGGTCCGCACGTCGACGCAGCAAGGGCCACACCTCCGCCCACGGCCGAACGAGGACGACATGGACTCCGTGCGACCCGCCACCCCCGCCCTCCGGCGGACCGGCTCGCTGCTCGCTCTCGCGCTGCTCGCCTCCACGGCCCTGTCCGCGCTGACCCCGGCGACCGCCGCGAGCACCGCCCCTCTGGTGGAGGTCGTCGTGACCTCCACCGGTGCGGGTGTGGCCGCGGCCGCCGACGCGGTGCGGGCCGCCGGCGGCACCGTCAGCGCCGCCCTGCCGCTGGTCGGCGGCGTCAGCGCTGAGCTTCCGAAGGGCGCAGTCCTGGCGCCGGCGTTCCGGGTCGTGGAGAACTCCCCCCTCACGCTTGCCAGCAAGAACGTCGTCGGCAAGGCCGGTGACCCGACGGCGGTGAGGACCGCCATGGGTCTGGGACCAGCAGCGGGTGAGGGCTCCGGCGTCACCGTCGCCGTCGTCGACACCGGTGTCGCGAAGACCGCCGAACTGCCGAACGTCACGCGCATCGACGCGACCAGTACCACCCAGGGCGAGGACTACGACCCGTACGGCCACGGCACCTTCGTCGCGGGCATCATCGCCGGCATCGGAGCGGAAGACCTGGCGTACGCCGGCGTGGCGCCCGGCGCGCATATCCTCGACGTCCGCGTGGCCGACGGGACGGGCGCCACCGATCTGACGACCGTGCTGCTAGGGCTGGAGGCGGTCAGCACCCGCAACCTCGCGGCCGCGGGCGACGAGGCCCTCGACGTCGACGTCCTTAACCTCTCGCTGTCCTCGGGCAGCCCGCTGCCGTACCAGATCGACCCGCTTGCCCAGGCGCTCGACCAGCTCTGGGCGCAGGGCGTGGTCGTGGTCGTCCCGACCGGCAACGACGGCCCGAGCCAGGGTTCGGTGAGCTCGCCGGGCAGCGACCCCGTGCTGCTGACGGTCGGCGCGCTGGACACCCGTCGGACCCCCGATCGGGCGGACGACTCCGTCCCGCGGTTCTCCGGTCGTGGACCGGCGCCGCAGGGCGTCGCCAAGCCCGATCTCGTGGCCGCCGGCGTCTCCCTGGTCTCGGTCGCGTCACCAGGCAGCACCGTCGCCACCGAGAACCGGTCAGGCAAAGTCGGCGACCACTACTTCCGCGGCTCGGGCACCAGCTTCGCCACCGCAGCGGTCTCGGGCGCTGCCGCCGTCCTGCTCGCCGGGCAGCCGCAGCTGAGTCCGGACGCCGTCAAGGCCCACCTGCGGGCCACGGCGTACTCAGCGAAGGCGCTCAAGGACGTGCGCGACGCCGGCGCCGGCGCCCTGGACCTGGGCAAGGCGCTCGGGAGCCAGGTGGAGGACATCGACCCGGTCGACATCGACAGTCCGCCGGACGTGGATGCAGTGCTCTGGCACGCCTTCCTCGAAGCGCTGCTCGTCCCCGACCGCGAAGCCGCAGCCGCCGCCTGGATCGCCCTCGGTCCGGAGACGCACGCCTGGGCCGCCAGCCGCTGGGCCGGGATGAGCCTCGAGGCCAGCCGCTGGGCGGCCAACAGCTGGTCCGCCAGTCGTTGGGCCGGCGAGGACGGCAGCGCCGACGAGTGGCAGATGCGCTACTGGGCGGCCAGCCGCTGGGCCGCCTCCCGCTGGGCGAGCGACGACTTCGTCGCCAGCCGCTGGGCCGCGAACAGCTGGTCCGCCAGCCGCTGGGCCGCCTCCCGCTGGGCCGGCGACGAGGAGTTCGCCGCCTCCCGCTGGGCCGCTTCCCGCTGGGCCGCCTCGCGCTGGTCAGCGTCGCGCTGGTCAGCCGCTTCCTGGGGCTGAGCCCCCCGGACGGGTGACGTCCTGATCAACCGCACGGCCGATGCCCCTCCTGCCACCTCCGGCACGAGGGGCAACGGCGTGAGGAGGGGCGAAGGGTGAACGGACTGCGCAGGCTCGTCGCGCTCGTCGCTGTCCTCGGCGTCGCGTGCCAGATCGGGGCGTCGCTGCTTCTCGGCGACGAGGGACCGGTCGTCGCCCCCACCGACCTCCTGAGCGGCGTCCCGCCGCTGGCCCTGCTCGCCACCGTGCTCCTGCTCTCGGTCGCCGGCGACCTGCTCTCCGTACCGGTCCGGCGCGGCGAGCAGACCGAGGAGCTGACGCTGTTCGAGTCGGCCGTCGTGGTCGGGGTCCTCGTCCTTCCTGCGCGCCACGCCCTCTGGGTGCCTATCGCCGCGGTGGTGCTGGCGTCGCTGCTCCAGCGGCGCGACCCCTTCAAGTCGGTGTTCAACCTCGGCACCCTCAGTGCCGCCACCGCCGTGCTGGTCATGCTGGTGCACCTCCTGTCCGGTCCGTCCCACGGGCTCGACTGGCAGACGGTGGTCGCCCTGCTCGTGGGCCTGGTTGCCTTCAGCGCCGTTAACCTCGTGTCGGTCAACCGCGCACTCACCCTCGTCGGCGAGGACGACGCGCGACAGGTCCTCGTGGACGGCGTGAAGCTGTCGCTGGTGATCGCGACCGCCACCGTCGCCATGGCGGGCAGCGGCGTCGTGGCCGCCAGCGCCGCTCCGGCGATGCTGCCCTTCTCGCTGGTACCGACGGTCGCCCTGCTGTTCGCCTACCGGACCGCGGCGCAGTCCTCCGAGCAGCGCCAGCGCTCGGCCCGGCTGCTCGCGCTGTCGCACGTCCTGGCCGGCCGGGTGGACCCCGACGAGCTGCTGCCGGCCTTTCTGTTGCAGTGCCGTCAGGCCTTCGGCGCCGAGGTCGCGCTCGCGGTCGTCGAGCCGTCCGTCGCGCCGCACCACGAGGGGGGCCTCACCGCCGTGGACGAGCGCGGCGCCGGTGCCTCGCGGCGCGAGACCAGCGCCACCGAGCGCGCCCTGCTGCACGGCAGCGAGACCGAGGCGCGCATCTTCACCGGCCCGCTCCCGCACGGCTGGCTGCAGGCGGTGGTCGCGCCACTCGAGGCCGACGGGGAACCGCTCGGCGCCCTCGTGCTGGCGACCCGCGACAAGAGCCGCCCACTTGGCCCGGCCGAGCTGACCTTGCTCACGCCGCTCGCCTCCGCGCTCGCCGTCGCCCTGCGCGGGGCGGCGCACCTGCGCCGCCTGACGGAGGAGACGAGCAAGCTGCAGGCGGTCGTCGACCAGTCCTCGGACGGCATCCTGGTGCTCGACGGCGACGGTGTCGTCCAGCTCTGGAGCCCCGCGCTCACGGCGCTGACCGGCCGAAGCGAGGCCGAGGCAGTGGGAGCCCCCCTCGGCGCGACGGTGCGCTCCACCGGCGCCGACGGGGTCGAGCTCGACCCGTTCGCGGCGGGGCGCGACCTCATCACGCCCGACGCCCCGCAGGCGACGGTCGAGCTGACGCTGCTGCGCAGCGACGGCGAGCGCCGCGTCATCCGCTGCGCCCACGCCGGCGTCTTCGATGACGACGAGCTCGTCCGGGACGTCGTCATCGTCCACGACATCACCCGCGAGCGGCAGGTCGAGCGGCTCAAGGCCGACTTCATCGCCACTGTCTCGCACGAGCTGCGCACCCCCGTCACGCCGATCAAGGGCTACGCCGACCTGCTCCGCCGCCGGGGTGACCAGATGACCCCGGAGCGTCGCAACGAGTGCCTCGAGGTCATCAGCGACCGGTGCGACCACCTGGCCCGGCTGGTGGAGGACCTGCTGCTCGCCTCCCGCATCTCGGCCACCGAGGGCTCGGCGACCGCCCAGATCGACCTCGGCTCCGGCGATCTCGGCGCGCTCGTCCGCCGCGCGGCCGGCGACTTCGGCGCCGACGGCAACCGCGTACGCCTGGCGCTCCCAGCCGACCCGGTCGACGTGCAGTGCGACCCGATGCGGGTCATCCAGGTGCTGACCAACCTCATCGGCAACGCCCTGAAGTACTCCCCCGCTGGTTCGCCGGTGGACGTGGCGCTCGTGGTGGACGGCGACGTCGCCCGCGTCGATGTCGTCGACGCGGGCCGCGGCATCCCCGCCGACCAGCTCGAGCGGGTCTTCGACAAGTTCCACCGGGTCGAGGACCCGATGCGCATGACCACAGGCGGGACCGGCCTCGGGCTCTACATCGCCCGTCAGCTGGCCTCCGCAATGGACGGCACGCTGGCCTGCACCTCCGTGCTGGGCAGCGGCTCGACCTTCCGCTTCGAGCTGCGCCGCCACGCTGCCCCGGCGCGGGCGGCGTCCGCTCCCCGTACTGCCCCCCCGGTGCCGGGCCCGCGGGCCACGGCACACGGTGATCATCCGGTGGCCGGAGAGGTGCCGCTGCGGGCCGGCTGAGGTCTACGCTCCGCCTGCACCGCCCGCGCGCCGTCCGGCCGCGGACCTGAGCTGTGGAGGACCTCGTGGCCGAGAGCTACAACGGGTACTGCGTGAAGTGCAAGGAGAAGCGCGACTTCGAGGGTGAGGTCAAGGTCAGCGAGTCCGGCCGCCGGATGGCCCAGGGCCCGTGCCCCGTCTGCGGCACCAAGATGAACCGGATCCTCGGCAAGGCCTGACGCACGCTGAGCGGGCGGCTCCCGGTGGGGGTCGCCCGCTCGTACGTCCCGGGTCTGGGCATGGACCGGCGGGATCCGCGGTGCGGGCTGTGTGCTCCGGCGGTTGGTGCACCACAGGTCAACATCTGGCCGACCGTGACCCCTGGTGCACCGACCGGTGCGCGTGACCCGCCCCCGGACACCACGAGCCGGAGATCACCGGGCCGGTCAGGCGCGGCTCGTCGCGCGCGGCCGACGCCACCCTGCTGGCGACCGCCCCGAGCGACAGCGCCGTCGGAGGTCGGACCGAGGTGGCAGCGCCGGAGCGAGCGACGGGCCGGGCCGGGCCCTGGCTGGCCTTGTGGGCAGAGGCGTCCGACTTCTCATGACACCCAGGGAGCGCCGCTCAAGATCTTCGGAAGGTCCCCAGGAGCCCGCTACTGGGGACCTTCCGATGATCGGGCGGGGGCACCTGCTGGCTCTCGCGCCCCCCGCATCGTCCGCCGTACCGGACGACGCCAGCGTGCAGCAGAGCGGACGTACGAGGAGGGGGTCGACCTGCTCGTGCTCGTGCTCGTTTCCTGATCGACAGGAGTTGCGATCCCGTAGGGCGCACCAGTGGACAGCGATCCCTCTGCCGATCAAGGCAGACGTACGAGCGCGCCGGCTGGGGACCGCGCCGTCTCCGCTCGCGGGCAAGACGGGCCCGCTGCTGTGGACGGCGAGCCGCCCTGTGGACGGCCGGGGGACGGCGCGGCGATCCGGTGCGAACCTGCTGCTCGACCAGCC
>JBBSLB010000137.1:0-7107 GCA_038255675.1 Mycobacteriales bacterium
AGGCCGCGCTCGGCGAGCAGGTCCAGCAGCTGCTCGGCGTACCCGTCGGCGAGGCCGGGGGCGCGCCAGTCGACGGCTCCTGGACCGGTTCCGTGCCGGGGGGCGTTCACCAGCACGAACCACGCCTCGTGACCGTCGGGGCGCACGGCCGGGTCGTCCGGCGCGCTGATGTAGAGCGTGGGGTCGGGGACCGGCCGGGCAGGATCGCCGAAGACGGCGTCGAACTCCGCGTCGTAGTCGGCCGGGAACAGCACGTTGTGGTGAGCGAGGCCCGGGGTGCGCCCTTCCACCGCCAGCAGCAGGACGAAGCCGCTCAGCGAAGCCGTGGCGCGGGACAGCCGCCGAGCGGCCGCGGGCGCGTCGACCAGCTCGCCGTAGACGTGCGCGGCGTCGGCGTTCGCGACGACGACGTCGGCCTGGAGCCGCTCGCCGCCCGCCAGCACGACCCCTGACGCCCGTCCGGCGGTGGTCTCGATCCGCACGACCCGCGCCCCGGTCCGGACCACGGCGCCGAGCGACTGGGCGCGCTCCTGCACCGCGAGCCCGAGCCGGTGCAGCCCACCGGGGACGTACCAGCCGCCGTAGGCCTGCTCGACGTACGGGACGGCCGCCAGCGCGGCGGGCGCGCGTCGCGGGTCGCTGCCGGTGTAAGTGGCGTAGCGGTCGAGGGTGGTGCGCAGCCGCGGGTCGCGCAGGTGCCGGCGGCCGAGCGCGCGAAGCGACTGCCACGGAGCGATCGCGGCGATGTCGCTCGGCTGCCGCAGCGCCAGCCGAGCCACCGCCGACGGCCCGTCGAGCGAAGACTCCAGGAACGGCCCGCGGCTGGCCCGCCAGACCCGGCCGGCCCGCTCGGTGAACGCCCGCCAGTCGTCGCCGCTGCCTGGTGACAGGGCGTCGAGCCGGGCGCAGTGCTCCTCGAGGTCGGAGCTGGCGTCGAAGCCGGTCCCGTCGCCGAAGCGGTAGCGCGCCAAGGGGTCGAGCGGCTCGAGCGTCAGGTCGTGGGGCCAGCCGCCGGTAGCGGCGAACAGGTCGCGGAAGACCTGCGGCATCGTCACCAGCGACGGCCCGGTGTCGAAGCGGAACGTCCCGACGCCGGGCACGTCGGCGACGACCAGGCCGAGCTTGCCGCCGATCTCGTCGGCGGCCTCGCAGACCGTGACGGCATGGCCGAGCGCGGCGAGCCTGGCGGCCGCGGCCAGTCCGCCGACGCCCGCCCCGACGACGACCACGCGGCTCACAGCGACCGCCCCTTCCAGCTCAGCAGGCCGCGGGCGCGCTGGAGGCGGGACCGACCGGCCAGCAGACAGAGCAGCGCGATCGAGACCGGGTGCGCGACCGAGGCGAGCACCGGACCGCCGGTGCGCCGGGCGCTGACCACCCGCCCCGCGACCCCCGCGGCATAGCCCAGCAGACCGGCCCGCGAGCCCCGCAGAGCGGCGACCGGTGGGACGACGTACAGCAACGCCATGATGGCCAGGGTGGGCAGCGGGAGGGTCCAGAGAGACTTGCCGTAGCCGTCGACCAGCTCGTCCCAGGAGTCGTACATGCGTGTGGTCGCGAGCGCCGTGCCGTCGCAGACGCCGCCGGTCGAGCCGGTGCGCTTGAGGGCGCGCAGCAGGGCGACGTCCTCGACCACCTCGCCCTTCACTGCGGCGTGGCCGCCGGCCCGGTCGTACGCCGTACGGCGGACCGCCATGAGCTGGCCGTTGGCGGCCGAAAGCGAGGCGCGGGCCGAGCGCTCGGCCAGGCGCAGCGGCAGGAACGTCAGCCAGGACCACTGCAGCAGCGGCTGCACGAGCACCGTCGCGCCGGGCGCCTCCTGCCGCGGATAGGGGCTGAGCAGGTCTGTCTGCGTCGCGTCGAGCAGCGCGACGGTCGCGGCGACGGCGTGTGGGGCGAGCACGACGTCGGCGTCGACGAAGACGAGCACCTCGCTGGTAGGCGCGGCCGCGTCCGCGAGCTGCTGGCAGGCGTGCGGCTTGCCGAGCCAGCCGGCCGGCAGCGGCCGACCCTCCAGCACGCGCACCCGCGGGTCGCCGTCGACGAGGGTGCGCACCAGGTCGCCGGTGCCGTCCGTGGAGCCGTCGTCGAGCACGACGAGCTCCAGGTCGACGCCGGACTGCGCGAGCAGCGCCCGCAGGCAGGGCTCGACCCGTACGGCCTCGTCGCGCAGCGGCAGCAGGACGGAGACCCGCGCGGTGGACGCGGTAGACGTCGGTGTGCGCAGCAGCCGCGCGTTGACGGCAGCGTGAGCTGCCAGCCCGGTCGCGACGGCGGCCAGCAGCCTCATCCGCGGCGCAGCGACAGGGCGTACGGCGCGACGACCAGCCCCATGCCCAGGCCGCCGAGCAGCGCGACGGCGGGCCGGCCGAAGAAGACGGCGTTGGCCAGCACCGAGGAGCCGTAGGTCCACAGCAGCAGCGCGGCCGGCAACCGGTCGTCCGCCGCACGGCGGGGGAGCAGCTGCAGCACGCCGACCATCACCACGGCGACGAGCAGCCAGCCGAGGTAGTTGCTGACCGGGATGCCCGGCGAGCCCGGCAGGGCCAGCTGCACGTCGGCCCAGGTCCAGTGGCCGGCCTGGACCATCTGCGGATCGAGGAACAGGTCCCACGAGGCAAGCGCCCACCCGCCGAGGACCGCTGCCCCGATCCGCGACGCCGCCAGCCGCTGCCCCAGGAGCAGGCACGGGTAGGCCATCATCGCCCAGGCCAGCGGGATGACGACCGGCACCGCAAGCAGCTTCCAACCCAGCGACCCGGCGTAGTCGTACTCGCCGAACGGGAAGCCGGTGGTCGTGCCGAGCGACTCGGCGAGCAGGCCGGTGCCGGTGGTGACGAGGACGTACACCGCCGTCCAGCGCGCACCGCGGTGCAGCAGTGCATGGCTGACGGAGGCGGCGAAGAACGCGACCACGGTCACGATGGTGAGGCGGTCGCGGGGAGCGCCCGAGACGAGCGGATAGGCGATCTGGAGCAGGACGGTCGCGACGGCGAGGACGACCGGGACGCGCCGCAGTGCCGTCGCGGCAGGCGCCTGTTCCAGCGTCGTCGTCACGCCGTCGAGCCTACGGGGATCGGGGCGGCCCGGCCCGCCCGCGAGCAGGGGGCGTCAGGAGGGCCGCAGCACGGCCCGCAGCCGCTGCACCGCGTCGGCCATCGCCGTGCGCGCATGCGGTCCGTGCACGGCGAACCAGTTGGGCTCCTCCTCGACGAGGTCGTCGTAGGCCTCGCCGAGCTGCTCGCCGCTCAGTGCCCGGCCGGCGTCCGGGTCGTCGTACAGCAGGTGCCAGAGCTCGGACACCTCGGCGGTCGGCGGCAGCGGCATGCCGTGGGTCAGCCACCCGCCCAGGTCGAGGTCGATCTCGTCGGGCAGGTCCTCCTGGACCTCGAGCCCGTGCTGCTGCGCCTGGTGCTCGAGCCCGGCGCGGCTGCTGAAGACCGGCACCCGTCCGTGGTCGCGGAGAAGCAGATCGGTCTCGGTGTCGTCGTCGACGAGCCAGCCGGCGTGCCAGCGGGTCCCGCCGTCGACGAGAAGCACCTCGTACAGGTCAGCCACGGCGCACTCTTCTCGTCAGGCGGGACAGGGGGGAGGGGTTGCGGTCGGCCAGCGCGACGCCCGCCGCCGAGCGGCCGCTCGCGCCGAAGACGCCGCCGCCCGGGTGGGTCGACGCGCCGCACAGGTAGAGCCCGTCGACGCCGGGCAGCCGGTAGCCGGCCAGCTCCGGCATCGGCCGCCACATGAACATCTGGTCGAAGGCCATCTCGACGTGCATGACCTGGCCGTTGCGCAGGCCCAGCTCGCGCTCCAGGTCCAGCGGCGTCTGGACGTGCATGTGCTCGACGGAGGAGGCGAAGCCGGGCGCGACGCGGTCGACGGCCTCGACCAGCTTGGTGCCCTCGCGCTCGCGGATCTCGTCCCACTTCTCGCCGTTGCTCAGCTCGTACGGGTGCCACTGGCCCCAGACCGTCACGTTGTGCTTGCCCGGCGGCGCGATCGTGTCGTCAAAGGCGCTGAAGGTCATGGCCAGCGCGGCCGGGCGCTCCGGCGCAAGCCCGGCGTTGTACTCGCCGTGCGCCTTGCGCAGGAACTGCCGGCTCGGCGCGATGAGCTGCATGGACCGGTGCGTCTCCTCGGTGCCGGCGGCGTACTGCGGCAGCGCGGTGGTGCCGAGCCGGACCACCATGCCGATCCCGTTTCCGGTGCGGATGCTGCGATGGGCGCGCGTCGAGAACTCCTGCGGGACAGAGCTTCCGAGCAGGTCGACGGTCGTGAGCACGTGGCAGCCGGCGACGACCACGGTCGCGGGCAGGTGCTGCCCCGATTCGGTCAGCACGCCGGTCGCCCGCCCGCCGCCGGTCGTGATGGCCGCGGCGCCGTCCCCCAGGCGGACCCGTCCGCCGTAGGACTCCAGGCGGGTCTGCAGCGCCTCGCTGAGCATGCCGCTGCCGCCCTTGGGGTGGCCCGGCGGCTTGAGGTGCATGACGGTGTTCCACCCGACGAGGTCGGCGGTGGCGACCTCGTGGCTGGGCGGGCCGGACTGCGCGCCCATCCAGGCCAGCGCGGTCTTGAGCCGCTCGTCGTCGAAGTGCTCGTCGAGCAGGCTGTCGGCGCTGGTGAGGAACTGCCGGCTCAGCTCCATCCCGTCCAGCCCGGTGGACTTGCCGACGCCCCAGAGGGTCCGGCCCAGGTGGGTCATCGTCGGCGCGCCCTGGAACGCCTCGAACACCCGGATGTTGCGCGCCGACCAGTCCAGGACGAAGGCCCGGTAGGCGTCGGCGTCGCGGCTGCCGCAGACGCCCTCGATCGACGCGCAGGTGCGGTCCAGGTCGACGAAGAAGTGGATGCCGTCCTCGCCGAACGGCGCGAAGCCCCAGGGGTCGAGGTCCTGGTACTCGAGGCCTGCGGCAACCAGGTCGAGGTCCTCCACGATGCCGGTGTGCCGGACCATGATGTGGGCGCTGGAGCCGCGGTCCATCCGGTAGCCGGGAAAGCGCTCCACGGTCGACACCGCGCCGCCGACGACGGTGTCGCGCTCGACCACCTCGACGTCCAGACCGGCCTTGGCGAGGTAGCAGGCGGCGACCAGCCCGTTGTGGCCGGCGCCGACCACGACCGCTCTGTCCGTCACCCCCACGACACTAGGCGGGCAGGCGCAACCCGAGCACGGCGAAGACCCGCGGGTCGCCGGGGAAGCGCAACCCGCAGCGCAGGTCCTCCCAACCGCCCTGGCGGTAGAACCGGCGCGCGCGGGTGTCCGCGTCGGGGGTCGTGAGAATGGCGGTCAGCGCGACGGGGCCGGCCAGCAGCGCGCCCAGCAGCGACCGACCGAGGCCGGTGCCCTGGTGCGCGGGGCGCACGTGCAGCTCGCACACCTCGAACGCGTCGTCGAGCCACGTCCGGGACTGCTCGGGGGTCAGCGCGTCGGCGACCTGGTCGTGCCACCACTGGCCAGGCGCACCGAGGTAGCCGTACGCCACCCCGACCACGCGCCCGTCGTCGTCGACGGCGACCTGGGCCCGGAAGCCTCTGCCCTGCAGGTGAGTGGACAGGATCGACCGGCGGGAGGCGGCCGCCGACGCCGACACCTCCATCGCCTCGGCGTAGACGCTCAGGACGTCGTCGGTACGGGCGGCGAGCTCGGTCGCGGTCAGCGCCCGCAGTCGGGCGCTCACGCCGAAGGGTCCACGACGCAGGCCCCGTCCAGCGCGCCGCGGCCGCTGACGACGGCGAACCTGGCGAACAGCTCCTCGGAGTACCACCGCTCCGGCGCGGTGCGGGCGACGACGGCGGCGTGGGCGTCGGCGCGGGCGAAGTCGCGCAGCGCAGCGCTCGAGGACCACAGGCTGAAGGTGCCCTGCAGCCCCACGGGCGCCTCGCCGATGCCGACCGCGGCGCGCAACCCCGGCTGGTCGCGCAGGTCGGCCGACACCGGCGGGACGGCGCGCCAGAAGCCCGGCGCCGAGCGCGCCCGCAGCCGGGCCCGGGTCAGCGCTGCCACCGGACCGTCGTGCCGGACCGGGACCGGGTCACCGAAGGGCGAGCGGCCGCTCCAGGTGCCACGGCTGGCGACCGGCCGCAGGTCGAGCCGACAGGACTCGACCGCGTCGGCCTCCCAGGCACGTACGACCGGCGAGTCCTCGAACCGTGCGGCGGCTGCGACGTCGGCCCAGGTGGCCAGCAGCCCCCAGCGCAGGGGATCGGCGTCGCGCACGGTGAAGGTGCGCCCGTCGCCGGTGCCGAGCAGCTTGGCGAAGCGGACCCCCGGTGTGCGCCTCACCCGCCCGCGGTCGCGCCCCATGCGGAGCAGCGCGACCGGCACCGAGCTCGGCCGGACGGTCCAGAGGTGCAGCGTGACGAGCGCGGGTACCGGCTCGCTCTGCACAGCGGTCAGCCTGCCACGGGGGAGGGCCTAGTCGCCCTCGCTGTCCTCGTCGGTGTCCTCGCCGCCGCCGTCGCCGTCCTCGCCGGCGGGCTCCTGCTCCACCTGGTTGTCGGGGTTGCTGTCGCCCGAGACGTTCTCGCTGCAGGCCGAGGTGAGGAGCAGACCGAGGGCGAGCAGCAGGGCGGAGAGGGCGCGTGTCATGGGCCGAGCCCTTCCCTGCGGAAGAGCCGCCTGCACCTGCGCGTTGGCACCGGCGTGGACACTGGCAGCGTGACCCGGACCGCGGACCTGCAGCAGACGGCCGAGCTAGCGGGGCGTGAGCTCGAGGGCGCCAGCGCCCAGGACGTGCTCGGCTGGGCCGTCGACGCCTTCGGCAACCGCTTCGTCCTCGCCTCCTCGATGGGCGACGGGCTGCTCGCGCACCTGGCCTCGAGCGTCGCCTCCGGCGTCGACGTGCTCTTCCTCGACACCGGCTACCACTTCGCCGAGACGATCGGCACCCGCGACGCCGTCGAGCAGGTCTACGACGTGAACGTCCGCACGATGCTGCCGCTGCTGACCGTCGCCGAGCAGGACGCCCAGCACGGCGAGCGGCTGTACGAGCGCGACCCCAACGCCTGCTGCGCCCTGCGCAAGGTCGAGCCGCTCGCGCGAGGCCTCGCGCCGTACGACGCCTGGGCCTCGGGCATCCGCCGCGACGAGGCGGCGACCCGCCGCGACAT
>JBBSLB010000138.1:0-7059 GCA_038255675.1 Mycobacteriales bacterium
CGGAGGCCGGCCAGGGGACCGCTCACGACGCGCACCTCCTCGTGTGTCGGGCAGGTGCGCCCGGACGACCGGGCGAGTCTGGCAGCCGCACCCGACCGGACACGTCGGGACGTTCCGGCGAACCCCTGGTCGGGCGTGCCCCTCGGCCCTACCGTGACCTGAAGTCGACCAGCCGGGGGGCGCTGTGAGCGAGTTGGACAGCAGTCGAGACCAAGCGGCCGTGCCGCAGCCGCGTTCGGAGCCGCCGCCCCCGGCGGTCGCTGCACCCGCAGCGAGCCCCAAGACGGTCGTGCAGGAGTTCCTACTGGTGCACGACGCGATGCGGCACGCAGTGGGTCTGCTCGCCGACAGCGCGGAGCGGCTACGGCCCGGGCCCACGCCGCGGGCAAAGGAGCTGGCGTCCTTCACCGACTTCCTGCTCGACTTCGTGCACCACCACCACAGCGGCGAGGACGAGCACTGGTGGCCCGCCCTGCAGGCGGGCAGTGCCGCCGCCGGCGCGGTGCTGGCACCGCTGACCGACGACCACCACGAGCTCGACCCGCTCCTCGAGGCGCTGCGCGGGCACGCCGCGGCGCTCCGGGAGGGCAGCCACGACGTGACGGCGGTTCGCCGCGACGCCGCCGCGCTGCGCGATCACCTGCTCGAGCACCTGGCGGCCGAGGAGCCGGTGCTCGTCCCGTTGCTGACCGAGCACCTCAGCGACTCCGAGGCAGAGCGGCTCGGCCGGCTCATGGCCAAGACCGCGCCGCGCAAGGGCTTGTCGTACCTGCTCGGGTCGATGGACGCGGCGGCGTCGCTGGAGCGGCAGCAGCTGATCCTGTCGAAGATGCCGCCGCCGGTGCGGTGGCTGCGGCCGCTGATGCTGCGGTCCTACCGGCGACGGGTGGCGGTGCTCGTCCCAACCTGACGCTTGTAGCGGGTGCTTGACACAAGTTGCCGGACCCGGCACTGTCCCCCTTGTCCCATTGACTTGGTACAAGAGGTCGCCTGGTGAACACCAGCCTGCTGCTCCTGCTGCTCCTCGTGCTGCTCCTCGCCGGGACGTTCGCGGCCGCGCGACCACGCCCGGTCGCCTCGCTGCCCCCGCGACTGGTGGACGTGCAGCGGGCGACCGCGCGGTGGCGGGTGGGCGGGCTCCTGCTCGGCGTCGTCGTGGCCATCGTGGCGCTGCAGGTCGGCAGCCTTGGCCGCGGTCTGATGCTTGCGGGCCCGCTGCTCGCGCTGTGCGTGCTGCTCGGGGTGGTGCTCGGAGAGCTGCGCGTGACGGCGCCGCCGGCCGAGGAACGGGCCGCCGTGCTCGAGGTCCGCCGGGTGCGCGACTACGCACCACGGGTGCTCGGGCCGGTCGTCCTTGCTGCCACCGGGCTGCTCGGACTGGTCCTTGTCGTGACGACAGCGCTGGGCAGTGCGGACGACATGGGAAGGGCCGGCCGCAGCCTGTTCCGGCAGTGCAGCGCTCTCGCGAGCGAGACGCGGGGCCCGTGGCCGGGTTCCTTCTACAGCGTGCCGCTGGCCCTGGTCGTGGGCCTGGGGGTGGTCGTCGCGGCGCTCGCCCTGCGTCAGGTCGTGCGGCGGCCGCGCCAGGGCTCTGACCTCGCCGCCGACGACGCGCTGCGCCGCCGCGCGGCCGAGACCGTGACCGCCGCAGCCGGCCTGCTCGTGGCGGTGCCGTTCGCCGGGGTGGCCATGATCGCCGGCATCGGCCTGAACGGCGTCTCCTGCCCCCCGACGACCTGGCAATTTCTGAGCACGGTGCTGCTGCTGCTCGTGCCCGTGCTGCTCGGCCTGGCCGCGTGGTGCGCCGGGCTGCTGCTCGGGCGCAGCCGGCTGCGGGCCGCCGTCGCGCCGTGAGCGGGACCGCCGCCGCGCTGCGGGTCGACGCCTCCGACCCCACCCCGCCGTACGAGCAGCTGCGCCGCCAGCTCGCCGACCTCATCGGCGCCGGGGTCCTTCGTCCCGGTGACCGGCTGCCGCCCCTGCGGCAGCTCGCGTCGGACCTGGGCCTCGCAGCCGGGACCGCGGCGCGCACCTACCGCGCGCTCGAGTCCGCCGGCCTGGTGGTCTCCCGCCGCGGTGGGGGCACGCGCGTGGCCGAGGGCGTGCGCCGGGCTCGGTCGCAGGTCCGCACGGCCCTGCACGCGTCGGCCCGGGCGTACGTCCAGCAGGCCCGGCTGCTCGGCGCGACGGACGGCGAGGTGCTTGCGGCCGTCGACGAGTTGCTGGAGCAGCGCCCTAGGGTCGGCCGGTGACCTGGGAACCGGAGCTCGCCGAGCTCACGCACCGTCAGTCGCTGGCCGCCGAGCTGGGGGGCGCCGAGCGCGTCGCGCGGCAGCGGGCGACCGGTCGACGCACCGTGCGGGAGCGGCTCGACAACCTGCTCGACCACGGCACCTTCGCCGAGGTCGGCTCGGTGGCGGGCACGGCGCGCTACGAGGACGGCCAGCTCGCGTCTTTCGTCCCGGCGAGCGTCGTCGCCGGCTCGGGGCGGATCGACGGCCGGCGCGTCGTGGTCACCGGCGACGACTTCACCGTCAAGGGCGGCGCCGCCAACCTGCAGCTGGTCGCCAAGCAGGTGGACGTCGAGCGGCGCGCACTGGCCGAGCGGGTGCCCGTCGTCCGGTTGCTCGACGGGACGGGCGGCGGCGGGACGGTCGAGTCGCTCGAGGAGTTCGGCCGCACCTACGTGCCGTTCAACCCGGGCTGGGACGCCATGACCGCGCTGCTCTCTCAGGTACCCGTCGTGACCGCCGCGCTCGGCCCGGTCGCCGGTCTCGGCGCCGTGCGGCTGGTGACCAGCCATGTCAGCGTCATGGTCCGCGAGCTGTCGCAGGTCTTTGTCGCCGGACCGGCTGTCGTCGAGGCCGGGATGGGCGAGGCGCTCGACAAGGAGCGGCTCGGCGGGTGGCGAGTTGCCGCGCGCGCCGGCACCGTGGACCTGGTCGCCGACTCCGAGGCCGAGGCGCTCGACCTGGTCCGGCAGGTGCTCGGCTACCTGCCGGCCAACGCCTGGCAGCTGCCGCCGGTGGTCGAGGCCACCGACCCGGTCGAGCGCCGCGACGAGGGGCTGCGCGCGCTCGTGCCGCGCTCGCGCCGCTCGCCGTACGACCTCCGGAGCCTGCTGCGCAGCACCTTCGACGAGAGGTCGGTGCTCGAGCTGGGGCAGCTGCATGCGCCGGGCACGGTCACCGCGCTTGCCCGGCTGGGCGGCCGGCCGGTCGCCGTTCTCGCGAGCGACCCGAAGGTCTACGGCGGCGGGATGACCGCCGCCGGCGCGGACAAGCAGGCCCGCTTCGTCGACCTGGCCGACACCTTCCGCCTTCCCGTGGTGCACCTGGTGGACCAGCCCGGCTTCGTCATCGGCTCGGCCTCGGAAGCCGCGGCGGTGGTCCGGCACGGCGCCCGTGCGCTGGCCGCCGTGGAGCAGAGCCGGGTGCCCTGGGCGTCGGTGCTGGTGCGCCGCTGCTTCGGCGTGGCCGGGGCGGGGCACCGGCCCCTCGGGCGGTGGTCGTACCGCGTCGCCTGGCCGTCGGGGGACTGGGGGTCGCTGCCGATCGAAGGAGGTCTGGAGGTGGCGTTCAAGCGGATCCTGGCCGAGAGCCCCGACGCCGCAGGGCTCAAGGACGAGATCGCCGCCCGGCTCGAGGCGGTGCGCTCGCCGTTCCGGACCGCCGAGTCCTACCTCGTCGAGGAGATCGTCGACCCGGCTGACACCCGGCCGCTGCTGTGCGCGTGGGCTGCGTCGGCGTACGACGTGCTGGCGACACTTCCAGCCGGTCCGGTCGGGCGGGGGATGCGCCCGTGAGCGCGGTGCTGCCCGTCGTCGAGGGCGTCAGCCACCGTACGGTCCGCGTCGGGGAGCTCGACGTCCACGTCGCCGAGGCCGGCGCGGGGGAGCCGCTGGTGCTGCTGCACGGCTGGCCCCAGCACTGGTACTGCTGGCGAGGCGTGGTGCCGCTGCTGGCCGACCGCTACCGGCTCGTCCTGCCGGACCTGCGCGGCCACGGCTGGACGTCGGCTCCGGCGGGCGGCTACGACAAGGAGCAGCTGGCCACCGACCTGCTCGGCCTGCTCGATGCTCTGGAGCTGCCGCAGGTCGGCCTGGTCGGGCACGACTGGGGCGGCTGGACCGGCTTCCTGGCCTGCCTCCGGTCGCCGGAGCGCTTCAGCGCCTTCCTCGCGCTCGGCATCGTGCCGCCCTTCCAGGAGCCGTCCCTGGCCAAGGCGCTGCAGGCCTGGCGGCTGGCCTACCAGCTGCCGCTCGGCACGCCGCTGCTCGGGCCGGCGCTCATGGCGCGCACGAGCAAGGTTGTCGATGCCGTCCTGAGGCTCGGCAGCAGCCGCACCGTCGGCGACGTCAGCACCTATGCCGAGGTGCTGCGCGAGCCGGCGCGGGCACGGGCGGGCTCGCAGCTCTACCGGACCTTCCTGCTCCAGGAGAGCTGGCGGACCGGGCGCTACACCGACGCTCGGCTGAGCGTCCCGACGCTGCTCGTCAACGGCGCGGACGACCCCGTCGCGAGTCGCTCGCTCGTGCAGGGCTGGCAGCAGCACGCCGACGACATGAGCGTCGAGTTCCTCGACGGGGTTGGGCACTTCGTGCCGGAGGAGGCGCCCGACGTGGTGGCGGAGCGGGCGCGCACACTGTTCGGCTAGCGGTCCAGTCGGGCGGCGGCGCGCGAGACGACCCGCCCGTAGTCCGCGCCGAGCAGGCGCGCGAGACCGGCGAGGAACCACGCGTCGGGCCCCACGAGGATGCGCGGCTTGTCCCGCTCGAGCCCACGCAGGATCGTTCGGGCGGCCCGCGCCGGGCTGGTGCGGGCGAGGGTGTCGAAGGTGCGGGCCAGCTCGGCCTGGTCCTCGCCGGCGGTGGCCCGTGCGCGGCGGGCGATCTCGGTGCGCACCCCACCCGGGTGGATGCAGCTGACCGAGACCGGAGTGCCGTCGAGCCGGCACTCCTGCCGCAAGGCCTCGGTGAAGCCCCGCACCGCGAACTTCGCTGCGTTGTAGGCAGACTGCTTGGGCACGGCGACGATGCCGAAGATGCTCGAGACGTTGGCCAGCTGGCCGTCGCCGCTCGCGGCGAGGTGCGGGAGGAAGGCCTGCGTGCCGTGGACGACCCCCCAGAAGTCGATCTCCATCACCCACCGGAAGTCCTCCTCCGTGAGCTCGGACACCGGCCCGTGCAGAGCGACGCCGGCGTTGTTCACGACCAGGTGCACGGCGCCCAGGTCGCGCGCGACGTCGTCAGCGTGGGTGTGCACAGCAGCGCGATTCGTCACGTCGAGCTGGTAGCCGTGGGCGGTGGCCCCGAGCCCGCGGCAGGTGCCGACGGTCTGCTGCACCGAGGCCTCGTCGATGTCGGAGAGCGCGAGCCGGGCGCCGCGGCCGGCCAGCTCGACGGCCAGGGCGCGGCCGATGCCCGACCCCGCGCCGGTGATGACGGCCGTCCGCCCGGAGTACGCGCGCCGCTGCTTTGCCACCTGGTCTCCCGTCCGTCGAAGCGAGCTCTAGTGGGAGTGGCTGCCCTCGCTGGTGGCGCGGCGCACCACGGTCACCGGGCAGGAGGCGTGGCGCACCAGGGAGTCGCTGGTCGAGCCGAGCAGCAGCCCGGCGAAGCCGCCACGACCGCGGCTGCCGATGACGAGGTGGTGGGCGACGTGCGACGCGGCGAGCAGTGTCGGAGTGGTGTTGCCGTGCACCACCGCAAGGCGCACCTCCACGCCCGGCAGCGGGTGCGCGGCGAGCAGCGCGTCGAGCCGGCGCTCGGCCTCGGCCTGCCACGCCGCCTCGGACAGGGGCTCGTCGCCCCGGGCGGCCGGTCCGTGCCCGTTGACGAAGTTCCAGGCCGACAGCACGGTGAGCGGCTGCCCGAGCCCCTCGGCCAGCTCGCCGGCGAAGCGCAGCGCCTCGAGGGCTGACGGCGAGTCGTCGACGGCGACGACGAGGGCTCCGGTGAGGGAGTCGGGCAGGCGGGGTCCTGGCATGAGCGGAGTCTGCCAGCCGGAGTGGCCGGCGCTCAGTCCAGACGACCGAGGTAGACCGTGTTGGTCGAGGTGCCGCCGGTGAGGTGGTTGGCGAACGGCACGACGTGCACCGAAGAGGTGGTGAAGGCCGACGCGAGCACCGCGCTGAAACCGTCCTCCGGCGGCGCGTCGGACCACAGCGCGAAGACGCCGCCGGGGTGCAGACGGTCGGCCACCCGGCCCAGGCCCGTCACGGTGTAGAAGCCGGCCGAGCTGCTGTGCAGCAGATGGTCAGGCGTGTGGTCGATGTCCACGACGATGGCCGAGAAGCGCTGCGGCGCGGCGGGTCCGAACGGCGCTCCGGCGGCGATGAGGGCGAAGAAGTCACCCTCGACCAGGCGGCAGCGCGGGTCGCCGGTCAGCGCCTCCGACAGCGGGAGCAGGCCGCGCTCCTGCCACCCGATGACGTCCTGTAGCGCCTCGACGACGTCGAGCGAGCGGACCCGCGGGTCGGCGAGCACGGCGCGTGCGGTGTAGCCGAGCCCGAGCCCGCCGACGAGAACGTCGAGCTGGTCGCCCGGTAGCGCGGCCAGCGCGATCCGGGCCAGCTCCTGCTCGGCGACCGTGAACAGGCTCGACATGAGGAACTCGTCGCCGAGCCGCACCTCGTACACGTCGACGTCGAGCACCGGCTCGCGGCGGCGGCGCAGGCTGATCTCGCCGATCTCGGTCGCCCGCCAGTCCAGCTCCTCGATGCGCTTGCTCATCGTTCGAGCCTCCCATGTGAGGTTCGTGCCCTCGGTGGCGGTGAGATGGCGATCAATGGGTAGTAGCAGGCGAACGCGAACCCGACTGGAAGGAGTTGCACATGATCCCCGGCGGCATCATCGGCCTGATCCTCATCATCATCCTGCTCATCATCATCTTCTGACAGGACACGACACGATCCGAGAGCCCCCGCGCACTGCGCCAGGGGGCTCTCGTGCTGCCTGGGCACCGAGCGGCTTGTCCGGTCACCCCATGAGGTGCACGGGCGGAGACGAAGGTGCGGTGGCGGCCGTTGCGGCGGCCCTGGGAACGGTTCCGGCGGCCG
>JBBSLB010000139.1:0-7012 GCA_038255675.1 Mycobacteriales bacterium
CGCGGACAACGCCGAGATCGTCGGTGTCCGCGACGTCGTCGGACAGGCCGGTCTCGACAAGGTCTTCGAGGTGCTCCGCGCGCCTGCCGTCGAGGAGCCGACCAACTGGTCGCGTCGCTACAAGGCCAACCTCGAGAAGCTCGCCTCAGGCGACATCAACAAGGTCGGGGAGGTCGTCCGTGACCTCTGGCGCCGTGACAAGGAGCGGGGCCTGTCGGCCGGCGAGAAGCGGATGCTCTCCAAGGCCCGCCAGATCCTCGTCAGCGAGCTGGCGCTCGCCGAGGGCACCAACGAGGACAAGGCCGAGGCCATCCTCGACGAGGTCCTTGCCTCCTAGCGGAGGGCGAGACCCCATGAGCACGAGCACGGGCCCGGACGAGGGCCTCCCCCAGGGAGGCCCCGGACCGGGCCCGTCGCAGGTCCCGGCCTCCCAGCGCACCCGCATGCCTCGCACGCCGTATGCCGTGCTCGAGGCGCTGCGGCTGCTCGTCGTGGTGTTCTTCGCCGGCGCGGGCTACCAGATCGGCTCGTCCGTCGACCCCGAACGGCCGGTGCTCGGCGCGCTCAACGGCACCGCGGTCGGCCTGGTCCTGGGCTCCGGCTTCGGCTACGTGCTGGGCGGCGTGGTCGGCCGGCGCACCGCGGCCACCGCCGAGACCGCCCGCACCCGGCTGCGCGACGTGTCGGCCGAGCAGCTGGTCGCCGGGTCGCTCGGCGTCGTCGGCGGCGTGCTGGTCGGCGCGGGGGTCGCCTGGCCGGTGTTCTTCCTGCCGCAGGCCTACCTCGCCTTCCCGCTGTTCGGCTTCGTCGTGCTGGTGCTGGCCTATCTCGGCTCGCAGGTCGCGATGAGCAAGCGCGAGGGGGTGCTCGCGCTGTTCGGCGAGCGCGCCGGGCTGTCCCCGCGCACCCTGCCGACGGCGGCCCTCCCCCGCGTCGTGGACACCTCCGTGGCCATCGACGGCCGGGTCCTCGACGTCGTGCGCGCGGGCTTCCTGCACGGCACCGTGCTGGTGCCGACACCGGTCCTGGCCGAGCTCCAGGGGCTGGCCGACGCGGCCGACGACCTGCGCCGTTCGCGCGGCCGCCGCGGGCTCGAGGTCCTCGAGGCGCTCAAGCGCGAGGAGGGCGTCGACGTCGAGGTGCTCGACCTCGACGTGCCGGGCGTCCACGAGGTCGACGCCAAGCTGGTCCGCATCTGCCTCGACCGCGACGCTGCGCTGCTCACCCTCGACACCAACCTGGCCAAGGCCGCCGGTCTGGCCGGGGTGCGGGTGCTCAACCTGCACGCCCTGTCGCTCGCGATGCGCCCGCCGGTCGCGGCCGGCGACGACGTGCCGGTGCTGCTGCTCAAGGCCGGCAAGGAGGCGGGACAGGCCGTCGGCTACCTCGACGACGGCTCGATGGTCGTGGTCGAGGGCGGCCGCGGACGGCTCGGCCACGAGGTGCCGGTGCGCGTCACCAGCGTGCTGACCACCGCGAACGGCCGGCTGGTCTTCGGCCGCCCGGCTGACGACGACGACCCGGTGCCACGAGCGACCCGCACACCGCGAGCTGGGCCCGGCCGACCCTCGCCGTCGTCCGTGCCGTCGCGGCCGGCGGTCCCGCGCCGCGCGCGCTGACGCCGTGACCCCTGCTCCCGCCGGTGTGCCCGACGCCGTGCCGACGCTGTGACCGACGCCGTGCCCGACGCTGTGCCCGACGCTGTGCCCGACGCTGTGACCAGATGACCGCTGCTCCCGCCGGTGTGCTCGTGCCGGCCGCGGGGCTCGGCCTGCGGCTCGGGCCCGGTGCCCCCAAGGCGCTGCGCGAGCTGGCCGGCGAGTCGCTGCTCGTCCACGCCGTCCGCGGCCTGCGCGCCGCGCCGTCCGTCGGCCCCGTGGTCGTCGCTGCCCCGGTCGACGACGTCGAGGCCGTCGCCGCGCTGCTCGCGCCGTACGACGTGGTGGTGGTGGCCGGAGGAGCCGAGCGGCAGGACAGCGTGCGGCTCGCGCTGCAGGCGCTGGACCCCTCCGTCGAGCTGGTCCTCGTCCACGACGCGGCTCGCTGCCTGACCCCGCCGGCGCTGGTCGAGGCGGTCGTCGCCGCGCTGCGCGCCGGCGCCGAGGCGGTCGTGCCGGTGCTGCCGCTCGCCGACACGGTGAAGTCCGTCGACGGCTCGAGGGTCGTCGCGACCCTCGACCGCACCGCGCTGCGCGCCGTCCAGACCCCGCAGGGCTTCGCCCGGCTGGTGCTCGAGCGGGCCCACGCGTCCGGGCTGCCGGCGGCCACCGACGACGCCGGTCTGGTCGAGCTGTGCGGCGGGACCGTCTGCACCGTTCCCGGCTCCGTGGAGGCGTTCAAGGTGACCCGACCGATCGACCTGCTGCTCGCCGAGGCGGTGCTGCGTGGCCGCTGACCTCCCTCGTACGGGTATCGGCACCGACGTGCACCCGTTCGAGCCGGGCCGGCCGTGCTGGGTCGCCGGCCTGCTGTGGGAGGGCGTGGACGGCCTGGCCGGCCACTCCGACGGCGACGTCGCGGCGCACGCCGCCTGCGACGCGCTGCTGTCGGCCGCGGGCCTGGGTGACCTCGGCTCGAACTTCGGCACGAGCGCGCCCGAGTGGAAGGGCGCCTCGGGTGCGGCGCTGCTCGCCGAGACCCGCCGCCGGGTCGAGGCGGCCGGCTTCGCGCTGGGCAACGTCGCCGTGCAGGTGATCGGCAACGCCCCGCGGCTGGGCTCGCGCCGGGTGGAGGCGCAGGCCGCGCTGTCCGACGTGCTCGGCTGCCCGGTGAGTGTGAGCGCCACCACGACCGACGGCCTCGGCATGACCGGTCGCGGCGAGGGCCTGGCCGCGATCGCGACGGCGCTTGTCGTCCCACGGCCACGCACGCCTGCACAAGGATGGTCGGAAGATCCCCAGTAGCGGGCTCCTGGGGATCTTCCGAAGATCTTGATGCGCGTGCTCCGAGAGGCGACGGCAGCCGTCGCCGCCCGGCTGCACGGGCCGCGCCGGTAGCCTGGGTGATCGTGACCCTGCGCCTGCACGACACCGCGACCCGCGGCGTGAAGCCCCTCGAGCCGCTGCAGCCCGGCCGCGTGGGCGTCTACGTCTGCGGTCCGACGGTCCAGGCGCGCCCCCACGTCGGGCACCTGCGCAGCGCGATCGCGCTCGACGTGCTGCACCGCTGGCTGCTCGAGAGCGGCCTGGAGGTGCTGTTCGTCCGCAACGTCACCGACGTCGACGACAAGATCATCCACGACGCCAGTCATGACGACGAGCCGTGGTGGGCGCTGGCGACGCGGATGGAGCGCGCCTTCACCCGCGCCTACGACGCGGTGCAGGTGCTGCCGCCGACGGCCACTCCGCGGGTCACCGGCTCGATGCCGAGCATCACGGCGCTCGTCGAGCGGATCATCGAGCGCGGCCACGCCTACGAGTCAGGCGGCGACGTCTACCTTGCGGTGCGCACCGTCGAGGGCTACGGAGGGCTGTCCGGCCAGGACCCCGAGCAGCTCAAGGCCTCCGAGAAGGCCGTCGCGCACGGGCACACCGGCGAGAAGCGCGACCCGCTGGACTTCGCGCTGTGGAAGGCCGCCAAGCCCGGCGAGCCGTCCTGGCCGTCGCCGTGGGGCCCGGGCCGGCCCGGCTGGCACATCGAGTGCTCGGCGATGGCGGTGGACCATCTCGGTGAGGAGTTCGACCTGCACGCCGGCGGGCTCGACCTGGTCTTCCCGCACCACGAGAACGAGGTGGCGCAGTCCCGCTGCGCCGGCCACCCGTTCGCCCGGCACTGGCTGCACCACGGACTGGTCACCGTCGCGGGCGGCAGCGGCGAGAAGATGAGCAAGAGCCTGGGCAACTCGACGACCGTCGAGGACGTGCTGGAGACGGTCCGCCCGCAGGTGCTGCGCTACGCGCTCGGGGCCGGCCACTACCGCTCCGCGCTGGAGTGGTCGCCGACGACGCTGTCCGACGCCGAGGCGGCGTACGCCCGCATCGAGACCTTCGTGCGCAACGCCGGCGAGGCGGCCGAGGGCGTGGAGCCGGGGGAGCCGGCGGTCGCGTGGGAGGACTTCGCGGCGGCGCTCGACGACGACCTCGGCGTCCCGCAGGCCCTGGCCGTCGTCCACTCCGGCGTACGAGCCGGCAACGCGCTGCTGGCCAGCCGCGACCTGCCGGCGCTGGCCGCGACCCTGGCGGTCGTACGACGGATGCTGCGGGTGCTGGCGCTCGACCCCGTCGAGCAGTGGCCCGAGGCCGGCGGGGCGCAGCTCACCGGCGTCGTCGACGCCCTGGTGCAGATCGCGGTGGAGGCGCGGGCCGACGCCCGCGCCCGCAAGGACTGGGAGCGGGCCGATGCGGTCCGCGACTCGCTCAAGGCCTCGGGCATCGTGCTCGAGGACACAATGGTCGACGGTGTCCCCGGCGTCCGGTGGAGGCTGGCATGAGAACCCCAACACGTCGCTCGCTGCGCTCACGACGCGCCGGGGACCCCCGATGACCGGCAAGCAGCGCGGTGGCGGCGGCGTCGCCAAGGGCGGCCAGGGCGGCCGCGGGGCCAAGGCGGGCACGCACCGCAAGGGCGCCGCGATGGGCTCCGGCGGCCAGGGTCGCAAGAAGCTGCAGGGACGCGGCCCGACCCCGCCCGCCGAGGCGCGTACCAAGCACCCGGCGGCGCGCAAGGCCGCCGCAGCGGCCCGTCGGGCCGAGCGCGGTGGGGCCAACCCGGCCAGTGGCACCCGCCCGGTCGATCGCGGCGCCGGTCCGCGCGGACCGCGCGGCAAGAGCGGCGCCGACACCCCGGAGACCGTCGTGGGCCGCAACCCGGTCGTCGAGGCGCTGCGCGCCAACGTGCCGGCGACGGCTCTCTACGTCGTCACCGACGTCGACGCCGACGAGCGGGTGACCGAGGCCGTCGCGCTGGCCGGCAAGGCGCGGCTGGCGCTGATGGAGGTCAGCCGGGCCGAGATGGACCGGATGACCGGGCGTGCGCTGCACCAGGGCCTGGCGCTGCAGGTCCCGCCCTACACCTACCTTCACCCCGATGACCTGCTGCAGAAGGCGCTGGCCGCCGACGCCCCGCTGATCGTCGCGCTTGACGGTGTGACCGACCCGCGCAACCTGGGCGCCGTGGTGCGCTCGGCCGCCGCCTTTGGTGCGCAGGGCGTGCTCGTGCCCGAGCGGCGCAGCGCCGGCATGACCGCGGCGGCCTGGCGCACCAGCGCCGGCGCGGCCGCCCGGCTGCCGGTGGCCCGCTGCACGAACCTGGCCCGCACCCTCAAGGAGTACCGCGAGGCGGGGCTGTTCGTGGCCGGCCTGGCGATGGACGGCTCGGTCGGGCTGGACGACCTCGAGCTCGCCACCGAGCCGCTCGTGCTCGTCGTCGGGTCGGAGGGCGACGGGCTCGGTCGGCTGGTCGAGCAGACCTGCGACATCACCGTGTCGATCCCGATGGCCGACGGCAACGAGTCGCTCAACGCGGGCATTGCGGCGGCCGTGGTGCTGGCGGAGGTGGCCCGCCGACGTCGCGCCGGTTGACCGCTTCGCGTCACCGCGCGCCGGGCGCTGTTGCTCATACTGATCCATATGTCGCTTCCGGGGCGGAAAAGGTCCGGGAAACGACATGAAGCTCAGCACGAGACGTGGCGGGCCCGGCGTACGGTGATCTGCGGCGGGCCCTGGCCCCACGCGCCGCGCGGACCAGGCCCCGTCCGCGCTGGTCCCCTCCCGGTGTGAGCTCCGACCCCTGGACGGCACGTGAGCCAAGACAGCGCTGCGCTGGAGTTCTCCGTCGCGCCGACGTCGGCCGTCCTCACCGTCTCGCCCGCCGGGACCATCACGTCCTGGTCACCCGGCGCGCAACGCCTCTACGGGTGGACCCGCCAGGAGGCGGTGGGGCAGCCGCTCTTGGTGCTCGTCCCGCAGGACCGTCGAGCCGAGTTCGAGCAGCTCGAGCAGCGACTGAGCGACGGGGAGCAGCTGGCCGGCGTGGACACCGTCCGGCTGGCCAAGGACGGTCGTTGCGTGGAGGTCGAGCTGCACGTCGTGCTGCTGCGCGACGAGGCGGGCCGGGTCACCGGCAGTGTGCGGGTGCATCACGACCGGGGTCCGCTGCGACGGGCGCAGGAGGCGCTGCTGACGACTCAGCGCGGGGTGGACGAGGAGTTCTTGTCCTCGCCCGTGCCGCAGGCCCGGCTGCGACCGGACGGTGTCGTGCTGGCCGTCAACCCGGCGGTCGAGCGGCTGATCGGGATGCCGGCCGCCGTCCTGGTCGGCACCGACGGTATGGGGATGGTCGCCGCCGCCGACCAGGAGGAGTCGGCGGACGTGCTCACCAGGCTCGCCACCGGCGCTGCGCACTTCGAGCAGCGCGAGGTCACCATCGTGCCGGCGACCGGTGGCCCGCGGCGGGTCGTCGCGACGACCACCACCGTGCGCGAGGCGGGGCAGGTCGTCGCCCTGCACACCTCGCTGCAGGACGTCACCGACCTGCGGGCCGCCCAGGAGCGCGAGCGGGTCGAGGCCACCCGCTTCGAGGCGCTCGTGCACTCGATGCCGGTCGCCGTCTGGACCTTCGACTGCAAGGGTGTCTGCACCAGCTCGCGGGGGGCAGCCCTGGCAAGCCTCGGGCTGACCGACGACGAGCTCGCGGGCGTCGACCTGCTCGAGCGCGACCGGGACGACCCGGAGCCGTTGGCCGCCACCCTCGCGACCCTGGCGGGGGAGTCGACCTCCCTGCGGCGCAACGTCGGGGGAAGGGACTGGGAGTCCTACTTCCGCCCGCTGCGTGATGAGGAGGGCCGCGTGGTCGGGGGCATCGGCATCGCTGTCGACGTCACCGAGCGGGCCACCGCCGAGCGGGAGGTGGCGGGCAACGAGGCGCGGCTGCGGGCGTTGCTGCGCAACGCCGACGACGTCGTCCTCGTGCTCGACATCCGCGGCCGGATGCTGTGGGTCAGCCCCGCGGTCACGAGGGTCTTCGGTCACGACCACGTCGCGCTGGCCCAGCGGCTGGCGTACGACCTCAACCC
>JBBSLB010000140.1:0-6873 GCA_038255675.1 Mycobacteriales bacterium
CTGTTTCAATCGATTTGCATGAACAGCCGCAGCCTTGGACACCGTGCTCCCGTACTTTGGCTGGTGTTACCTCTGATGGCAGGGCTTTCGATGGGCCGAATTGGAGAATGGGTTGCAGTTCCCTGGTTATTATTGGGAGCGGGCTGCGCCGCGGTGACTGCTGTCATTCTGGTCCAACGTGGTCCGCGGCTGTTCGGGTGGGCGGTGGGGGTGCCCGACTCGGGGCTCCAGCTGTTGCCCTTCCAGTCGGTCAGGCCGGCCGGCGGCTGCTCGGTCAAGCCCTCCCACCACACGTCCCCGTCGTCGGTCAGGGCGACGTTGGTGAAGATGCTGTTGCCAGTGAAGGTCTGCACGGCGTTGGCGTTGGTGTCCTCGCCGGTGCCGGGCGCGACGCCGAAGAAGCCGGCCTCGGGGTTGATCGCGTAGAGCCGGCCGTCGTCGCCGAAGCGCATCCAGGCGATGTCGTCGCCGACCGTCTCGACCTTCCAGCCCGGGATCGAGGGGGTGAGCATCGCGAGGTTGGTCTTGCCGCAGGCGCTCGGGAAGGCCGCCGTGACGTAGCGCGGCTCGCCGGCCGGCGGGGTGAGCTTGAGGATGAGCATGTGCTCGGCCATCCAGCCCTCGTCACGGGCCATGACCGACGCGATGCGCAGCGCGAAGCACTTCTTGCCGAGCAGCGCGTTGCCGCCGTAGCCCGAGCCGTACGACCAGATCTCGCGGGTCTCGGGGTAGTGGACGATGTACTTGGTGTCGTTGCAGGGCCACGGCACGTCGGCCTGGCCGGGCTCGAGCGGCGCGCCGACGGTGTGCACGGCCGGGACGAAGAAGCCGTCCGCACCGATCTCGTCAAGGGCCGCC
This sequence comes from Mycobacteriales bacterium, assembly GCA_038255675.1. GTDB lineage: Bacteria > Actinomycetota > Actinomycetes > Mycobacteriales > SCTD01 > SCTD01. The sequence continues at coordinate 859 of JBBSLB010000140.1, forward strand.
TGCCCCATGCGCGTCATGATCTTCATCGACGCGACGACGTACGGGCTGTCGGTGATCTCGACGCCGAGCTGGCTGATCCGGCTGCCGAGCGGGCCCATGCAGAACGGGACGACGTACATCGTCCGGCCCTTCATGCAGCCGTCGAAAAGCGGCTCCAGGGTGGCGCGCATCTGGTCCGGCGCCATCCAGTTGTTGGTCGGACCGGCGTCGACCTCGTCCTGGCTGCAGATGAAGGTGCGGTCCTCGACCCGGGCGACGTCGCTCGGGTCGGAGGTGGCGTAGAAGCTGTTGGGGCGCTTGCTCTGGTCGAGCTTGATGAAGGTGCCACTCGCGACCAGCTCGTCGGCCAGGCGCTGCCACTCCTGCTCGGAGCCGTCGCACCACACCACCTGATCGGGCTTCGTGAGCTGGGCGATGTCCCGCACCCACTCGACGAGCTTGCTGTTCTTGGTGGGGGCTGCGTCGATCCCGGGGATCGTGGACGCCTTCGTCATGTCTGCCTCTCCGTCGAGGTGTTCCGCGACAGGACGCCTCAAGGCACGAGTTTCCTGACCGGACGAGTAGGGGGATGCTACCCGGGGGCCCCCGACCGGACCCTGTGAGATCCCGCACCCGGGCGACACGCAGGAGACACGTGCAGGACACCGCAGGAAGCGCCCTGGAGCACCGCGCGCACGAGCTGGCCGAGGCGATCAAGCCCCGGCTGCGAGGGGTCCTGCACGAAGCGGCGTTCGCCGTGTCCCTGGTCACCGGCACCGCACTGGTCTGCCTTGCCGAGGGTGGCCAGGCGCGCGTTGCGGCCCTCGTCTACGCGCTCAGCGTCGCCCTGCTGTTCGGCACGTCCGCGGCCTACCACCGCGGCCCGTGGGCCGGCCGCTCGCGTGAGGTCATGAAGCGGCTCGACCACTCGATGATCTTCATCCTGATCGCCGGGACCTACACGCCGTTCGCCCTGCTCCTGCTGGACGGGACGGTCCGCTGGGTCGTCTTCGGGCTGGTCTGGGGCGGGGCCCTGCTCGGCGTGGTGCTGCGCAACGCGGTCCGCCGCCCGGCCCGCTGGATGTTCGTCGGGCTCTACCTCGCGCTCGGCTGGGTTGCGCTCGGCGTGCTCCCCCAGCTGCAGGACGCCGGCGGCTGGCGGGTGGTCGTGCTGCTGCTGGTGGGTGGCCTGTTCTACAGCCTCGGCGCGATCGTCTACGCGCTGCGCCGGCCGAACCCGTCGCCACGCTGGTTCGGCTTCCACGAGGTCTTCCACGCCTTCACGCTGCTGGCGTTCGTCACGCACTACATCGCCGTGTCCTTCGCGACGTACGGCGCGACCGCCTGAGCCGCGGGCGGCGTCAGGGCTCACGCACCTGCAGCTGCTCGGCCAGGCGGGCCGGTTCTGTCGTCGGCGCCGCGCAGACGAACTGGCGGCAGACGTACGCCGCGCCCGCCGGCCGTCCCTCGGCAAGCGGTCCGCCGGTCACGACGACGGCCCCGGGCGACGTGCCGAGTCGCGCGACGCGCAGCAGGTCCGGACGGTCAAGGACGACGACCTCGGCCGGTCCGGCGAGCAGCGCCTCCCCCACGGCGGCCGCCCAGCCGGCGAAGCGGGCGTGCCGCCCCATCAGCGGGGCGACCGTGGTCAGCGCGGTCTCGGCCGCAGCGCGGTAGCGGTCCTCTCCGGTCATCGCGGCGCAGGTGAGCAGCGCACCGGCCGCGGCGGCCAGCCCGCTCGGCGTCGCGTTGTCGGTCGGGTCCTGCGGCCGGCGCACGAGCTGCTCGGCGTCGTCCGCGGTGTCGAAGAAGCCGCCGTGACCGTCGGCGAAGTGGACCAGCACCACCTCGAGCAGCCCCTTCGCCGCCTGCAGCCGGCGTACGTCACCGGTCGCGGAGAACAGCGCGAGCAGCCCCTCCGCGACGTCGGCGTAGTCCTCGAGCACGCCGGCGTTGCGGCCGGCCCGGCCGTCGATCGAGGTGCGCAGCAGTCGGCCGCCGGTCCAGTGCAGCCGGCCGAGCAGGTCGGCGCAGGCGTCGGCGGCCAGCACCCAGTCCGGCCGGTCGAGCAGCACCCCGGCCTCGGCGAGGGCGGCGACAGCGAGGCCGTTCCAGGCCGCGACGACCTTGTCGTCGCGGCCGGGCTGCGGCCGCTGCGCGCGCACCTCCCGCAGCCGCGCGCAGACCCGCTCGTAGCGGGCCGGGTCGTCCGGCTCGGCCAGCCGCTGCAGCACCGAGCTGCCGTGCTCGAAGGTGCCCTTCGCCGTCACGTCGAACTGCTCAGCGGCCCAGCGGCCGTCCTCGTCGCCGAGCGCGTCCATCAGCTGCGCGGGCGTCCAGGCGTAGGTGAGGCCCTCCTCGCCGTCGGTGTCGGCGTCCAGCGCCGACGCGAAGCCGCCCTCGACCGTGCGCAGGTCACGCAGCAAGAAGTCGGCCGTCTCGGTCGCGACCCGCCGCGCGTCGTCAGACCCGGTCGCGCGCCACAGGTGCACGTAGACCCGCAGCAGCAGAGCGTTGTCGTACAGCATCTTCTCGAAGTGGGGGACGACCCACTGGGCATCGACGGAGTAGCGGGCGAAGCCGCCGGCAAGCTGGTCGTACATCCCGCCGGCGGCCATCGCCCGGCAGGTGTGCTCGGCGAGCTCGAGGCCCGCACCGGTGCGGGCGGCGTGCCGGAGCAGGAACTCGAGCACCATCGACGGCGGGAACTTCGGGGCGCTGCCGAAGCCGCCGTGCACGCCGTCGTAGCCGGCCTTGAGGTTGGCGAAGGCCGCGTCGAGCAGCTCGGCGGTGACGGCGGCGGTCGGGCCACCCGGGTCGCGCGACAGCCGCTGCACCACATCGGCGCCGGCCGCCTCCACCTCGCCGCGGCGGCTGTCCCACGTCTGCGCGACCGACTGCAGCACCTCGCGGAAGGCCGGCATCCCGTGCCGCGCCTCCAGCGGCCAGTAGGTCCCGCAGAAGAACGGCTCGCCCTTGGCGGTGAGGAAGCTCGTCATCGGCCAGCCGCCGTGACCGGTCATGGCCTGCACGGCCTCCATGTAGACGGCGTCGACGTCGGGCCGCTCCTCGCGGTCGACCTTGACGTTCACGAAGTGCTCGTTCATGAAGGCCGCGGTCGCGTCGTCCTCGAAGGACTCGTGCGCCATGACGTGGCACCAGTGGCAGGCGGCGTAGCCGATGGACAGCAGCACCGGCACCCCGCGCCGATCGGCCTCGGCGAACGCCTCAGGCCCCCACTCCTGCCAGTCGACCGGGTTGTCCTTGTGCTGCAGCAGGTACGGGCTGGTGGACGAGGCGAGGCGGTTGGGCATGGGGAACATCCTCCCCCGCCTGCCTCTGCACCCACCTCCCGCCTCCGCAGGGCGCAACGGGCGACCTGGCGCCGGCCTGGGCCAAGGTGGGTGCAGATCCGTGCAGTGCTCAGCGCGGTCAGCGCTCGTCGTTGACCACCACGTCGCCCTCGGCCTCGACCTCGACGCGCTCGCGCCGCAGCTCAGCCGTGACGACGTGCTCCTCCTGCACGGTGTGCTTGCGGACCACGACGCGCTCCCGCACGACGAGCCGCTTGGTCACGACGATCTCCTCCTCGAAGACCGGGATCGACAGGCTCCCGTCGGGGAGGGTCTCCACCTCTCCGCTGTCGGCAGCGGCGTCGTCGACCGGCACGTGCTCGGTGTCGGCGTGCTCGACCCCTCGGTCGACGCGCTCCTGGACGGTCTCCAGGTAGGAGCTCTTCCGGACACGGGCGACGCCTGCCTGCTGGGTCTCGGTGCCGACGTCGAGTCGCTCCTCGGACAGGACGATCTCAGACCGGTCCTGATCGGTCGTGTGCTGGGCCATCTGGGACTCCAAGGGTGTCGGGGACGACGACGCCGCCCCTGCCCAGGGGGCGGAGGCGGCGGTCGTCAGGGGGTCGGGCCGGCTACGTGCGCGGCTCGGCACCCTTCTCGGTGCGGGTCTCCTCGGAGCCAGCCGGGTAGACGTCGTCAGCACCGTCGACCTCGATCTGCTCCTTGCGGACGTCCTCGGTGACCTCGACCTCGTCGGTGACCGTCTCCTTGCCGAGGCGCACGCGCTCGACCGGGACAGTCTCCTTGGCGACGACGGGCTTCTCGGCGGTGAGCACGACCTCGTGCTCCTCCTCGGAGATGGCCGGACCGTCGACGGACTTGCCGCGGTTGCCGTCGGTGATCGGCTCGCGCTCGACGCGGACCTCCTCGTGGCTGACCGGAACGGTGCGCGTCTCGGTCTCGGTGATCACGCGCTTGCGGAGCCGGGCCCGGCCGACCTCCTGCTTCGCGGTACCCACCTCGAGCCGCTCCTCGGAGCGGGTCATCGCGTCGTCGGTGGTGAGCCCGGAGGTGTCGCGACCAACGGCCGTGTTCTCGACGTCGTCGTACACGCCATCGCCGTCCACGTCCTTGCGGTCGGTGCCGCGGGGAACCGGCTGCGTGCCCGTCGCGCCCTGGCCGCCCGCTGCGTAGTACTCGAACAGGCGCTGCTCCTCCGGAGCGGTGAGCTCCTCGTCGTTCTCCACCCGCGGAGCGTCCTTGACGAACTCCTTGGTGTACGGAACGGCAACCTCGTCGCCGCGCAGCTCGGCCGCATCCAGCGGGAAGAAGCTGGCCCCGCCCCCGAACAGGCCGGTGGTGACGGTTGCGAAGGTCCCGCCACCGCCCTCGGTGGACTCGTACACGTCCGCGATCTTGCCGATCTTCTCGCCGTCGGGGCCGACGACGCTCTTGCCGGTCAGGCTGCCGAGGCTCTTGGTGTCGATCATGTGATCTCCTCTGGGTCAGGGTCGGACGGGGATCGTTCCTGGCGTCTGCGGGACGGCCGCCGGGGTGGGCTCCGGGGGCTCGCCGGTGGTCCGGAGCGGTCGGACACAAGCCGCTGTTGCCCGGCTCGATCGGACGAAACGTGGCTGGTCACGGTTCTGTGACGAAACTGACGGCACCGAGAGGGACCTGCTGCCGCCAGGTGAGACCACCCTGGCGCGCGGGCAAGGTTGCGGCCTCAGAGGAGACTGCGCAGGTGCCCGGACCCCTGCAGGTGACGTCGCGCGTCGTCGTGCCCGAGGCCGAGCTGAGCTGGCGGTTCTCCCGCTCGTCCGGCCCCGGCGGTCAGGGCGTGAACACCACCGACAGCCGCGCGGAGCTGTCCTTCGACGTCGCCCGGTCCGGTGCGCTGGACGAGCACCTGCGGGCGCGGGCGCTCGACCGGCTCGCCGGCCGGCTCGTCGACGGCGTCATCACCGTTGCCGCGAGCGAGCACCGTAGCCAGCTGCAGAACCGCGAGGCGGCAGAGCAGCGACTGGCCCAGCTGCTGCGCGAGGCGGTTGCACCGCCGCCGCCGTCGCGCCGGGCGACCAAGCCCACCCGCGGGTCGAAGGAGCGCAGGCTGGAGGGCAAGCGGCAGCGCGCGCAGATCAAGAAGGGCCGGTCCAGCCGGCACGACGACTGAGCGCGGTCAGGTCTTGGGGTTGTCCTTGAGCTCGTCCTTCGCCCGCTGCTCCGGGGTGCGCTCGTCCGGGAACTCCCGCGGCAGCCGCTTGAGCCGGCCGCTCATGTTCCGGATGAGGAAGAAGGTCACGACGAGCATGAGCAGGACGATGAGCAGGCCGATCGGGCCGGTGCCGATGTCCTCCTCCTCGACGGCGAGCAGCAGCAGGCCCGTCACGGGCTCACCCGCTCCTGCACGCCGGCGAACAGGTCGTCCTCCGGCAGGTCGGTGTCCACCAGCGACCGGGCCAGCTGGAAGTCCTCGTACGGCCAGGTCTCCTGCTGCAGCTCGATCGGGCAGGAGAACCAGCGCCCGGTCGGGTCGACCTGCGTGGCGTGCGCGATGAGCGCAGCGTCGCGGACAGGGAAGAAGTTCGAGCAGGGCACCGATGTGGTGAGCCGCTCGGCGTCACCGGGCTTGTCCTGCCAGGTGACGAGCCACTCGGCGTACGGCGACTCCATCTTCGCGGCGAGCATCGCCTGGTGCAGCTTCTCCAGGCGGCTCTTGTGGAAGGTGAGGTTGTAGTACAGC
>JBBSLB010000141.1:0-6865 GCA_038255675.1 Mycobacteriales bacterium
ACCTCGGTCGCGTCGTCCTTGAAGCGGCGCAGGGACTCGACCGAGAGGTCGTCCTTGATCACGACGCTGTCGCGGAGCAGGCGGGCCTTGGTGTTGCGGCGGATCAGGCCGCTGCGCACGATCGAGCCGGCGATGTTGCCGATCTTCGGCACGCGGAAGACCTCGCGGACTTCGGCGGTGCCGAGCGAGACCTCCTCGTACTCCGGCTTGAGCATGCCCTTGAGCGCTGCCTCGACGTCCTCGATCGCGGCGTAGATGACCGAGTAGTACCGGACGTCGACGTGCTCGCGGTCGGCCAGGTCGCGGGCGTTGCCCTCAGCCCGGACGTTGAAGCCGAGGATGACCGCATCGGAGGCCGAGGCCAGCGTGACGTCGTTCTCGGTGATCGCGCCGACACCGCGGTGAATGATCCGCAGCGAGACCTCGGGATCGATCTCGATCTTGAGCAGGGCGTCCTCGACGGCCTCGACCGAACCGCTGACGTCGCCCTTGAGGATGAGGTTGAGCTGGGTGTTCTCCCCCTCCTTGAGGCGGTCGAACAGCGACTCCAGCGTCGGCCGGCCGCGCACCTGGGCGAGCAGGGCATTGCGCTCACGGGCCGCGCGCTGCTCGGCGATCTGGCGGGCGATGCGGTCCTCGTCGACCACCATGAAGTTGTCGCCGGCGCCGGGGACGCTGGTGAAGCCGAGCACCTGCACCGGCTGGCCGGGGCTGGCCTCCTGCACGTTCTCGCCGCGCTCGTTGAGCATGGCGCGGACGCGGCCGAAGGCGTCGCCGGCGACGATCGAGTCGCCGACGCGCAGGGTTCCGCGCTGGACCAGGACGGTCGCGACGGAGCCGCGGCCCTTGTCGAGCCGGGCCTCGATCGCGACGCCCTGGGCCGGGATGGACGCGTCCTCGAGCAGCTCGAGGGCGGCGTCGGTGGTCAGCAGGATCGCGTCGAGGAGCTCCTCGAGCCCGCGACCGGCCTTGGCCGACACGTCGACGAACATCGTCGTGCCGCCGTACTCCTCGGCCACCAGGCCGTACTCGGTGAGCTGGCCGCGGACCTTGGCCGGGTCGGCGCCCTCCTTGTCGATCTTGTTGACCGCGACGACGATCGGGACGTCGGCCGCCTGGGCGTGGTTGAGCGCCTCGATGGTCTGCGGCTTGACGCCGTCGTCAGCCGCCACGACGAGCACGGCGATGTCGGTGACCTTGGCACCGCGGGCGCGCATGGCGGTGAACGCCTCGTGGCCCGGGGTGTCGATGAAGGTCAGCTCGCGCACGCCGCCCTCGACGGGGTGGTGCACCTGGTAGGCGCCGATGTGCTGGGTGATGCCACCGGCCTCGCCCTTGACGACGTCGGTCTTGCGGATCGCGTCGAGCAGCAGGGTCTTGCCGTGGTCGACGTGACCCATGATCGTCACGACCGGCGGCCGGGAGACCAGGTCGGCCTCGTCGTCGTAGTCGCCGCCGAAGGTGAGGTCGAAGCGGTCGAGCAGCTCGGCGTCCTCCTCCTCCGGGCTGACGATCGTCACGTCGTAGCCGAGGTGGTTCGCGAGCAGCAGCAGCGTCTCGTCGGTGCACGACTGGGTTGCCGTCACCATCTCGTTGAGCTCGGTGAAGGCCACCTGGACCAGCGAGCCGGGGTTGGCGTTGATCTTGTCGGCGAAGTCGGCCAGCGACGCGCCACGGGTCAGACGGACCTTCTCGCCGTTGCCGCGGGCGATGCCACCGCCCGCCGTCGGCGCAGCCAGGTTGTCGAACTCCTGACGACGCTGCTTCTTGCTCTTGCGCCCGCGGGTCGGACGGCCACCGGGGCCTCGACCGAAGGCACCGGCGACGGGGCCACCACGACCGGCGCCACCACGCGGGCCGCCGGGACGACCGCCGAAGCCACCGGGACGGCCGGCGAAGCCACCGCCACCGCCACCGGGCGCACCGCCCGGACGGCCGCCGGGGCCGCCGGGTCCGCCGCCGGGGCGCGCGCCGGGCATGCCCGGACGGGCGCCCGCGGCGCGGGGCGGGAACATGCCGGGACCGGGGCGCGGACCGCCCGCGCCGGGACCGGCGGGACGGGGCGGGAACATGCCGGGACCGGGGCGCGGACCGGCAGCAGCCGGGCGCGGCGCGGCCGGGCGGGGCGGCATGCCAGGGGTCCCGCCAGCGGGGCGCGGCATCGAGCCGGGGGTCGGGGCGCCCGGCCGCGGCGGCAGACCGGGAGACGGGGCCGGACGCGCGGCCGGCGGGCGCGGCGGCATGGCCACGGCCGGGGTGTCGCTCGGCGAGCTGAACGGGTTGTTGCCGGGCCGGGGGCCGGGAGCGGCCGGGCGGGGCGCGGCGGGTGCGGTGGGCGCCTCCGCGGCGGGGGCGACCGGCGCGGCCGGGCGAGCCGGTCCGGGCATGGGCGCACCCGGGCGCGCGGCCGACGGGGCGGTGGGCGCCTCCGCCGGGGCCGGCGCCTGAGCAACCGGGGCCGCCGGGGCGGGCGCCGCCGGCTTCGCGGCGGGCGCAGCAGCGGGGGCCGCGGGGGCCGACGGGGCGGCGGGGAAGGCCTCGCGCAGCTTGCGGGCGACGGGGGCCTCGATGGTCGAGGAGGCGGACTTGACGAACTCGCCGTTCTCCTTCAACCAGGCGAGAACGCTCTTGCTGTCCTTGCCGAGCTCCTTGGCGAGCTCGTGGACGCGGGCTTTTCCGGGCACTGGACTCCTTCGTACGGCCCGGGTCGTTCCCGCGCCTGGTGGCTACTGCATGGGCGTGCTCATGGGGACTGGCTCATCGAGTGCTCATCGAGGAGGTTCCGCTCTGTCGGGTGGTGGTGTCGGTGCTGCTGTGACGTGCTCCCGCACCAGGGTGAGGTCGAGCGGACCGTCCAGGCGCAGGGCCCGGGGGAACGCCCGCCGCTTCTCGGCGAGGTCGAGGCACCGGGGGTCGGGGTGCACGCGGGCACCTCGGCCCGGCAGCCGTCCTTCGGGGTCAGGGGCGAGTGCACCCCCGGCTCCGACGACGCGCAGCAGGTCAGCCTTCGCCGCCTTGACCCGGCAGCCGACGCACGTGCGCTGCGGGCCCGGGAGACGAGCCGTGGACGAGCCTACCGCGTGCGGCGGCTGGGCCCGACGGCTCACGTCGGGCCGGGCTCGCCGTCGGCCGTCGGGGACGTGCCTTCGGTGTCGCTGTGGATGTCGATCCGCCAGCCGGTGAGCCGAGCGGCCAGGCGGGCGTTCTGGCCCTCCTTGCCGATCGCCAGCGACAGCTGGTAGTCCGGCACGACGACCCGGGCGGAGCGTTGCACGGCGTCGACGACCTGTACCGAGCTCACCCGCGCCGGCGACAGGGCGCTCGCCACGAAGCGGGCCGGGTCGGCGTCCCAGTCGACGATGTCGATCTTCTCGCCGTGCAGCTCGGTGGTGACGTTGCGGACCCGGCTGCCGACCGGGCCGATGCAGGCGCCCTTGGCGTTCAGGCCGGCGACCGTCGATCGGACGGCGATCTTGGTGCGGTGGCCGGCCTCGCGGGCCAGCGCGACGATCTCTACCGAGCCGTCGGCGATCTCCGGCACCTCCAGGGCAAACAGCCCGCGCACGAGGTCGGGATGGGTGCGCGAGACCGTCACCGACGCGCCGCGCTGGCCACGGGCGATCGTCACGATGCGCGACTTCAGCCGGCTGCCGTGGGCGTAGACCTCGCCGGGCACCTGCTCGCCCGGCGGCAGGACCGCCTCGAGGGCGTCCTCGGTGGTGCCCAGCTTGACCATGACGTTGCGGTTGAGCGGCGCGCCGGGACGCTGCGGGGCCTGCTGCACGATGCCGGACACCACGTCGCCCTCGCGGCCGGCGTACTCGCCGTAGGACAGCGCACTCTCCGCCTCGCGCAACCGCTGGAGGATGACCTGCTTGGCGGTGCTGGCGGCGATGCGGCCGAAGCCCTCGGGCGTGTCGTCGTGCTCGCGGGCGACGGTGCCGTCCTCGGCCAGCTCCTGCGCGAGCACGACGACCTCACCGGAAGTGCGGTCGAGCTCGACCCGGGCGTGCGGCCGGGCGCCCTCGGTGTGCTTGTACGCGGTCAGCAGCGCGGTCTCGATGGCGCTGACCACCAGGTCGAAGGAGATCTCCTTCTCGCGCTCCAAGCCGCGCAGCGCGGCCATGTCAATCTTCACGGCGCCAGCTCCTCGTCGTCGTCGGTCCCGTCGTCGGGCGCGTCGGTGCGGCTGAACTCGACCTGCGCCTTCCCGCGCACCACTGCGGCGTACGGCAGCCGCCGCTCACTGCCGTCGACGTCGAGGACGACCGCCTCGTCGTCGACAGACAGCACCCGGCCGGTGACCGGGTCGCCCTCGAGCAGGGTCGCCGTCACCAGCCGACGCAGGTTGCGGCGCCAGTGCCGGGGCTCGGTGAGCGGGCGGTCGACGCCCGGTGAGGAGACCTCCAGGACGTAGGTGGTGCCGAAGGCGCCGGGCTCAGCCTCGTCGAGCTCGTCGAGCACCTCGCTGATGGCACGACTCACGTCAGCGACGTCGTCAAGGGTGACACCGCCGTCCTTGTCGACGACCACACGGACGACGCTGCGGCGGCCCGCGGCGGTGACGCTGAGGTCCTCGAGGTCGTAGCCGACGGCGGCGACCTGCGGGCGGACGAGCTCGCTCAGGCGGGCGGCGGAGGCAGCCATGCGTCCCTGCCTCTCTCTGCGGTTGTGGTCGGTGCGGTGGCGCGCGTGCAGCGACCAGCCTAGCGGGCGGCCGCCGGCCCATCCGGGGGGCGACCGCGGCCGAACGCGCTGTGATGCGCCCGCCGCCCCGACCCGACCAGCGCCGTCCGTCCCCGCGGCCGGCGCTGCTCGGGGCTGTCCTGGCCGTCCTGCTGCTGGCCGGTTGCTCCTCGGCCCCCGTCACCCCCGAGCCGATGGCCGTGCGACCGGCGGTGCTGGGCGCGGCCGCCTCCTCCTCCCCCGCCGCAGAGCTGCAGGCCGGGCTGACCGCCCTGCTCGTGGAGCGGACGTACGCCGTGGCCGCCGCCACCGAGGCGGTCATCACGGCGCAGGGACGACTGGGCGACCCCGGCCCCACCGCGGCGCTCGACGCGCTGGGCAATGCCTCGGCCGCACTGGCCGACATCCTGGGGGCGACCTACTCGGGAGCCCGCGCGCCGCTCGGGCAGGCGCTGCGGCGTGACGACGCGCTGCTCGCCCAGCACGCCGTCGCGCTCGCCTCGGGCGATGTGGCAGCGGCCGCCGAGGTGCGCGCGTCGCTGGAACAGGCAGAGGGCGAGCTGGCCCGGGTGGTCCGCCAGGTGGTGCCCGCGCTGGACGCCGCCGAGCTCGCCGAGCGGCTGGGCAACGACCTGCTGGCGCAGGTCGCCGCCGCCGGGCCGGACCCGTGGGCCGCACTGCGGGCCGCCGCGGTCGAGTCGGCACGCACCGCGCGGCTGCTGGCCGCCGGGATCGCCGCCGACCGCGGGCTCGGCGGCACCGGGACCGGCGCCGCCCTGCTGCGCGCCGACGTGACCGCGCTGCTCACCCAGCACGTCGCGCTGGTCGGCGCGCTGGGCCGCGGGGCGGCCACGCCCGGCTCCGGCGACGGTGTTGGGGCAGCGCTGAGCGCCAACGCCGAGCAGCTGGGCGACCTCGTCGGCGAGGCCTACCCAGCCGCCCGGGCACCGTTCCTGCGCGCCTGGCAGGCCCACCTCGACCGGCTGACCCGCTACGCCGGCGACCGGGCGGCCGGCCGCGAGGGCGAGCCCGGGCTGCTGCTCGGCTTCCCCGACGAGCTGGCCCGGCTGCTGGCCGAGCACGTCGGCGGGTTGCCCGCCGAGACGGTGGCCGCCGAGCTCGTCCCGGCCCAGGCCTCGCTGCTCGACGCGCTGACCGCCGCCGCCGACGGCGAGCCGAGGGCCGCCGGGGCGCTGCGCACGGCCGTCGTGCAGGCGCAGCCGGCCGCCGCGCTGCTGGCCGCCGGGATCGCCGAGGACCTGCGGCTGCCCTGACCGTCTTCTGGTTGGCTGGGCCGGATGGGACCTCGGGTGGGCCGCCGCGCCCTGCTGGCCGGCGCGGCGCTGCTGCCCCTGGCCGCGTGCACGACCGAGCCCGCCCCGCCGCCGCCACCGGACCCCGACGACCTGCTGCGCGGCTCAGCTGCCGAGCGCGAGCGCGCGCTGCTGGCGGAGTACGACCGGCTGCTCGCGGTGCTGCCGGCGCTGACGACCCGGCTGCTCGCGCTGCGCGCCGAGCACGGCGAGCACCTGCTGGCGCTGACCGGGCCGCCGCCAAGCGCCTCCCCCACGCCCACGCCGTCCCCCACGTCGACGCCGCTGCCCCTGCCGCCCGAGGTGCCGCCCCCGACGACAACCGCCGACGCACTGGCCGCCCTGCTCGCCGTCGAGCAGACGGCCGCCGGCGCGCACACCGCCGATGCGCTCGCCGCGGCCGGCCGCGACCTGGCCGGCCTGCTCGCCTCGCTCGCCGCGAGCGAGAGCAGCCACGCGGTGGCGCTGGCATGAGCATCCCGCTTCTCCAGGTGCTGCTCGAGGCCGAGCACACGGTCATCTACGGCTACGGCGTGCTGGGCGCCCGGCTGGCCGAGGAGCCGCGGCGGCTGGCGCTGCTGGCCTACGACAGCCACCGCTCCCGCCGCGACCAGCTCACCGCGCTGCTGCGCGAGGCGGGCGCCGACCCTGAGCCGAGCGAGCCGGCTTACGACGTCGCCGTGGCCTCCGCGGACGCAGCGCTGGAGCTGGCCGTGCGGCTCGAGGAGGAGCTGGCGGTCCGCTGGCGCGACCTGGTCGCCGGCACCGACGACCGGCCGCTGCGCTCGCTGGCGGTCGCGGGGCTGACCGAGTGCGCCGTGCGCGCCGCCCAGTGGCGTCGCGAGGCCGGCGCCAGCCCGCTCACC
>JBBSLB010000142.1:0-6779 GCA_038255675.1 Mycobacteriales bacterium
CCAGGACTCGTCGGTGAGGTCCATCCGGACGAACAGGTAGCCGGGGAGCTTCTTGCGGACGACCTGCTGGCGCTTGCCGCCCTTGATCTCGGTGACCTCCTCGGTCGGCACCTCGATCGCGTAGATGTAGTCCTCCATGTTGAGCGAGGAGATGCGGCTCTCGAGGTTGGTCTTCACCTTGTTCTCGTAGCCGGCGTAGGAGTGCACGACGTACCAGTCGCCCTGCTGGCCGGCGAGCTCCTGGCGCAGCCGGTCGGCCGGGTCCATGTCTTCGTCGGACACAGCCTCGTCGGCCGCAGCCTGGTCGGACGTGGGGTCCACGGCGACGTCGCCGGCGGCGGTGCCGACGCCGTCGGGTGCAGCGTCCGCGAGGTAGCCGCTGGGCGCGTCGTCGACGCCGCCGGCGCCGAGCTCGTTGAGGTCAGCGGCCTTGCTGCCGGCCTCGGTGGAGGCGGCGAACCCGGGCGAGAACGCCGCCGGGGTGCTGTCGACGGCCTCGCCCTGCTCGGACCACGCACCCTCGTCGGGTGCGTCGCTGGGGAGGGTGGGCTCGGACACGTGGACGTCCTGTTCTGATCGAGGCGGGAGGGCGGGTGCGGTGCGGAGCTGGACGGTCTAGCCGTTGCCGAAGACCGCGAGCACGCCCTGGCTGAACACGAAGTCGAACAGGCTGACGACGGCGACCATGAACACGACGAAGACGAGCACGACGGCCGTGTAGGTCAGCAGCTCGCGGCGGGTCGGCCAGATGACCTTCCGCAGCTCGGCGACGACCTGCTTGTAGAAGGTGATGACCCGACGAAGACGCCCAGGGCGACGCTCCTTGCCGGCCCGCTCGGGGCGGTCAGGCGTGCCGAGACCGGTCGCGGTCCCTGCGCTGTCGCTCATGCAGTCCTCGTCGTCTGGTGTGGCGCCCGCTCGCGGGCTCGGGTGGTGCGGTGCAGCAGGGGTGACAGGAGTCGAACCTGCGACATCCGGTTTTGGAGACCGGCGCTCTGGCCAACTGAGCTACACCCCTCCGAGGGCCGGTCCTGCTGCACACCGCTTCGGAGCGCGGGCGCGCCGGAGCAGAGGCGTCGGCCCCCAGACGGACGAGTGTACGGCGTCGGCCGTCGGGGTCCAACCTGCTCGGGCTGCCGCGCGGCCCGCCGGGCCCGCCCCGGGTGGTCGCCCGCTGGACGGGCGCGCGACGATGGGTCCCATGACTGGTCCCGCAGCTCCTGAACCGACCGCCGCCCGCCCGCGCGTCTCGACCCGGATCGGGAGCATCGCCGAGTCGGCGACGCTGGCCGTCGACGCCAAGGCAAAGGCCAAGAAGGCCGCCGGCGAGGACGTCGTGGGCTTTGGCGCCGGCGAGCCGGACTTCCCCACTCCTGCCCCCGTCGTCGCTGCGGCCGAGCGGGCCTGCGCCGACCCGAGCAACCACCGCTACACCCCGGCCGGCGGGATGCCCGCGCTCAAGGCCGCGATCGTCGCCAAGACCGCCCGCGACAGCGGGTACGAGGTCACTGCCGCGCAGGTGCTGATCACCAACGGCGGCAAGCAGGCGGTCTACGCAGCCTTCGCGACGCTGCTCGACCCGGGCGACGAGGTGCTGCTGCCGGCGCCGTACTGGACCACCTACCCGGAGGCCGTGAAGCTCGCCGGCGGAGTTCCGGTCGTCGTCGTCACCGACGAGGACCAGGGCTACCGGGTCACCGTCGAGCAGCTCGAGGCCGCTCGCACCGAGCGCACCAAGGTGCTGCTGTGGTGCTCGCCCTCCAACCCGACCGGCGCGGTGGCCTCCCCCGCCGAGGTGGAGGCCGTCGGCCGCTGGGCGCTCGAGCACGGCATCTGGGTCGTCGCCGACGAGATCTACGAGCACCTGGTCTACGGCGACGCCGAGCACGTCTCGATGCCGGTCGTCGTGCCCGAGCTCGCCGACACCTGCGTGGTCGTCAACGGCGTCGCCAAGACCTACGCCATGACCGGCTGGCGGGTCGGCTGGATGCTCGGCCCGGTCGACGTGATCAAGGCCGCCACGAACCTCCAGTCGCACGCGACCTCCAACGTCAACAACGTGGCGCAGGCCGCGGCGATGGAGGCGCTGGCCGGCGACCTGTCGGCCGTGGCCGAGATGCGCACCGCCTTCGACCGCCGCCGGCAGACGATGGTGCGGATGCTCAACGAGATCCCGGGCGTCTCCTGCCCGGTACCCGAGGGCGCCTTCTACGCCTACCCCTCGGTCAAGGGCGTGCTCGGCAAGTCCCTGCGCGGGCGCACCCCGCAGAGCTCCGCCGAGCTGGCCGAGCTGGTCCTCGACGAGGTCGGCGTGGCCGTCGTCCCGGGCGAGGCCTTCGGCACACCCGGCTACTTCCGGCTGTCCTACGCCCTCGGCGACGCCGACCTCGATAAGGGCGTCAGCCGGCTGGCCGTCCTGCTCGCCGAGGCCAGGTAGGCCCGGTCAGCCCAGCGCCGTCGCGAGGGACCGGGGGGCGCCGTTGGTGGCGCGGTCGACGAGGGACAGCAGGATCCGGCTGACCTCGGCGCGGCGCTCCAGGTGGACCATGTGTCCCACCCCGGGGAACACGGTCAGCTCGCTGGTCGGCAGCGCATCGGCCAGCGCCCGGCTGTGCGGCAGCGGGCAGAGCACGTCCTTGTCGCCGACGACCACGACGGTCGGCACATGCGCGAGGGCGGCCAGCGCGGTGCGCCGGTCGTGGCCCGAGAAGGTCGGCAGGAAGGCCGCGACCGTCTCGGCCGAACACGCGCGGTGCACGTCGAGCACCTCCCGCACCAGCGCCTTGTCGGCGCCCCTCGGGAAGGTCATCCACACGTCGCCGGCACCGACCTTGCGGGCCCTGCCCTTGGCCTCGGCCCTGACGGCGGCCTCGTTCAGGCGCGGCAGGAGCGCCTTGACGGCCCGAGCGACCGGGGCGGGCAGGCCGTACGTCACGTCGGCCAGCTGTCCGGCGGAGGTGCCGACGAAGGCCGCGCCCACGATGCGCTCCGTGAACAGCTCGGGGTGCTCCTCGGCCAGCGCCATGAGGGTCATGCCGCCCATCGAGTGGCCACCGACGACGACCGGGCCGGTCGGGGCGACCGCCTCGACGACGCGGGCGAGGTCGCGGCCCAGCTGCTGGATCGTCGCGCGGTCGCGCTCGGTGCGGCCGGACCGGCCGTGCCCACGGTGGTCGTAGGTCACGACCCTGAGGTCGGGCCGGGCGTCGACCAGGTCGCGCACCTGACCGTTCCAGAGCTTCGAGCTCTGCACGTAGCCGTGCGCGAGGACCACCGTTGCGGTCGCACTGTCCTGGGCGCCGTGCTCGTGCACGGACAGCTCGACGCCGTCCTCGGTGCGCACGGTGCGGTCCCGGCCGACGGGCGGCGGCAGGGCCGCCGGCACCGGCAGGGCGGCGGCGGCCGCCCGCCTGCGCACCAGCACGGCGCCGGCCACGACGGCGGCGGTCAGGGCGAGGGCCTTGGTCCTGCTCACACGGGCTCCTGGACTCGGGCGGGGGTGCGCAGCGCGTAGGCCTCGGCGTCGAAGCGCGACAGCTGCCGCTTGAACGTGTAGGTGTGCGTGGGCCACAGGGTGAAGTTGCGGCCGTTCTCGTCGCGGTACCAGGACCGGCAGCCGCCGGAGTTCCACACCGTGGTCTCGAGCTGGCCCTGCAGCCGCGCGTCGTAGGCGTCCTGCGCCTCGCGCCGCACCTCGAGCGCGCGGGCGCCGTACTTCTTCATCGCCTCGAGCGCCTTCACGACGTACGCGATCTGGGCCTCGATCATGAACACGACGCTGCTGTGGCCCAGCGCGGTGTTCGGGCCGAGCAGCAGGAACAGGTTGGGGAAGCCGGCGACGGTGGTGCCGCGGTGCGCGGCGGCGCCGGTCTTCTGCCACTCCTCGGCCAGGGTGCGGCCCTCGCGGCCGGTCAGGCGGTGCGCGACCGGGATGTCCATGACCCGGAAGCCGGTCCCCAGGATGATGACGTCGACCGCGTGCTCCACCCCGTCGGCGTCGACGACGGCGTGCGGGCGCACCTCGGCGATGCCGCTGGTCACCACGTCGACGTTGTCCTGCGAGACCGCCGGGTAGTAGTCGTTGCTGATCAGCACCCGCTTGCAGCCGATGGCGTAGTCGGGGGTCAGCCGCTCCCGGAGCCCAGGGTCGGGCACCTGCCGATGGAGGTGCTTGCGCGCCTCCTGCTCGGCCTTGCGGCGCAGCCCGCCCTTGCCGGTGAAGGCGAGCAGGTTCCACTCGCGGAACCAGTACTGGCCGGTGCGCGCCACGCGCTGCAGGACCGGGTGCTCGCGGAACAGGTCCTTCTGCTTCTGGCCGTACTCCCGGTCCATCCGCGGCAGGACCCACGGCGGAGTGCGCTGGAACAGCACCAGCCGGTCGGCCTCGGGCTGGAGCTCCGGGACGAACTGGATCGCCGAGGCACCGGTGCCGATGACGGCGATCCGCTTGCCGGCCAGGTCGACGTCATGGTCCCAGCGCGCCGAGTGGAAGACCGGGCCGGCGAAGCTCTCCAACCCGGGCAGATCGGGACAGGCCGGCTCCACCAGGCCGCCGCAGCCGCTGACGAGCAGGTCGGCGGTGAGCGGGCCCTGGCTGGTCTCGAGCCGCCAGAGCGCGGCGGCGTCGTCCCAGCTGCCGGCGAGCAGCTCGGTGTCGAGGTGGAGCTGTGACCGGACGTCGAAGTCGTCGCAGACCCGCTCGAGGTAGGCCCGGATCTCGGGCTGCCGGCTGAAGGCGCGCGACCAGTCCGGGTTGGGCGCGAAGGAGAACGAGTAGAGGTGGCTGGGGACGTCGCAGGCGCAGCCCGGGTAGGTGTTGTCGCGCCAGGTGCCGCCCACGCTGCCCGCGCGCTCGAGCACCACGACGTCGCGCTCCCCTGCCTGGGCGAGCCGCACGGCAGTGCCGATGCCGGAGAAGCCGCTGCCGATCACCGCCACGCGCACGTGGTCGGGGAGGTCCGTCACGGGTGCTCCTGCCTGATCGTCGAAGCCGCAGGCTACGACGGCGCGCAGAGGTCCTCACACCAGAGCTGCACGCTCAGCGCAGGCGCAGCTCCTCGCGGCCGCGGAAGCGCTGCAGGAAGCGGTCGTAGGTCTTGCGGCTCTGCTTGTCGCGGTAGGCCGGGTCGCTGTCGTGGTAGCCGCGGTGCCGGTCCTGGCGCACCGGCAGGTCGACGGCGACCAGGCGCCCGAGCCCGGCCTCGCGCAGCAGGAACGACCACTCCATGTCGGCGTTGCGGTAGAAGCGCGCCTTGGCCGGCAGCGGCACCTGCAGGGCGGCGCTGCGGCGCACCGCGAGCAGGTAGCCGAGCAGCGCCTCGACCTCGCCCGGCCCGGCGTCCTCGAAGTCGGTCCAGCCGTCCTTCACCCGCACCCCGCGCCAGCCGGCCCCGATGGTCGCCGGGTCGTCGAGGGCGTCGAGCAAGGGCCCGATGCCGTCACCCTCCAGCACCGTCGACAGGTCCATCAGGACGTGCACGGCGGCGGTGTCGGCCCGCACCAGCGCCTGCCGGGCCTGTGACCAGCCCGCGGCGCGCTCGACGTGCAGCTCGCTGACCCGGTCGTGCGCGGCGAGCGCGTGCACGACGGCGCCCGCGTCGGTGCCGCCGTTCTCCAGCAGCACGACCTGCACGTCGGCGGGCGCGTGGGCGAGCAGCGCTTCGACGCAGGTCCGGACGTCCTCCGGCCAGCCCTCGACGAGCAGCGCCACGGTGCAGCGGTGCGTGTCGGGCTCGGCGCTGCGGTCGGGCAGCGCGTCGACCGAGGCCAGGACGGTGTAGGGCGGCCGGGGCGCGAGCGACCAGCCGTCGGGACCGTCGCGCACCACCCAGCCGGCGTCGGCGATCTCGTCACGCAGCCGGTCGCTCGCGGCGAAGTCCTTCGCGGCGCGGGCAGCGGCGCGCTGCTCGGCCAACGCGGTGACCTGCCCGGGTGGGCTGTCGGGGCGTGGGTCGCTGGGGGCCATCAGCCGACCCGCTGCTGGAGCTGGGCCCGCAGCGCCTTGCGGTCGGTCTTGAGCACGCTGGTCAGCGGGATGCTGTCGACGATGCGGACCTCACGTGGGTACTTCGCCGCGCTGATGTGCTGCTTGGCGTGGACGACGAGCTGGTCGGGCGTCAGCGTCGAGCCGGGCGTGACGGAGACGAACGCGACCACCTCCTCGCCCACCTTGGCGTCGGGGCGGCCGACGACGGCTGCCGCGGTGACCTCGGGGTGGGCGAGCAGGACGTCCTCGACGTCGCGGGGGTAGACGTTGAAGCCGTTGCGGATGATGAGGTCCTTGATCCGGTCGACGACGTAGAGGTAGCCGTCCTCGTCGAGGTGGCCGACGTCACCGGTGTGGAACCAGCCGTCCCGGATCGCCTGGGCCGTCTCCGCAGGCGCCTGCCAGTAGCCGCTCATGACCAGCGGTCCCTGCACGCAGATCTCGCCGTCCTGCCCGGCCGCCAGCTCCTCCCCGCCCGGACCGGTGATGCGGACCGAGATGCCGCCGACCGGCTTGCCGACCGAACCCAGCCGGCGCTGCTCGGGCGGCTGGGCGGAGATGAGCGCGGTGGTCTCGGTGCAGCCGTAGCCCTCGCGCACCTCCAGCCCGGGCAGCCGCCGCTCGAGCTCGTGCGCGACCTCGACGGCGAGCGGCGCGCCGCCGCTGCTGACCCGCTCGAGGCTGGACAGCTCGTGGCCCTCCAGCGGCTGGGTGAGCAGCATCTGGATCATCGAGGGCACCAGCGCCGCGAACTGCACCCGGTGCTCCTCGACGAGCCGGACGAAGCCGGCCG